>JABHAA010000021.1 GCA_018674495.1 Rhodospirillaceae bacterium | reverse complement strand
ACCTTCTTCACCCAGGAGATCCTCTGGGTCCTTATAATCTGATAATAGTTCGTCGATAATCTCTTGCTTGATAGCCATGTAAATAGCCTCCCTTTCCGGAAATTATAACATGGCCGCTTACACAGTTAATCTGACACCCTCGATAATACCTCCGCTTATACCCGATCCGAGAACCGATCATACGCTGTGATCTTCACAACTGGCACATCCGCTTCCCGCTGGTAAATTTCCTGGCGAAGGTACAAAAGTTCTTCGTCCAGCGCGTCCTCGGAGACATCTCTGTACCAAGATTTAGGTTGGGCGTCGTTTCCATCGTTCCATCGATAGCCGCGTGCCTTCAGTATATCTTTGAAGTCATAGGGCGATCCCTCGGCCCAAACCCGACACGTCGGTTGCCTAGCCGCATCTAATAGGGCTGAAAGAGCCAGCGTGCCGGACTGAGGGAGTGTGGCCGGGCGAGCAATTCGATAGCTGCTTGGCAATCAGTGGTGGCTCGGTGGGCGTCATAGAAAAAGCCGCTCTTCAACGCGAGAAATTCCAGTTTCAAACCGTCCAACTGTTCATCCTTCCACGGCACCTCCGTCATCGAACAAGCCCAAGCCTTGGTCGAGAATACATCAAACGCCTTCTCCGCAAACTGCCTGTCGAAGGCTGCGTTATGAGCGATGATCAAGGCCGCCGGTCCGACGACCTCTGCCACCTTTTCAGCGTTGATCTTGTGACCCGCCACCATTTCATTGGTGATGCCGGTGATCCGAGTGATTTCCGCCGATATGGGGGCACTTGGTTCTTGAAGTTCGTTGTACGCCTCATGCACATCGAAGATACGACCATCATTGGAATACATGAATGGCACTATGGCAATCTCGATGATCTCGTCTTTGACCGGATCAAGCCCCGTCGTTTCCAGGTCGAGAAAGATTGCGAGTTTTGTGCCGCTGCCGTCAGGCTCATGATATCGCGTTGGCGGATGAAGACGACGAAGTACGCGGTAGTCGCCTGTCTCTTCCAGCGTACTGGCTATTTCTTCTTTGCTATTAATTTGGCCTGCTCTCCGGGTGCCGCTGGCACCAGTCGCGGTACGCTCTCAGACCTTCATCATGATCAGGCGCCGGGATCAAGTTCCCGTCGTCATCGACCCATCCCGCTTCCATTTCCGCCGCGACGCAGTGCCAATAGCGGTCCACGTCGGCGGCGAGTTCCACACCATGCGCTCCGTGGCGGGCTAGCTGCCTGGAGCAGATGTCGCGGGCAACGGCTTCGATGTTGCTGGTGGACGAGGTCATGGTGTTGAGGATACTATTTCTTGGTGCAAAGTTTCATACGGCGCCTGGGAGATTGTGACAGAGAGGAGCGGTGATGAAGAATGCGCCAATAGTATTAACTATCGTGGTCGCGGCATTCTTAACCGCGTGCGCCGCGCCCAGTGTTGACCGGTCAGCATTCAATTTCAACGAAACCAAGTACTCCCTAGACCTGAACTTCTGTCGCGGCGGCAACATTGCCGAGGCTACAGCTAAAACAGTTGGAGTTGGCGCGCTCGGTTCTCTCGGCGGTGCCGCTATAATGGTCATGCACGGCGCGGCGGCTGCAAATAACGGCGAGGCGATAGTCGTCGGTGCTGTTGTGGGTGCGGTAGTCGGACTAGGTGTCGGCGCCAATGATGCAATCGAGGATCACAATCAGGAAGTAGCCAATTGTCTTCGCGAGAAAGGTTACCAAGTCGTGGCGGTCGCCGACTAAATATAAAAGTCGAGGGCCTGTTCGGAACTCTGCGGCCATCAAGAAACGGTTGCAGAGTACGTCGTTCCGGCCTGGATAGTTTGCGGTGCAGATGGCGTAGTTAGAGGGCCGATTAGTGATCAAACAAATCACGCATGAGCAAATCCGTGAAGGCGCGGCGTATCATGAAGCGGGTCATGCCGTCATTGCTACAACCTGTGGATGGAGCGTAAACCACGAAGGTGTGGAGATCGATGATCGGGCGTACACCGGATTGGAAGTTAGACGATTTCAATATCGTACGTCGGACCAAATTCACGTCAACCTGGCAGGTTGGCTTTCGGAGTATAAGTTTCACGGGCTTGGTGGATTGAGGGAAAATAAAGAATTGCAGAATATGCTCGAAATGATCAGAACCCCCGCTAGCGCAGACGAGGATGATATCGGGTCTGACGATTTTCTCACTTTCGAGGCGTTACTCAAAGATCATCCGAACGCATTAGACGAGGAATTGATAGCCAAATACCGAAAATATCAAAACGACGTTATGGATGAACTCGACGAACCTGTTATATGGAATGCGATTGAAACATTGGCGGCGTTATTGCTTGAAAAAGGAAAAGTTGAGTGTGATGAAGCCAATGAACTGATTGAAGTTATCCTCGATGCTTATCGGAAACGACTGCCGATTTGAGACGATTTGCATTCAAACCGCTTTCAATGGGTTGCTAATTGGTTGCTAGCTATAAAATGGGCTAGACGAAAATTCAACTAACTCATTGAAATGAATGGTGCCCAGGGGCGGAATCGAACCACCGACACCGTGATTTTCAGTCACGTGCTCTACCAACTGAGCTACCTGGGCTAATGGAAAACCATCCATATCCAGCCATTAAGACCGGACGCCGCTTATAGATAATGTTCCCGGCGCTGTCCAGCAACCCTCAATGGCGGGTTTTGCATATCCCCGGATAATTACCGCTTCGCCGCATAATGGTCCGCGACGTAAGCATCGACGATATCTTGGAATTCTTCGGCGATGCCGGGCCCGCGCAACGTCATCGACTTTTCCCCATCGATGAAGACCGGCGCCGCCGGTTGCTCGCCGGTTCCCGGCAGGCTGATGCCAATATTGGCATGTTTGCTTTCGCCAGGACCATTGACGATGCATCCCATGACCGCCACCTGCATGGTCTCGACGCCCTCATAATGCACCGCCCATTCCGGCATTTTGGCGCGCACATAGTTTTGGATTTTGTCGGCCAGGTGCTGGAACACGGTGCTGGTTGTCCGCCCGCATCCGGGACAGGCGATAATCTCGGGCACGAACGCGCGGAGCCCCATGGATTGCAGAATTTCCTGGGCCACGATCACTTCGCGGCTACGATCACCGCCCGGCTCCGGGGTCAGTGAAATACGGATGGTATCGCCGATACCTTCTTGCAGGAGCACCGACAAGGCGGCGGTGGAGGCAACAATGCCTTTCGATCCCAGCCCCGCTTCGGTCAGGCCGAGATGGAGCGCGTAATCGCCCGCCGCGGCCAGCTTCCGGTAGACCGCGATCAGGTCCTGCACCTGGCTGACCTTGCACGACAGCACGATCTTATCGGCCCCAAGACCCAGCCTTTCGGCTTCCGCCGCGCTTTCCATCGCCGAGGCCACCAGCGCGTTATGCATAACGATGCGCGCATCTTCGGGCACGGCCATTTTGGCGTTTTCATCCATCAGCCGGGCCAGCAGATCGCTATCGAGGCTGCCCCAATTGACGCCGATACGTACCGGCTTATCGAAGCGCAGGGCCACTTCAATCATTGCCCCGAACTGGACATCGCGCTTTTCCTTGAAGCCCACATTGCCCGGATTGATCCGGTATTTGGCGAGGGCCGCCGCGCAATCCGGAAATTTGGTCAGAAGCGTGTGGCCGTTGTAATGGAAATCGCCCACCAGAGGGACGTCGCAGTCCATGGCCAACAATTTATCTCGGATCACCGGGACCTGTTTGGCGGCGTCTTCAGTATTGACGGTGATGCGGACCAGCTCCGAGCCCGCCGCCGCCAGCTGAGCCACCTGAGTTGCGGTTGCCTCGGCGTCGGCGGTATCGGTATTGGTCATCGATTGCACGACAATCGGGTGCCCGGCACCAACGGTGATACCGGCAATCGTGACACCGGTACTCTGGCGCCGGGAAATATGCATGTCGTGGTCAGTCATATGATTGCCGAGTACTATAACAATGCCGGTGCCCCTTACCAGCTTCAATATCGGGTGGTTTGCTGTATTGTCCGAACACGACTTCCGCCATGCACAATCTCGGGAACCCGAATGCAGCCATCAAGTCCCCAAGTGGAAACCCCATCCGGCAAGGATGCGGCTTACGAAAATTTTCCCGTTGGCTCATGGTTGCTGCCGGCAGGATTGCGCCCCCACATTGCCGATTTTTACGCCTTCGCGCGGACCATCGATGATATCGCCGATGCACCCGATTTGGATCCGGAGGTTAAGATTGCCCGTCTGGATGGCTTTGAGCTGGCAATTTTGGGAACCAACGTCGGCGAGCCTGAGTACCAGATTGGCCACCAGATGCGCGCCAGCCTGATCACCACCGGCATCCCGACGCGCCATTGCCTTGATCTGATATCGGCGTTCAAACAGGACGCGGTAAAGTCCCGCTACGATAACTGGGCCGAATTGATCGATTATTGCCTGCGCTCTGCGGCGCCGGTGGGGCGCTACCTGTTGGACCTGCACGGCGGCGCCGATGACGGCTATGCGTCATCCGATGCCCTATGCAACGCCTTGCAGGTGCTCAACCATCTCCAGGACGCAAAGGCGGACTATCTGGAACTGGGCCGGGTCTATCTGCCCGCCGACTGGATGGCGGAATCCGGCGCAAGCGTTGAAGGTTTGCGCGGAGACCGGATCACGCCAGAACTTCGAGCCGTTTATGCGCGCATGCTTGGGGCCACCGACACATTGTTGGACGGCGCCGGTGCGCTGACCGGCAATCTGGCCAGCTCCCGCCTTGCCATGGAGGCCGGCGCAATCTTGCACATCGCCCAAATACTGAGCGGCGAGCTCGCACGCCATGATCCGTTTGCGGGCCGGGTGCGGCTGAACAAATTGCAATATCTGCGCGCCTGTAGCGTTGGTGCAGGCAAGGCAGTTCTTGGCCGGTGGCGTTAAGGTGCGAGCATGATCGAGGCATTGGTTTTCGCCGCGAGCCTATCCCTGGCCGCATGGGTCTATTTGCTTGTCTTTCGCGGCGCGTTTTGGCGATCCGATCAATTCCTGCCTGCCGCCGCCACGCAGGCGGCGCATCCCTGGCCCGACGTGGCCGCCGTCATTCCCGCCCGTAACGAGGCCGATAATATCGCCGATGCCGTAGCCGCGCATCTGACCCAAGATTACCCCGGCAATTACCGGATATATTTGGTCAACGATCAAAGCACCGATGCCACCCAGCGCTTGGCAATGGAAGCGGCGGCGGGCGATCCGGCCGTGCAAATTATCAAAGGCAGCCCGCTGCCGGACGGCTGGACCGGCAAGCTGTGGGCGGTGAACCAAGGCCTGCAGGCGATCGAAGATAAAAACGAGCAAGCCAAATATGTGCTCTTTACCGATGCCGACATCCGCCATTCGGCGAATACCGTAACCGATCTGGTCGCCAAGGCGGAGGGGGAAAATCTGGTTCTGGTATCGCAAATGGTGATGTTGCGATGCCAATCGATCTGGGAGAATTTTCTAATTCCTGCCTTCGTTTATTACTTTCAAATGCTGTATCCGTTCAACTGGGTCAATGATCCGAGGCGCAAAATCGCCGCCGCTGCCGGCGGCTGCATGCTGGTCAGGCGCGCGGAATTGGCCAAGGCCGGCGGCATCGAACAAATCAGAGACCGCATCATCGATGATTGCGCATTGGCCCAATTGCTCAAACCCCATGGGCCCGTTTGGCTCGGTCTTACCCGGGATTCTTTAAGCCTGCGCGCCTGCGACCATCTATCGGATATCTGGTCGATGGTGACCCGCACCGCTTTCGTGCAATTGTCCCATTCGGTCCTGGCACTGATCGGAACGGTCGCCGCCATGATCATCATATACCTGGCTCCACCAGTATCGGTTCTGTTGGGGGCGGTCTTCGGTGCGCCAGCGCTTTTGAGTATCGGCGCGGCGTCCTGGGTCTTGATGGCGGCCAGTTATCTGCCCACCCTGGCGCTTTATCGACAGCCTGCTTGGGGCTCTGTTTTTATGCCGATTGCTGCTTTATTATATACCCTTATGACTATTGATTCGGCGCGCAAATACCTGACCGGAAAACCGCCCGCGTGGCGTAACCGGAAAATAGCAGCCCCGCCAGCCCGGGAGCCGGACCGATGACTATGGGCCGGGATCAATCGCCGCCGCCCGCATCGGATCAGGTGGTCGCCGATATAACGCGGAAATCGGGATCGTCGTTCTATTGGGCCATGCGCCTGTTGCCGCGCCACAAGCGTTCGGCCATGTACGCGATTTATGCGTTTTGCCGGATTGTCGACGATATTGCCGATGGCGACGATGACATCGAAGTCAAAAATAAGGCTCTCAGGCTCTGGAAACAGAATATCGAGACGCTATTCAGCGGCACGCCGGTCGAGCCGATTTCCGAAGCGCTCCAGGTCCACATCCATAGATTTGGGCTACAGCAAAAGGATTTCGACGCGGTGATCGACGGCATGCTTATGGACGCGGTTCCGGCGCTTAAAATTCGGGACATGGATGAGCTGGTTGTTTACTGCGACCGGGTTGCCTGCGCGGTTGGACGCATGTCGGTGGCTGTATTTGAAATCGAGGCCGGCATTGGCGCCGAGCTTGCTAAATCCCTCGGCCTCGCCCTGCAATTGACCAATATCTTAAGAGACGTGAGCGAAGATTGGGAGCGCGACCATATTTATCTGCCCGCAGACTTGCTGCGCGCCGAGGGAGTTGAACCGGGCGATCTTTTGAACCCGGAATTCAATGCCGGATTGGCCGCGGTGTGCGATCACATCGCCGAAATGGCGGCGCTACAGTTCAAAGACGCGGAACGATTAATATATTCCTGCGATCGATCCCGGGTGCGGCCGGCGTTGATCATGAAAAATGTGTACCAGCGGCTGTTCCAGCGCATTCTGGATAGGGGCTGGGGCCGGCTTCACGAGCGGGTAGCGCTATCCAAATTCGAAAAATCAGCCCTGATATTAAAATCCACCCTATTCAGCCACTAATTGGATCATGGCGAGCCGGCGCTGGCGATTTTTAAGCCAAGATTTACAATATGTAAAAATCTTGACAAACTAGCTGTATAAGCGCGAAAAACGGTATCATTCGCGTCCCTGCGGATACCCCTATAAGATTGAAATAATTGGCGTTTCTCGTGCTCCATGCAGAATATCGATCCACATAGCAACAATTTCCAGGCCCGCGAATCGCTGCTCTCAGACGGCGACCGGCTGGATTCTGTGATCGACGCGGCGTCAGACCAGCTTTTGGCCATGCATGCGGGCGACGGTCATTGGTCGTTCGCGTTAGAGGCCGACGTAACCATTCCGTCCGAATATATCATGCTCAACCATTTCTTGGGCACGCCGGACGATGCCATGGAGGCGAAAATCGCCGCCTATATCCGGCGCACCCAAGGCAGCGATGGCGGCTGGCCGCTTTATTTTGGCGGCGAATCCAACATCAGCGCGACCGTAAAGGCCTATTTCGCACTCAAGCTGGCCGGTGATGACATCGAGGCGCCCCATATGGTGCGCGCCAGGCGGGCGATTTTGGATCGCGGCGGATTTCCCGAATGCAACGTATTTACCCGCTTCACGCTGGCCATGTTCGGCATCATTTCATGGCGGGCGGTTCCGGTTTCCCGCGTCGAAATTCTGCTGGCGCCCAGGTGGTTTCCAATCCATGTGGAAAAGGTCTCCTACTGGACCCGGACGGTCACCATTCCGCTGTTGGTATTGACGGCGCTGCGCGCCAAAGCGGTAAATCCGCGCGCCGTTAACCTGGATGAGCTTAAAAGTGGTGCCCGCAACGGCGTCAAATATAAGCAAAAGAACCCCACCGGCCATTGGATGGGATCGCTTTTGGTTGCGTTCGATGCGTTCGTGCGCCCCATGGAGCCGCTGATCCCGAACAAACTGACCCAGAAGGCCATCGACCGGGCCCTCGAATTTATCGAAGTACGCGCAAACGAGGAAGACGGCCTCGGCGGCATATTCCCGGCCATGGCCAACGCCTTGATGGTTTACCATGCGCTCGGTGTGAGCCCGGATGATCCGAAGGTGCAGACCGCGCGAAAGGCCATCGACCGGTTGCTGATCGTGTCCGCCGATGAAGCCTATTGCCAGCCGTGCCTCTCGCCGGTTTGGGATACCGGCCTGGCTGCGCATGCGATGCTGGAATCGTTTAACGGCAAGGCCAAGGAGAAGCTGGCCAAAACGGGCGATTGGCTGTTGGAGCGCCAGATTTTGGACATCAAGGGCGACTGGGCAGGCAAGCGCCCCGATCTCCGGCCCGGCGGATGGGCCTTTCAATACCGCAACGATCACTACCCGGATGTGGATGATACAGCTGTCGTCGTCATGGCCATGGACCGGATGAACCGCAAGGAATACGAGCCGGCGCTAAACCGGGCCGCCGAATGGGTGCTCGGCATGCAATCCAACAACGGCGGCTGGGCAGCGTTCGATGTCGACAACACCTATTATTTTCTGGAGCATATTCCGTTTGCCGATCACGGCGCATTGTTGGATCCGCCCACATCGGACGTTACCGCCAGATGCATCAGCATGCTCGCCCAATTGGGTTACGATCGCTCGCACCCGGCAATTGTCCGGGGCCTTAATTTTCTGAAAACCGCGCAGGAGACCGATGGGTCTTGGTTTGGGCGGTGGGGCACCAATTATATCTACGGCACATGGTCGGTATTGTCGGCGCTCAACGCTGTTGGCGAGGACTTAGACGGCGAACTTGTGGCCAAGGCGGCGGACTGGCTGCAAGCCAAGCAGAACGAAGATGGCGGTTGGGGCGAAGACTGCGCCAGCTATTGGGACGGCAAGGGCGAAGATTTCGATCTGTCTCTTCCCTCGCAAACCGCCTGGGCGATTTTGGGTTTGATGGCCGCCGGGCGCGTGGATTCAAATGCCGTCGAACGCGGCATTGATTTCCTGACCAATTCCTTCGACGAAGAAGATGGCTGGGCTGAGGATCATTATAACGCGGTCGGGTTTCCACGCGTGTTTTACCTCAAATACCATGGCTATCGATGGTATTTCCCGCTTCTTGCCCTGGCCCGCTACAAGGACATGACATCACGGAACGATCTGCGCGTCGGCTACGGAATCTAGGTGCGATCCGTTGGGGTCATAACCGGATTACAAAGTGAAGCCGACTGCCTGCGCAATATTGCCTCTGAATTGAATTTGAAAATACAAGTCTCCGGCGTATCGCCCATGCGGGCCGAGGCACTTGCCCGCCAATTGTGTGAAAGTGGGTGCGACCTATTGATAAGCTTTGGGATCGCCGGCGCCCTTCGCCCAGGCATCAAGACCGGTGATCTGCTGATACCAGCGTCGATCAAACAAAAGGGCGGCATCATCCATGAAACCGACGCCGATATTCGCGCCCGGTTGCTGCAAGCGGCCCGGACTGCCCTGCCGGAATTGGTAGTCATCGATGATGCCTTGTTGGGGACCGATACCCTCATCGCCAACGAACGGGAAAAGCTGTCGGCGGGCGAAGAATTCGGCACTGCCGCCGCCGATATGGAATCGCACCGCGTCGCCTTGGCAACCGAAGCCCACGGATTACCGGTGATCGTGGTGCGCGTGGTGTTTGATGATGCAAACACCGAGCTGCCCGATTTCGCGAACGGCTGGGTCACTCCTGAAGGCCAACGGGATTATGGCAAGGCACTGATTGGCGCCGTCTTAAAGCCGTGGAATATTCCGAAAATGGCTCATCTCGCAGGCTTGAGCCGCACCGCGCATCGGAGCCTACGCCGCGTCGCTCCGCTTCTCAGGTCTGTCTTGAACGCTTGAAAACTCGGCCACGGTTTCTTCGAATGTAAACTCGGCCGGGCGCTGCGCAGCCAACGATATTTCTTCCGCCATTGCGCCTTCGGTGCGCACTCCCTTGAGCGCGACCATCATCGCCTTCAAGGGATGAGCAACGGTGTCGTCGACAGCGGTCGGCTCGTAGCCGCAATGAACCATGCAATCGGCGCATTTTTCATAATTGCCGGTTCCGTATTTTTCCCACTCGGTTTCGTCCATAAGCTCTTGGAACGAAGCGGCATATCCCTCACCCAGCAAATAACATGGCCGTTGCCAGCCGAAAATATTGCGGGTCGGGTTGCCCCAAGGGGTGCAGGCATAACTCTGATTGCCGGCCAGATAATCAAGAAACAGGCTCGACTGGCTGAATCGCCACTTTTTGCCCGTGTTCAATTTGAAGACATCGCGAAAAAGCTGTTTGGTTTTCTGCCGTGTCAGGAAGTGATCCTGATCCGGCGCCCGCTCGTAGGCGAAGCCGGGCGAAATGGTGATCCCCTCGACGCCCAACTCCTCGGTCACAAAATCGAAATAGCTGGCCAATTGCTCCGCCGTCATCTGGTTGAAAAGTGTACAATTGACGTTGACGCGAAAGCCCCGGTCCCGGGCCGCCTTGATCGCCGCCACCGCTTGAACGAACACGCCCGATTGATTAACCGCCTCGTCATGCACCGCACCCAACCCATCCAGGTGAACCGAGAATGTGAGATAGGGGCTTGGGCGGAACCGCTCCAACCTCTTTTCCAATAAAAGCGCGTTGGTACAGAGATAAACAAATTTCTTGCGGGCGACGATGCCTTCAACGATTTGAACGATCTCGTGATGCAGGAGCGGCTCGCCGCCGGGAATGGAGACCACTGGCGCGCCGCATTCGTCGACAGCGTCCAGGCATTCCTTAACGCTCAGGCGACGATTGAGGATCGCGTCTTCATAATCAATTTTGCCGCAGCCGGAGCAGGCCAGATTGCAGCGGAACAACGGCTCTAGCATCAGCACCAGGGGATAGCGCGAATTGCCTCGCAGCTTTTGCCCGATGATATAGGCGCCAACCCGAAGTTTCTGAATGTTCGGAACCGCCACCCTACCCAGCCCTCGACTGCATGGATGCGTTATTGGCATCAAGTTCGGTCAGCTCCGCCGGCAGCTTGAATTGAATATTTTCTTCGACGCCATCGATCGTCTCCAGGCGCACCTGGCGCAAGGATTTCAGCTTTTCGATCAATTCCTCGACCAGTTCTTCCGGCGCCGAGGCGCCGGCGGTTATGCCCACCGTCTTGACCCCATCCAGCCAGCCTGCATCCAGGCCCTTTGCATCGTCGATCAGATAGCTGCGTACTTTCAATTCTTCGCCGATTTCCCGCAACCGGTTGGAGTTGGAGCTGTTTTGCGCGCCGACCACCAAAAGCAATTCCACCTGTAGCGAGATGGCGCGGACCGCCTGCTGACGGTTTTGCGTTGCGTAGCAAATATCGCGCACGTCAGGGCCGACGATGCCGGGGAAACGGGTTTTCAAGGCCTGGATGATTTCTTTGGTATCATCAACGCTGAGCGTTGTCTGCGTAACGTAAGCGACTTTTTGCGGGTCGGACACGGTCAAATTATCGACGTCTTCGAGGCTGGTAACCAAGTGGACGCCGCCTGGAATGCGTCCCATGGTCCCCTCCACCTCCGGGTGGCCGGCATGGCCGATCAAGATGACATCGTTGCCGTTGACGGTGTGCGCCCGGCCTTCCCGGTGGACCTTGGAGACCAACGGGCAGGTGGCATCGATCACCGGCAGTTCCCTGAGGCGCGCCTCGTTCTCGACCCGTTCGGAGATGCCATGGGCGCTGAAAATGGTGACGCTGCCGTCCGGGATGTCGCTGACTTCTTCGACAAAAATGGCACCCTTGCCGCGCAGGGTTTCGACAACCCGTTTGTTGTGAACAATTTCATGGCGGACATAGACCGGCGGGCCATAGATCTGCAACGCGCGCTCGACAATTTCGATGGCACGCTCGACGCCGGCGCAAAAGCCACGCGGCCGTACCAGCAATACGTCCAGAGGAAGCATTTCGGTATTTTCGGTCAAATGTATTACCCAATTTTCGGGGACCCTTAATGGCCCGGCTTAGTACCAAAATGTCCGGCCCCGGAGCTTCTGTCAATTTTATATTATGCGTTTACAACATTCGGGCCATTGCCTACCCATAGAGTATTGGCAATCAGTGCGGCGCAAAGCTTTGAAAATTCTGCTCACGGGTGCATCCGGCTTTGTCGGATCGGCGGTATTGCGCAAATTATTGGCGCAAGGCGACCAGGTGCGCGTGCTTATCCGCGAAACCAGCAACACGGCCAATATCGCCGGTCTTCCAGTGGAAATACTGCATGGCGATCTGAACGATTCGAGCGCCTTGAAACAGGCGGTTAAAAGCGTCGATGGCGTGTTCCACGTCGCCGCCGATTACCGCATCTGGGTCCCCGATGAGGCGGCCATGATGCGCACCAATTTGGACGGCACCCGAAACTTGATGCTGGCCTCAATGGATGCGGGCGTTGGCCGGATTGTCTATACCAGCAGCGTCGCGACGCTCGGAATTTCTGGCGACGCGCAAGGCAGCGATGAAAACACCCCGTCCCGCTTCGAAGATATGATCGGGCCGTACAAGCGGTCCAAGTTCCTCGCCGAGGAAGCGGTAAGTGCGTTGATCCGGGAGCGGGATCTACCCGCCGTGATCGTCAACCCATCGACGCCCATCGGGCCCCGCGACATCAAGCCAACACCCACGGGCCGCATGATTGTCGAGGCGGCAAAGGGAAACCTGCCGGGCTATGTGAACACCGGCCTCAATATCGTCCATGTGGATGACGTAGCCGATGGGCATTTGGCTGCCTTCGATAAGGGCCGGATTGGCGAGCGTTATATTCTCGGCGGGCACAATCTGAGCCTCAAAGATATTCTGGATATGGTGGCCGGCATCACCGGCCGACCAGGCCCGAAATTCCGCTTGCCCCACGGGATTGTGCTGCCCATCGCCCATATCGCAGAATGGACCGCGAAACTGATGGGAAATTCCGAGCCGTTTGTTACAGTGGACGGCGTCAGAATGTCGAAAAAGTATATGTATTTCAAATCCTCCAAAGCCCTGGATGAACTTGGCTACGCCCCCCGCCCGGCGGAGCAATCGATCAGCGACGCCATTCGCTGGTTCGAAGCAAACGGCTATTTGGCCTCATGAAAGCGCTGATGCTTGCGGCCGGCACCGGCAGCCGATTGTCCGGCGGCAACGACGGCCATTCGCCCAAGGCTCTCCTCAAATTCGGCGGCCAAAGCCTGCTGGCCAGACACCTGGACCATTTATCGGAACTGGGCATCCAGGAACTGGCCCTGGTGGTTGGCTACCGCTCCGCCGAAATCATTGGCGAAATCGATCAATTGGGGGCCGCAGGGCGGGTGACAATTATCCAGAACGACGAATTCCGCCAAGGCAGCTCAGTCTCTCTGTGGTGCGCCCGCCAGGTGCTGGTCAGCGGCGAGGACGTGCTATTTATGGATGCCGACGTTCTTTACCACGAAGAGATGCTGCGCCGCCTGTTGGACGCCGAGGCCAAAAATTGTTTCACCTTCGATGCCCAGGTTGACGATGACGACGAGCCGGTAAAGCTCTGTATCCGGGGCGGCCATCCGGTGGAGTTTCGCAAAAAAATATCCGGCCAATTTGACCGCGTTGGCGAATGGCCCGGGTTTTTAAAGCTTTCCGCTGAGATGGCGGCGAAATTGGCGGAGCGGCTAGACCAGTATATGGACGCCGGCCGCACCGCCGAACCCTACGAAGAAGCCATCCGCGATCTCTTGGCAAAAGCGGTGCCCGGCACTTTCGCCATCGCCGAGATATCCGGCGTTCCCTGGATCGAGATCGATTTCGACGAGGATTTGCGCCGGGCCGAAGACGTAATTTTGCCCGCCATCGAAAAATTCAAACCGACCGGCGGCGACTAGACCCGATAGACGTAGCTCTTGCCCGCCTGGCGTTCGATATCGGGGGGATAGCTTTGGCGCTTGTCCACATAGTAGCTCGCCAAATGATCGCCCTCGGATTTTTTGTTGTAGGTGGCGAAATACAGGCGGCGTATATTGGGCGATGAGTTGGGCGCCGACATGTGCGGTGCATAGCTGTCAAAATAAATTACGTCGCCCGGGTCCGTCGGATATGGCTCGAAGTTCATGGCGGCGGTTTGCGCTTCGCTCAGCGGCTCCCATTCACGGCCAACCAGTTCGGTGCCGTCCCGCCGGGCCAATTGCAGACAGCCGTTTTCCAACGTCGCCGCATCGATGCAGACCATGACATTGATGAAATAATCGGCGTAAGCTTCCCAGCCGGCTTGGGAATCCTGATGCGGCTCGAAGCCGTCACCGCCGGGCATCTTAAAATTGATCTTGTCCTTGAATAGCACCGCGTCTTCGCCCAGCAACTGCCCGACGCCAGGGATCAGCACGTCCGCCAATTCCGCCAGACCGGCATGATAGGGGGTCATGTTCTCGATCCGGTTGATAAGCTGAACGCCGGTTTCGAGCTGGCTTTCTTCGTGATACACCCAGTGCGCGCCGGGCGCCTCCGGGCGCGCCGCCAGTTCGGTCGCCCAATCCTGGATGGCCTTGGCATCGGCAGGCGAAAACCCATTCTTCAAGGCCACGAAGCCGCATTCTTGAAAATGATCGATGTCCGATTTTTCCAAATGCGGTGATTTCAACATCGTTGCAATTCCTATATGGTGCCGACCGTTATGCCTAGAATAGTTCAATACAATGAATGCGAAATATCGTACAGACGCAATTTCCAAAGTAAAATTTAGCCATGAACAACATCAAAAATTCTGAAACTTCCAACCTTGGAAAATTCCGCCAGATGCGGGATTTGCTGACCTCGAACGATGTGGAATTCCTGATGGAAGCCCATGACGGCATGTCGGCCCGCATCGCCGAAGAGGCCGGCTTCAAAGGCATCTGGGCATCGGGACTGGCGATGTCGGCGGCCCTTGGCGTCCGCGACAGTAACGAAGCCTCCTGGACCCAGATCTTGGAGATATTGGAGTTCATGTCGGACGCCACATCGATCCCCATTCTGGTCGACGGCGACACCGGCTACGGCAACTTCAACAATCTCAGGCGCGCCGTAAACAAATTATGCCAGCGCAATATCGGCGGCATCTGTATTGAGGACAAGCTGTTCCCGAAAACCAATTCCTTCATCGGCGAGGGCCAGCCGCTGGCCGACATCGATGAGTTTTGCGGCAAGATCAAGGCCGGCAAGGACAGCCAGACGAACGCGGATTTCTGCATCATCGCCAGGGTCGAGGCGCTGATATCGGGCTGGGGCATGGACGAGGCCTTGAAGCGGGCCGAGGCTTACCACGAGGCCGGCGCCGACGGCATTCTAATCCATTCGAAACACCAGGACGGCGAGGAAATTTTGGCCTTCCTCGATGAATGGGCGCAGCGCTGCCCGGTGGTCATTGTGCCGACCACCTATTACACCACGCCGACCGAGGATTTCCGAACCCATGGCGCCTCCGTCGTGATCTGGGCCAACCACAATATCCGCGCCTCCATCAACGCCATGCGCGAGACCTCAGCGCGCATTATGCGCGATGAAAACCTGCTCGGCGTCGAAGACAATATCACCAGCGTGAAAGACATCTTCGCCCTCGCCCAGAACGACGAGCTGGCGGAAGCCGAAAAGCGCTACCTGCCGAGCACCCAATCCGATACGCGGGCGATCATTCTGGCCGCTTCCCGGGGCGCCGCGCTCGGCGGCATGACCGAAGATTTGCCCAAATGCATGCTCGACATTCGCGGCCAGCCGCTGCTGCACCGGCTGGTGTCCACTTTTAACCAAGAGAAGATCCGCAAAATCACCGTCGTCCGGGGCTACAAGAAAGACAAGGTCAACCTGCCATCCATCGATTTTCTGGACAATGACCGTTTTGCCGACACAGGCGAGGCAGCGACTTTGGCGGTCGCAGCAGAACATCTGGAAGGCGATTGCATCGTTGCCTACGGCGACATTCTGTTCCGCCACTATATCTTGGAAATGCTTTCCGAGGCGGACGGAGATATCACCATCGTGGTCGATGCCCGCTGGCGGGAGCGCGACCCGGATCCCACCTCCAGAACCCGTGATCTGGTGCAATGCTCCCATGATTTCCAACCCGGCTACCTGCAGGACGAGCCGGTCAAATTGCAAAGCATCGGCGCCGATCTGGACGCCGATAAAATCAACGGCGAATGGATCGGCCTGGCCAAATTTTCCGGCGGTGCAACCGCCAAAATCAAAGACATCCTTAGCGACTTGAGCGCATCCGAAAAGCTCGATGGCGCCTCCATGATCGATTTGTTGCAGGCCATCATGGCGCTCGGTGAAGAGGTGCGCGTCCTTTACATCAACGGCCACTGGATGGATGTGGACAACGCCTCCGATCTGGAAGACGCGCAAAAATTCCTATGAGGAGTTCTAAATGATCCAAGCCGACGAATTTATCGAGCCGGCTGCGGCGCGGGGCTATGATTTCTACACTGGCGTTCCCTGCTCCTTCCTGACGCCGTTCATCAACCGGGCGATCACCTCTGATCTGACCAAGTATGTGGGCGCCGCTTCCGAGGGCGAGGCCGTCGCCATAGCCGCCGGCGCCTGGCTGGCGGGCCGCAAGACCGTCGTCATGTGCCAAAATTCCGGGCTTGGTAATTGCGTCAATCCGATCACCTCGCTCAACTTTCCGTTCCGCATTCCCACATTGCTGATCACTACCTGGCGCGGCCAGCCCGGCGTTGCGGACGAGCCCCAGCACGAGCTGATGAGCCAGATCACGCAAAGCCTGATGGAGCTTTTGCGCGTTCGCTGCCTGACCTTCCCGCGCTCCCCCGCCGACGTGGCGGGGATATTGGACGCCGCCGAAACTGTCATCGAAGAGGCCCAGCTTCCCTTCGGGCTGGTCATGGAAAAGGGCGCCGTCGCGGACGAGCCCCTCGACCAGGCCGCCGCCGAGCCCCGTTCCATGGGCGAGATCACCGACCGCCAATCCGGCGGCACGCCCAGCGCAATCCGCTACCAGGCTCTGGAATCGCTGCTGGGCGCGGTGAGCAACAATGCCGCTATCATCGCCACCACCGGCAAGTGCGGGCGCGAATTGTTCACCATCGAAGACCGCAAGCAGCATATCTATCAGGTCGGCTCCATGGGTTGCGCCAGCGGCATGGGCCTTGGCTTGGCGCTGAATACCGACAAGCCAGTCATTGTCCTCGACGGCGATGGCGCGCTTCTAATGAAAATGGGCGCCGCCGCCACCATCGGCGCCTACCAGCCGAAAAACCTCATCCACATCGTCTTGGATAACGCCAGCCACGATTCCACCGGCGGCCAGGCAACGGTCAGCCCGCACATCGATTTCGCCGGCGTCGCGGCGGCCTGCGGCTACCGCAGCGCCTGGACCTGCGACGACACGGCCGGATTGGTAGAAGCCCTTGGGGCGATGAAAACCACCGACGGGCCGCACTTCATCCGCATGAAGATCGCCCCCGGCTCCATCGACAATCTCGGCCGCCCGACAGTGAAACCGCCTGACGTCGCGCGGCGGTTCCGGGATTTTATTGCGGAATAGATCGGCCCGGCCCGGCGTAGCTTCTTCGGCGAAGCCGGGCGTCGATCTAGGCACCGCATTGTGTTCGAAGCACCGCCAGACTGCCCTACCATCCCTGGTATGCTGCGCACCGATCAGACACACGGGTGCGACATATTTTCGAATAACGACCATACCGTTTCATTACTATTCCTAACGGTTCCTTACGGAACCTTACGGTTTTTCCGCGCAACGTACGATGCGTCCGCACGCTCAAGGGATTCCCGGCGTGGGATCAGAATTTCCTATTCACAATTTCCAAGAGCACGGGCTCCCCATCGCTGGGAGCACTTCAAGTTAAATAGTCTGTGCGGTAGCGATTGCAAGTCCGGATGGGTGAAAAGAAGAATCACCACAGAGGCAGTGAGGCGGTGAGAAGAGACGCGCAATGGGCGAGACAATAACGAGGGCGGGGGATGGCATGGTCGGCCCGCCCGTGCTGCCAGGCACCCTTCTAAGGATT
Source organism: Rhodospirillaceae bacterium (assembly GCA_018674495.1). Taxonomy (GTDB): domain Bacteria; phylum Pseudomonadota; class Alphaproteobacteria; order Rhodospirillales; family UBA2165. The sequence continues at coordinate 15,734 of JABHAA010000021.1, read as the reverse complement.
TTCAACACAGAGCTCACAGAGGACACAGAGAAGAGAAGAGAAGAGAAGAGAAAAATAATTGCCTTGCGCGCGGTGAGATTGGCCGCCTTTTGGACCAGAATTCCTAGGCCCCTTCCCCCCTCCGAGGGGCAGGTTGGGATGGGGGAGGCACAAATATACGCGCCATGCTAAGGCTCCCGCAAAGCGCCGGATGCTTGGGGGTCAGGTTGAATTAATCCATTTTTTCGTTGATGCCGAGTAACGCAGTTATAGCTTCTCGCTTGTCTGAAGACTGTGAAGGCCACGAATCCAAGTCAGCGCTTGATAAACAGCGTCTGCAAACTCCCGGACATTATTTGTGGTGATCGATTCAACCTGTTGGCCCCGACGAAAATCTGGAAGTTTGCCATGTGCCACGTTGTTTCGAGCGAGCCAAATCCCTTCAATTTTCTCAAAAACTGTCGGTATATCGGTCTTTAGAGATCGCCCAAATACTCGTTTGGTTCTGTTATCAAGTTGCTTACGAAGATCATCACTTGAATATGCGCTCCCTCGTTTGAACGTCCCATCTTGGCTCACAAATGCGGGCACCCGACTGAACGCCGCGTCTCTAGCAACTTCCAAGGCCATTGCAGCAGACATGATGAACATCTTGATATCGCGTCGCGCCGAGTAGGAAAGCGAATCGAGGTAAAGCGATTCGGCTAAATCTTTTTCCAGCCCCGCCCTCATATCATCAATCACCGAGTTCCATATTGCATCGTCAATCGGTCGCTCTAATCCTCGGGTGGTTGAACCACTTGCTCGCCCCCAAGGCTGCTCGACTGGAGAGCCATCAGCGGTAATTGGGAACGCTGCCCGATGTTCGCCGATCATTCCAGATACGGAATGACCGATCCACCACTGTGACGACGCCAGCCTTAAGCGTTGGATGATATCGTTCTTTGTGTTGAGTGCGACTTCATCCAAAGTATCTCGGTATCTGTCAGTAAGTATATCGAGCCTCAAGCTATCCATTGGCATATAACGGGGAGGTCGATCCCATGTTGAATCCCATACAGCCTGCAGACTCGTTTTGCCGTCAGGAAAGCGATCAAATGTTGGATAAATTACTGGACTAATGAAATCGAGCTTCGGAATCCCCCGCTTGCGCGCCGAAGCCAGAAACGGGATCGCCGTCTGTTCAATTGGCGGAAGGGTAGTGAAATTTGCCGCGGCCATCCGAAATGGAGGGTAGATGCGAATCTTAAATTTCGACGCGCGATATGTGCGCGTTTTCGGGGCACATTCCTGGTCAACAAATATCCAGAACGGAAAGGAATAAATGTGAGTTGAGCCTTTGGGCTTCACGGCCATTAAAAATTCCTATTGGAGTCAGGGCTTGAATTGTGAATTGCTCCTCACCCCCCCCCTACTAACGATATTCTGCTCGTCCAATATCTCCGCAATCGCCGCCAGAGCCCGCCGGATATCATCCCCGTCGATGTGCCCGATGCAGCCGATGCGGAAGCTGTTGGTTTTGGCGATCTTGCCGGGGTAGATGGCGAAGCCCTTGGCGTGCAGGGCATCGTAGAAGGCGCCGAAATCATAGTTTGGGTCCGCCGGGGCGTGGTAGGTGACGATGGTGGGGGCCTGCAAATCATTGGGGAGCAAGGCTTCGAAGCCCATGGCGGCCATGCCGTCCCGCAAAATTCGGCAATTGTCGGCATAGCGCCGCCCGCGTCCCGCAATGCCGCCTTCGCCCTCGTGTTCCGTGATCGCCTGGGCCAGGGCCGCCAATACGTGGGTCGGCGGGGTGAAGCGCCATTGGCTAGTGTTTTGGAAATTCTGCCATTGGGCGTGGAGATCGAGGCTTAAGGAGGTGGCGTTACCCTTAGCGTCGGCCAGATCATCGGTTTTCAAAACCGCGAACCCCATGCCCGGAACTCCTTCCAGGCATTTGTTGGCCGAGGCGATGACGCCGGATAATCCCAGCGCCTCCGCATTGATTGGGAGGGCGCCGAAAGTGCTCATGGCATCGACGATGAGCTTGCGCCCGGCAGCCGTCACAACTTGGGCGATCTTTGGCAACGGGTTCAGAATGCCCGACGTGGTTTCGCAGTGGAACGCCGCCACATGACTGATCGATGCATCAGCCGCCAAAACTTCGGCCAATTGATCCACCGGCGTTGGCGCATCCTCGGCACATTCCAAAATCTCGCAATCCCGGTTGATGTAGGCGCAGATTTCCTGAACACGCCGCCCGTAGGCGCCGTTGATCAGGATCAGCAAGCGCCCGTTGCGGGGCACCATGGTATCGATCGTCGCTTCGACGGCGAAGGTGCCGCTGCCCTGGATGGGGACGCAGGCGTAAGCGCCCGATGCGGGATCGGCGCCGGCGATGCGAACAAGCGATTCGCAAACGCCGCGGGTCAGTTCGATGAAATCCCCGTCGCGGGAGCCCCAATCGCGGAGCATGGCTTCCTTGACCGATTTCGATGTGGTCAGCGGCCCGGGTGTTAATAAAAGAGGTTCGTTCATGGTCCATCCGGCAGGTGGCTTTATAAATTAGGCCCCATTCTATATGTCTAGTGGCGTAATTCTCAACGGTTTGAAGGAATAGGACGATCAGCTACGATACGTGGATTCACCGCATTGTCGAGACCGGCGTTCGCCCGTTGGCCAAGACCAGCGTTACGCCCAATCAGCTGACCACGCTTCGATTGGCGACCGGGCTTGGCGCGGCGGCGGTTTATGGCATCGGCGAGGCCCATTGGGACTACCTGGCGAGCGGGCTGTTCGCCGTGTCCCTGATCCTGGACCGGGCCGACGGTATCCTGGCGCGCCTTTCAGGCAAGACATCCAGGTTCGGCCATATCTATGATTTGATCGCCGATTCGGCATGCAACGCGCTGGTGTTCGTCGGCATCGGATTTAGTTTGCGGCACGGCGATCTTGGCGGCCTCGGGATCCCGCTCGGCGTGATTGCCGGCGCCGCCGTGCTGTTGGTGCTGCTGTCTGTGGTCCGCATCGAGGAGCAAAAGGGTCAGGGCGCCGCCGAGATTGGAAATTCCTTCGGGTTCGATCCGGACGATGCCATGCTGTTCGTGCCCGTGGCGGTGTTGGTGGGATGGAGCGAAGGATTGATCCTGGCCGCATCCATCGGCGCATCCCTGTTCGCCGCCGTCTTTATTCTGTTCCACCGGCGCACTTTGTTTACCAGGGCTTCGTAACGCGCCCTCCTATCTCGTTAATTCGTGACAGTATACTTAATTATTATGAATTCTCATGAATTAAGTATACTGTCACGAATTATGATCGGCGCTTTTACGGGGTCCGCTAGCGGGCGGCGGCGGCGTGCTTTAATTGGGTGAAGATGGTCCACAGGCAGTAAATGGACGCGCCGATGCCGGCGGCGACGAAAAACGGCAATAGCCATCCGGCCCAGGTTATCGGGCCCAATATGTATATCCCGTCTTCAAGTTCGAACCCGGCGAAGCCCGGATAGCCGACCGCGTCGATGGTTTCGGCGCCGCTTTGGTATTTGTCGATCTGCATGTTCGAAAACATGGAAATAAGCGCCGATGCGGCGCCCGCTGCGCCTAAAACAATCGCCCAAACGCCAAGGGCGCCCACCAGCCCAACGCCAAGGCCGATGAACAAAGCCGCATAGCTTAAGCCGCCGGAGACGTAATCCAGGTAATAGCCCAGTTTGGAGGTCGAGCCTTGCTGGCGGGCCAGTTCGCCATCGAAATGATCCAGGAAGCGCGACATTATAAACAGCCCCGCCCCCCAATTGGCCATTGCCGCGTCGCCGGTGGCTAACAACCCGGCGCCCGCCAGGGCCACCACCAGGGTCAACATGGAGATTTGGTTGGGCCGCACCGGGCTTCGCACCAGCGGGCGAACCAGGACGCGGGCGATGCGTTGATCCCAAGGCATGATGTTCATGATGTTCATGGCTGAAGAAATTGTTAGACAGCGGTGATGATGTCAAGCGGCGCGCCGTATGTTATAAGCACGCGAAATTTTCAGGCTTCTTAACGGGACAGGTATTCCTTGAATATTACCGAAGCAGCCCTCAAGGGATGGATCGGGTTTATCACCAGAAATGCGGTGGCCGCCGCCGTCTTGATTGCCTTATCTACCATCGGGGTTGGCTATTTCGCCGCGAGCCAGATTGGCATCAACACCAATACCGAAGACATGCTGTCGCCGGATTTGGAGTTCCGTAAAAATGCCAAGGCCATGGACAAGGCGTTTCCCCAGTTCGACGACAATATAGTCGTCGTGTTGGATGGCGCCAATGCCGATCTGGTGGCCGACGCCGCCTCCGCCCTGACCGGGGCACTGGCAAAATCGCCCGATATTTATGGCGACGTGTTCGACCCCAAGGGCCTGGCGTTTTTTGCCAAGAACGGGTTCCTTTATTTATCCAAACCAGAGCTGGAAAGCCTGGTTGCACGGCTGAACGATGCGCAGCCGTTTATCGGCAGACTTTGGAACGATCCCACCCTGCCCGGCCTGTTCGCCACGTTGCGCCTGATCCTGGAAGAAAGCGCCAAGGGCACTGACAAAGTGGAAATCGCGGCCCTCGGCGGTGTACTGAAAGCAACCGAAGCGGTCGTTCGGGCCGCGATCAAGGGAGAACGGAAATCGCTTTCGTGGCGCAATTTAATCGCCGGCGAGGATGCGACCGATGGCAACGTGTTCCGGGCCATCATCTTGAAACCACGGCTGGATTACGGATCGTTGCAGCCGGGCGGTGATGTTATCGACCGGCTGCGCGGCCTGTTCGCCGAATTGCAATTGGAGAACAATTATCAGGTTCGCGCCCGTCTGACCGGCTCGGTCGCGTTGGAATATGAAGAGCTGGAAAGCGTCGTCGATGGGCTCGGGCTGGCGGGCGTCCTATCGTTTTCACTGGTTATCCTGCTTTTGATCTGGGGATTGAAGAACCTGAAACTGGCGGGCGCGGTATTGGCTACCCTGGTGGCCGGGCTGATCTGGACCGCCGGTTTCGCCGCCCTGGCGGTGGGCACCTTGAACCTGATCTCGGTCGCCTTTGCGGTGCTGTTTATCGGGCTCAGCGTCGATTTCGGCATCCATTACACACTTCGATACGCCGAAGCGCTGGGGCGGGGCCAGGCGGGCCGGGATGCACTGGTGGAGGCTGGCGCCGATGTGGGCGGCGCGCTGATCCTGTCGGCGGTGGCGGCGGCCATGGGGTTTCTGGCGTTCGTGCCCACCGATTACATTGGCCTTGCCGAGCTTGGCATCATCGCCGGCGGCGGTATGTTTATCGCCCTCGCCGCCAATTTGACGTGCTTGCCCGCGCTATTGATGCTGATGCCGGTGGCGGGAAAAAACATAACGACATGGGCGCGCAAAGGCGGTTATCGCTGGGCCCGGCCTTTGGGTTTGGTGATCGGCGCCGCAGGACTGATTGGTTTGGTCCTGGTACCCCAAGTGCGCTTTGATTTTGACCCTTTGAACCTGAAAGACCGGCAATCGGAATCGGTGGCCAGCCTGTTCGATCTGATGCGCGCCGATGGAGGCGGGCCGTACCAGATTGAAATCTTGGCCGAAAGTGTGGACCATGCAAGCCGGCTTGCCGGAACCCTGGCCAAATTGCCGACGGTCAAATCCGCCATCTCGGTCAGCGATCTGATACCAAGCGATCAGGAGATCAAGTTGGAGATTGCCGAGACATTGGGTTTTACGCTGGCGCCATCGCTCAGCCTGGAGCCGGAGCGCAAACGTTCCAGCCACAAAGACAGATTGGCGGCGATGCAGGAATTCAGAAAATTTTTGGACCGGGGCGAAAATTCCGGCGGCGCACAAAACCTGTCGGCGGCCCTTAGCGATTTCGCCGCCAAGTTCCAAGGGGAGCCGGATAAATTGCAGGAGCTTGAGCTGCGCCTAACCTGGACCCTGATCAATCGGATGGTGGAATTGCGCCAAGCGCTGGATGCCGCACCCATCAATATCGGCGCGTTGCCTGCGACCTTGCGGTCACGCCAGATCGCCAAGGACGGGCGCGCCATGGTGACGGTCAAACCCAAAGCCGATTTGACCGACCGGACGGCGCTCGCCGAATTTGTCGCCGAGGTGCGATCGATTGCGCCCGAGGCCGCCGGATCGCCGGTCACCATCTTGGAAGCCGGGCGCGTGGTCGTCGCAGCCTTCGTGCAGGCGGCGCTGTGGGCGTTTATCGCCATCGGGCTTCTGGTCCTCGCCATCACCAGGAGCCTCAGGGAAATTGGGTTGATCTTCGCGCCTTTGTTGGTTGCCGCCAGCCTGACGATGACGGTTTCGGTGCTCGCCGATCTGCCGTTCAACTTCGCCAATGTGATTGTACTGCCATTGCTGTTCGGGCTGGGGATCGCCAGCGCCATCCATATTGTCATGCGCGAGAAATCAGCGGATACCGGCGCCATGGCCACCTCGACCCCCCGGGCCGTGGTGTTCAGCGCCCTGACCACCATCGGATCGTTTGCCAGTATTTCGCTCTCCGGCCATCCGGGGACCGCCAGCATGGGGGTATTGTTGACCATCGCCATCACGCTAACCCTGGTCTCGACGCTGACCGTGCTGCCGGCCTTGATCGCGGTTTTTCCGGTTGGGAAGCGCGCATGAGCAATCCTGGATATGATCATCCGGCCAGGCCCCGGACCCTATTTCCGCTCATCCGGCACCTATCCTACCCGGTGACGATTCTTTTACTCCGGACGCCGTTAACGGCCAATCAAGCCACGTTCCTATCGATGATTCCTGGGTTGGCTGCCGCATATTTTTTGTTTTTCGGCGGATATATGTTCGGAATTGTTGGCAGTGTTTTTCTGTTTTTTAATTACCTGCTCGACCATTGCGACGGCGAGATCGCCCGCGCTAAAAACCAATCATCCCGGTTCGGCCACGAGTTTGACACCTTTGTCGATTGGATTGTGCACACAGCCTTGTTTGCGGCGATGGGACATGGGGCGCTTCTCGAAACCGGCCAGATTATCTGGCTGTGGTTCGGCCTCGCCGCCTCCATCGGAGGTACCATCAATTACGCCCTGTCAGTTTATTGGAGGCTACGTAAGAGCGGCGGCGATCCCGATGCCATCGGATCGGACACAGAACCGGACGCGGCGCCGGATCCTCAAGGTTTAAAATCTGTCTTGATCGTTGCGTTCCGAGAGTTTGCGCGGGCGGATTTTTGGGCCATTGTCCTGGCATTGGCACTGATGGACTGGATGCGGTATCTATTGCCGTTCGCGGCGGTCGGTGCACAGGTTTATTGGATACTGCAGTTCACCGTCCGCGGTAATGATCATCGCGTATAATTCTTAAATGCTGCCAAGGGCCGGGCCGAGCTTGAGCAAACTGAAAACATTATTCCTTCTCACCGGGGCGGCGCTTCTCGCCTTGGTGATCTGGCGATCCGATTTCCAGGGCGCGCTCAACCTGGCCGGCAATATGGGCGCCGGATTTGCGCTGATATTGGCGCTCTATTTCGCCGCCTTCCTGGTCGATGCGCTGGCCTGGCAACTGACCGCGCCGACGGCGCCGGTGAACGCGATTTGGCTGTACCGGTTCTATCAGGTGCGCCTGGTCGGCGAGGCGTTCAACACAATCACCCCGGCGGCCAGCGTCGGCGGCGAGCCGATTAAGGCGATCCTGTTGAAGCGCTGCTATGGTATCGATTACCGGGAAGGCATTGCGTCCCTGATCCTTTCCAAGACGCTGATCGTGTTCGGCCTGGTTGCCTTCCTGGCCATTGGCTTTGCAATGATGATCGGATCGCGGCAACTGGCCGCCTATTCCGCATCGGCCCTGACCGGGTTGATCGTTTTTTCCGGCGCTGTTGTCCTGTTCTTTGTCATCCAGCGCTATAGGCTAGCGAGCGTGATTGGCGCCAAACTGGCCGCCCGGCCCGCCTTCAAGGCCATAAAGAGCATGCTCGATGGCATTGAAGACGTGGACGACCGCCTGGTGCATTTCTACACCAACGAGCGGGCGAGGTTCGTTGTCGCGCTGATCCTGTCGTTCCTGAATTGGGTACTGGGGGTTGCCGAGATTTATTTCACCATGCAATTCATCGGCCATCCCATATCGTTCTGGGACGCCTGGATTATCGAGGCGGTGGCGCAGATGGTCCGCTCGGCATTGTTTTTCATACCCGGCGCGATTGGCGCCCAGGAAGGCGCCATGGTGTTGATCGGCACCGCCATCACCGGCTCGCCCACCCTTGGCCTGGCGACGGCGCTGATCCGGCGCTTGCGGGAAGTCATATGGATCGCCTGGGGATTATTGGTGTTTTATATCTTGAAGCCGGCGGAGGCAGAAGAGGCGTTGCGGTCGCGCAGCGGAGCCGATTAGCGGCCCAGAATCTGGTCGGATTTTTTGTTGAGGATCGCCGCCAGCGCCCCCAGTCCACCTTTTTTCAAGATCGCCCGATATTCCGAATGGCGCAGCGCCAGCTCGGAGATGCCACCGGCGACGATCACATCGAAGGCCCGCCATTGGCCAGAATATTGCCGCAATATATAGGTGAGCTTGACCGGGGTATCGCCGGGCCGGTGGATGCGGGTGCGCACCACCACCGAATTTTTCGGGCCCGGCGTCTCGGACACGGTCTCGAACCTTTGGCCGGAGAATCCATCGAAGCGGGACGCGTAGGTGCTGACGCTCATTTTGGTGAAGGCGGCGACGGCGGCGCTTTTGTCGCCATCGACGCCGGTCCGCCAAACCGAGCCGGACGCGATGCGGATCATCTCTGGCATATTAAATGTGCGCCGCACCGCCGGGTCCAGAATTTCGAAGCGCTGTTCGATGTTGATGCTGTCGGCCTTCTTCATCACCGCGATCAGGTTATCGTGAAATTTCTCAACCAGATCGCGCGCCGGGCTGGCGCTGGCCGGGCTGACCCAAAATGCCAGGCCCACTCCAATAAGGATCGCCAGCCGCCGAAAGGCGGTGCGGATCGATTTTTCCGGGAGGTTGCGTTTGTTCATGATGCGATTGTCTTTTTATCTTTCTGATCAATGTGGGTAGCTTTTGCATTGGGTTGTGTCAATTTTATGTTAGAAATGGCGCCAATTGAGCCAATTTGTATTGAAGGAGGGTGATCGATGGCACTGGCAACGTTTGGCGCGGGCTGTTTTTGGGGAATCGAGTCGGCCTTTCTTAAAGTGAACGGCGTCGAGGATGCCACCTCGGGCTATGCCGGCGGCACCCTCGATAACCCCACCTACGAGGCAGTCTGCTCGGGCACGTCGGGCCACGCCGAGGTGGTGCAGGTGGCGTTCGACCCGGACAAAGTCTCTTACGAGGAATTGTTGGAAGTGTTTTGGACCATCCACGATCCGACCACCCTAAACCGTCAGGGCCCCGACCTTGGCACCCAATACCGCTCGGCCATCTATACCCATTCGCCCGATCAGCAAACGGCGGCGCGCCAATCGCTGGCGCACAAGGAAGAAAGCGACGCCTACCGCGATCCGATCGTCACCGAAATCGCGGAATGTTCGGAATTTTTCCGGGCCGAGGATTATCACCAGCGCTATTTCGAACGGCGCGGCCAGGTACATTAATTCCAGCTAACGGGCGCCCAACGATATCAGCCCCAGATAAACGGTGGTCCCGAGGGTCACGGTCTCGGACACCGATTGGAAACCCGGGTGCAAAATCTCGGCGGTGTAGGCGCCGCTGTCCGGGTCCAGCCCATCGAACTTGAAGTCGCCGAAGCCGTCGCTGACCTGCTCGGCGATTTTGGTGCCGTCTTTGTTCAAGGTGACCACGGCGCCGGAAATGCATTCTTCTTTTCCATCCACCATGCCGGCGATGGAGCCGCCAATGAAGCATTTCTCGTAGAGATCCATATTACGGTAATAAACCCGGGGGCGGGTGCCAAGCTCCTCCGCACGCACTTCAAGGCCATCGCGCTTGGCGATCACCGCCATTTCCTCATCACCGGTGAACACGGTGCGCAGCGCCCCGGTCGGGCAGGCCTGCACGCAGCGCGGCTGCTTCCAGCCCCGGTCCAGCAGATGGGCGTCGAAGTTCCAATGCTGGGGCACTTGGCTTTCCTCGTTCCACCAGATGGCGCCGTAGGGGCATGCATCAACCAGTTGCTTCTGCCCCTTGGCTTTCACCGGATCGATCAGGACAATGCCGTCGTCACGCTTTTTTACGGCGCCGTTTTCGGCCGCTGCAATGCAGGGCGCATCGTCGCAGTGATTGCACATGGTCGGCATGTAGGCGACATCGACCATCGGGGCCGCGCCGCGCTCGCGCTTCAGAACGTCGATCCATTTATGGCCGTGCAGGGGCATCTCCGCGGTGTAACCTGGATATTCGTTGCCGGCATATTCATCGCCCACCGAGAGATAGCAATTCTGGCTGTTGTGGCAGCGGGCGACGTCAACAATGAGGTTCCATTTCATCATGGCAAGGCCCTCAAACCGCTGCGGCGGCGGCAACTTCGCCGGCGCCCTCGGTTTCCGATGCAGCCCCGTCCCACAGCGCAATCTCAATCAGGCAGGAATTGTAGGACGCCGAATGTGTCTTCGCGGTTTGCGTCCGCCCGGGCGTCAACAGATTGATACAGCCGCCCCTATCGGGCGAATAGCCCGGCTTGCCAATGGGATCATAGACCGCGGAGGCTTGGCGCGCATGGACAACGCCGGGGCGCAAACGCTCGGTCAATTGCGCGGCGCAAATCACGGCGCCCCGATCGTTGTGCAATTTGATCAAATCTTTGTCCTTGATGCCGCGTGCCCTTGCATCATCGCCATTCAGGCGCGCGATCCAATAATAATGGCCATCGATCTGGATACGGTGGTCTTCGATATCGTTGATCGAAGAATCCTTGCCGTCGCCCTTGGTGTGAAAGCTGTAGCGGGCGTGGGGCGAAATAAGCTGCAGCGGATATTTATCGGTCAGCTCCGTTGTGTGCAGCCCCTCCCAGGACGGGATGTATTCGTTCAATGGCGGCCGCTCCGGGTCCTGGCCGTAGCGCTTCAGGCTTTGGCTTTCGAACTCGATCTTGCCTGATTGGGTCTGCAAGCCTTCGAGGAAATCCTCGCCATAGGAGCCGGGCAGCGGATGCGGCTCGGGCACATCTTTTTTGCGGCCCTCGGCGAACCAGCGATACGATGTGGCCGGGCGCGTCTTTTCGCCCTCCGGCGGCACCACGAAATAGCCCTTCTTGAGGAATTTTTTCCAGGAAATATGCTTGGGCAAATCGGACGCGTCGAACATGCGCTTCACCCAATCCAGCTCGGACATGCCTTCGGAAAAATAGGCGCCGGTGCCGAGACGCTTGCAAATCTCGTGGAAGATGCGGAAATCGGATTTGGATTCCCCTTGCGGCTTAATCGCCGGATGCTGCAAGCCGATAACCCGGTGATTGAGCTGGCCGACCCAATCAAAGCCATAGCCGCCCGGATTGGCCCATTCACCGATATCCCAGCGTTCGAAATTGGTGCAGGCCGGCAAGATGACGTCGGCAAACGGCACCTCGCCCTCGTTCCAGATCGCCTGGGTGACGACGAATTCCAGCTTGTCGCTCTGATACATTTTTATGTAGCGGTTGCTGTCCGGCTGGGTGCCGATATACGAAGAGCCGTATTTGTACATCATGCGCACTTCTGAATGGCCGGGCGCCGGATAGTGCACCGGGAAAAACTGGCCCTCGATGGAGCGGATATCGATGGGATAGCCTTCGGCCTTACCATCCAGGATTGCTTCTGGCATTTTCAGGCGCGGCACCATCTGCTGGTTGGGGTTCATGCTCAACAGATGCGGCATGCGCTGGTAGAGATTGATGGCCGATGCGGTATTGGCCAGATCGCCGCTCATGCCGCCTTCCGCATAGCCTGGGAAAAAGAAATTGTAATCGATGGGCGCGCCGAATTGCAGATTGCCGAAATTGATGCCCGGCTTGCCAAGCCCCTGCATGGCCATCAGGCAGATCATCGAACGCGCCCATTGGGCGCCGGTGGCCGAGCGGCAGGCGCCGCCGAGCGTGGTGCCCATGCTGCCCGCCGCGAGGTAGGTTTTCTTGGTCCCCCATTGGCGCGCCAGAGCGCGAATATCGCGGGCCGGAACGCCGGTCTCGTCCTCCGCCCATTCCGGCGTTTTTGGGGTGCCATCTTCGCCCTCGCCCATGATATAGGCGCGCCATTTATCAAAGCCGGTGGTGCGCGCCGCCACATAATCTTGGTCGTAGAGATCTTCGTCGATCCAGACATAGGTGATGGCATGCGCCAATGCCGGGCTGGTAGTCGGCCGGGGCGCGATCCAGCGGCCGCCAACAAAGGCGGCGGTCTCGTTCAGGAACGGATCGATATGCACTGCCTCGATCCCCAGATCCTTGGCCCATTGGCGGCGGATCGTGCCTTCGAACGAGCCGTAGACGCCGTTGGTGACTTCCGGATCGCTGGCCCAATAGACGATCAGCTCGCATTCTTTCAGACAATCCTCCACCTGGCCGTAAATCTCGGCGGCGCCGTTGCGCATGGAATGGCCGTAGTGATGCATGGCGCCCCAGTACCAGCCTTCCCAGCTATCGGGGTTGAGCATGGTTGTGGTGGCGCCGATGATATTGGTAAAGCGCACATAGGCCGAAATGTAATAACCCACATTGCCCCAGGTATGATGCGACGAGCGCGCCGCCAGGATGGCGCCAGGCCCATGTTCCCTGTTCACCCGCTTGATCTCGGACGTGACGATATCCAGCGCCTCGTCCCAGGAAATCCGCTCATAGCCCGATATGCCGCGCTGATCGCAATTGCGCGCACCGTCAGGGTCGAAATCCACCCGCTTCATCGGGTAGAGCAGCCGGTCTTTGGAATAGATCAAGGATTTGGAGGCAAGCCCGTGCGGCGCCAGAGAGGTTTTGCGGGGCGGCGAAAACTTGCGGCCGCGGGCTTCGATGGTCCAAGTGCCGGCGTCATCGTCGGTAAAATCGATGGGCGTCACGCGGACGATCTTTTGGTCCTTCACATAGACGAAGACCGGCCCGCCATTGGTGTGATTGGTATAACGAACCTCGCCGTGACCCACATCGGTGCCCCAGCGCCAGCCGATGCGTCCGGCTTCCAAGACAACCTCGGCAAACCAATTGGCCTCTTCCTCCGCCCCGATCATCATCAGGTTGAAATTTTTGATGGCGTCGATCTTTTTTTGATGATCGATGGGCGGCATCAGCAATTCTTTTGCGGTGCGCTGGTCCTTGAAAATTATGGAAACTTGGGCATCCGGGTTGAAACCGGCCTTGGAGGTGATTTTGCCATCCTTGATAATGATATAGCGGCCATCGGAATCATCGGCGATCTTGAATTGGGCGATGAGATTTTTTTCCCTGAAGCGCTTGGCGAATTCCGGCGAGCGCCAACAGGCAATGCGCAGAAACCACTTCAAGAAATATAATATAAATGACATCCCCATAGTTCGGCCTTTCCTGTACCTCTTGGGTTCCCGATCCATCACAGCAAACTAAGCGCCCGAGGGGAAACAAAAAATCATCTAAATATAAATTGCACATCTAGGTGAATTGACCTTTGTGCATCACCTGTTTAGGTTTTTGGCCAACGGGGGAGTCGTTGACGGCAAGGGACCACCACCAGAGACACCTTAATTTTCGAAATCTTTAAGTTGGCTTGCAGGCCGAACGAAACATCGGGCTGCGGGATTGTAATGGATGCCAACCAGGATTTCCCTTCCTTTTGAAACAGATTTTCGTAGGAGAGTACAATGAAGCTCAAGCTGTTACCTTTGATTTTGTTGGCCGCGTTCGTGTTCGCCGCGCCGGCCGCGGCGGAAAGCTTCGTGTTCACGGCGATACCGGACGAAGACGAAAGCCAGCTCCGGACCCGCTTCGACAAGGTGGCCAATTATCTTTCCAAAACCCTGGGTGTTGAGGTCAAATTCGTGCCGGTGAAATCCTACGCCGCCGCGGTCACCGCGTTCCGCAACGACCAGGTGCAATTGGCCTGGTTCGGCGGATTGTCCGGTGTGCGTGCGCGGGCGCTTGTCAAAAATTCAAGTGCCATCGCCCAGGGCGCCGAAGACAAAGAATTCCAGACCTACTTCATCGCCCACGCCAGCGCCAACTTGAAGAAATCGGCAGCGTTTCCAAAGGCCATGGCGGGCAAGACTTTTACCTTCGGCTCCAAGGGTTCCACCTCGGGCCGGCTGATGCCGGAATATTTTATCCGCAAGCATCTCGAAAAAGCGCCGCGCAGGGCGTTCCGGCGAGTTGGTTTTTCTGGTGATCATTCGCGCACCATTGCTTTGGTGCAATCCGGCGCCTTCCAGGTTGGCGCCGTCAATTTCCAGGTTTGGAAAAAGCAAATGGCGGCCGGCAAGATCGATATATCCAAGGTTTCCGTGATTTGGGAAACTCCGAAATATCCCGATTACAATTGGAGCATTCGCGGCGACGTTGAGAAGAAATTCGGGCCCGGCTTCGTTGCCAAGGTCAAATCCTCGCTTTTAAACATGCGTGATCCCGATTTGCTTAAATCGTTTCCGCGCCAATCCTTTATTCCCGCCAGCAACATCGACTATCAGCCCATCGTCGATGTGGGTAGAGAAATCGGTCTGATAGAATAGGCGATGGGTTTGACCCATGTCTTTGCTGAACCTAGACAGGAAAACGGTCCGCTATAACGGGCATTCGGTCTTGAGCGAGGTTTCGCTTCGCATCGAGCCGGGCGAAAAAATTGCGCTCATCGGCCAAAGCGGCGCCGGCAAGTCCACGCTCCTGGAACTGCTCTATGAACAAACCAAGGCGAACGCCTCGCTGGTGCCGCAAGAGCTGGGTCTTGTCCGCTCCCTGTCGGTCTTTCACAACATCTTCATGGGGCGGCTGGACCGGCACGGAACCTGGTACAATCTCGCCAACCTGATCAAGCCGTTTGAAGCCGAGGTCGCACAAATCAAGCCCATCGTCGAGCGGCTCGGCCTCGCAGACAAATTGTTCGCCACGATCGATCAGCTATCGGGGGGCCAGCAGCAGCGTACCGCCATCGGCCGTGCGCTGCATAAGGGAAGCGATATATTTTTTGGCGACGAGCCGGTCTCGGCGGTCGATGAGCGCCAGGCCCACACGGTCATGCAATGCATCAACGAAGCCCATGAAACGGTGGTTCTTTCCATGCACGACACCAATCTGGCGATCAGCTATACGGACCGGCTGATCGGATTGAAGGGCGGCGAGTTGGTGCTGGACGCGCCCACCAAAGGCATGAAGGCCTCGGACCTTGACGAGCTCTACAGCCACTAACGGCCAATTTATGGCGTTGCAGCCGCGGCCAATGCTGCGGACGACGCTGGTCTTTGTCGCCATCGCGGTTTTGCTGAGTTTTATCGCCGATCTAGAGATCACCACCATCGAGCCTTGGGGCGAATTGGGGCGCATGGTCGTGGGCGCCGTAACGCCTGATTTCTTTGCCACCGAAAGCCTCGCCGCCGCCATCGCCAATACCGTGGCCTTTGCCATCCTCGGCGTCGCGCTGGGTAATTTTGCCGGGTTCCTGCTGGCGCTGGTATTCCATTTCCGCTCGGTGCGCGCCGGCTGCGCCTTCATCAGAGCGGTGCACGAATTGTTCTGGGCCTTGATATTTTTGCAGATTTTTGGGCTTAGCCCGCTCACGGGGATTTTGGCGCTGGCGATCCCCTACGCGGGCATATTCGCCAAAGTCTATTCGGAAATTCTGGAAGAATCCGATCCGGCGCCGCTAAAATCCATACCGGCGGGCACTAGCAAAATATCCACCTTT
>JABHAA010000024.1 GCA_018674495.1 Rhodospirillaceae bacterium | reverse complement strand
TCCAGCATGGCGGCCAATTTCCAGCTCAAGTCCACCGCATCGCCCATGCCGGTGTTCATGCCCATGGCGCCGGTGGGCGATAGCTGGTGGGCGGCGTCGCCGACGATGAAGACGCGGCCCTCATTCAGGCTTTCCGCAACCACTCCCATGCGCGTCCAAAGCGAATGGCCGAGCCATTCCACATCCACGTGACGGCCGAGCGCGCGGCGTAGATATTCATCCGGATCGATGGCACCGAAATCGAAGTCATCGGGGGTATCCAGCACCATGATCCGCCACATGGCATCGAGCGGATCGATGATGCGGATATTGGCCCACAGCCCTTCTTTGTCCATGGCCAGGAAAAAGGTCGCCGCTTCGCGCCCCAACTCGTCCAGCAAACCCGGCGCCCGGAAGAAGAAATGCAAGGGGTGGCCCAAGATGCCCGGCCCTTCAAAGCCGATGCCAAGGCCATCCCGGATAGCGCTGCCGGCGCCGTCGCAGGCGGCAAGGTACTGGGCATGGATGACCTCTTCGGTGCCGGATTCTAAATCGGTGATGCGGGCGACGATGCCATCTGGCGTATCTTCATAGCCATCGAAACGGGTCCGGTATTGGAGGCTTACCGAGGGCGCGCCGTCGGCGAAATCGCGCAATATGGGATCGAACCATTTCTGCGAGCAGATTTGGCGCAAGGCCGGGCTGTTCGGGTTCGGCACCTGATCTTTCTTGGCGGCCCGCTTCATGCGGCTGAGCTCATAGCCGCCCAGCGAGGTCACAAAACAGATGTCCATGGGGTAGTCGTCCGGGAACGGGCAGTTCATCACTTGGTCCCAGACGCCCCAGCGGCGGCAGAACTCCATGGTGCGGATATTGACCTCGTTCATCTTCGGCGTATGGATGGCGCCGTCGGTCTGCTCAACCAGCACGCAATCTATGCCGCGCCAGCCCAAGTCCCCGGCCAGCGCCAACCCCACCGGCCCGCCGCCGACAATTATCACCGATGTTTCGTCCATCAGGCCGCCCCCCCCTTCGCTGCAAATTATTCGGCGGCGGCGCTCAAATATTGCGCCACATCCACGTCGTCGATCTGTTCGGGCATCAGAAAGCGCTCGCCATATTCCTTATAGACGCCGGAGCCCAGGAACAGCTTGAACAGCTCGCCGTCGATATGGGAGTCTTTTTCCATAAAGCCCATGATCTTCACCGATTCCGACAATTTCTTCGGCAATTTGTAGGGCCGGTCGGCGGCTGTCAGGGCTTCGAAGATATCGGCGATGGCCATGATGCGCGCCGGCACCGACATATCGCTCTCGTTCAATCCGCGCGGATAACCGGTGCCATCCATCTTTTCGTGGTGGCCGCCGGCAAATTCGGGCACCCGGCGCAAGTGGCGCGGAAACGGCAGGCTTTCCAGCATTTTAATAGTCTGCACCATATGTTCGTTGATCTTATAGCGGTCCTCTTCGCTGAGAGTGCCGCGCCCGATGCAAAGATTATAAACCTCGCCCAGATTAAATTTGTGCTCCGGCACGGTCATGTTGAAGCCCCAGCGGTTGTCGGCGGGCATCAGGTCCTGGGCCTCGCGCTCGATCACCTGATCGTACCGGTCGGCGAGCAGCTTTTCCGTGGCGGGCAGCGCCGCTTCCGGCTGGCGCTCTCTGCGCTTGGCCTCGTCGTAGGAAATACCGATGCGGTCCGAAAGGGTGCGCGTCCATTCCCGGTCCGCGATTTGGGCCACCCGTTCCACCTTGTCGTCGGCCATGAACTCGCCGCCCACATTGCATTCGGCGATGAACGCATAATCATCGTCGAGGGCCGCCAGTTCGGCGTCCAGATCGGCTTTCAGCTTTGCCTCGTCGCCGCCATCCAGCCGCGCCTGCAAATATTTGATCTCGGCATCCCGTTTCAGAACCTCGAAGCGCATGCGCACCTCGTGGATACGGTCGAAGATGGTTTCCAGCTTGGTCGCCTTGTCGACCACATATTCCGGCGTCGTCACCTTACCGCAATCGTGCAGCCACCCGGCGATGTGCAGCTCGTACCATTGGTCCTCGGTAAGATCGAAATCCTTGAACGGGCCTTCGGTCTGATCGCAGGCGGCGCGGGCCAGCATCTTGGTCAGTTCCGGCACCCGCTGACAGTGGCCGCCCGTATAGGGCGACTTGGCATCAATGGCGCCCGCTATCAGCTCGATAAAGGCATCGAGGAGTTGTTTCTGCGCTTCCAATAACATCTGGTTATCGAGGGACACGGCGGCCTGGGATGCCAGCGCATCGATCAGCGGCTCCATATCGGGATCGAACGGGATCACTTCGCCGCTGTCCTTGTCCTGGGAATTCAGCAATTGCATGACGCCGATAACGATACCTTCGTGGTTCTTTAAGGGCACCGTCAGGAACGAGGTGGACCGGTACCCGGAGCGCTCGTCGAACGCCTTGGTGCCGGAGAAATCGTAGCGGGTGGACGAATAGGCATCATCGATATTGATGGATTCGCCATTGTGGGCGGCGGCGGAGGCCACATTATGCAGGTTCGGCTGGCCGTCTTCGGACATGAGCGCCACTTCGGGGAAATCGATTTCGACGCCGGTGGTACCGCCCATGGCGATATCGAGACTGTCGTTGCGCAGGATTTTAAAGCTAAGGGTGTCGGCATCGGTCTTTAAATAAAGGGTGCCGGCGTCCGCATTGGTGAAATCCTTGGCCTCCATCAGGATACGCTCCATCAGGCGGTCATGATTGTGCTCCGCCGAAAGCGCGATGCCGAGATCGATCAGCCGCCGATAGGCCGCATAATCGCCATCGCCTTCGCCCAAAAGGGTATCTGTTTGTTCTGTATCCATGGCGCTTGTCCTAATTTTAGACCTGTTTTTAGCCGGTATCCTACCTATACAGGACCGGCGGCAATTCCGCCTGTAATGCTGGTCACAATAGGGTAATTCGATTGCCAGTCGGTCAACGCTGGCAAGGGTATCGGCGTTCCGGGCTGTGCGCAACAATAGAGGCGCGGGCCAGGGGTGGCACGCCCTGTATTTACCGTTCCCCCCCCACCCAACCCTCCCCCTCCAGGGAGGAGGGCTTTTGGCTTGCGGATCGGGCTCCTCTGCCCCCTCCCCCCAGCGAGGGGGAGGGTCGGGGTGGGGGGGGGAGCCCAAAACTCGAAGCGCTCGTTAATAAACCTCACAGACAGGCGCAACGCTGCACCCATGAGGCTTGACGGAAGCCTTGCGTTTCTAGTGAATAGCCACGAAGAATTTGAGGAATAAAATAACCATGGCGGATAAGAACCTTCGGGAATTCATGAAGCGGCTGGAGGAGGCCGGGGATCTGGTGCGGGTCACCGAACCCGTTTCGCCCTACCTGGAAATGACCGAAATTCAGACCCGCTTGCTGGCCGATGGCGGGCCCGCCGTTCTGTTCGAAAACGTCGTCGATAGGCAAGGCCGGAAATACGATTATCCCATGCTGGTCAATCTGTTCGGTACCGTGAAGCGCGCCGCCTGGGGCATGGGGCGCGAGCCCGATACGTTGCGCGAATTGGGCGAAACCCTGGCGTTTATGCGCCAGCCCGAGCCGCCGGGGGGCTTC
>JABHAA010000068.1 GCA_018674495.1 Rhodospirillaceae bacterium | reverse complement strand
TCCCTTGAATTCTTTAGCTCAGACGGCATCATGGGCAGGCACATTTATCAATGATAAGGGGGACGCCGCGATGACCATTTACCAGGGCTACGATCTGGACGATCTGGAAGTTCAGTACGATATCGCCGGTACCATCGAAAGCCTGGATGTTTACCACGCCGAATATGGCGGGCTGTCCGCAAAAGCGGTGGAAAGGCTGGGCGGCAAGCTGGATATTTCCTATGGCGATGACCCCTTACAAAGCCTGGACGCCTTTCCCACCGCCAATTCAGGCGCGCCCATATTGATGTTTATCCATGGCGGATATTGGGCGGCGGGCGACAAGGCCGGCTACCGGTTCCCGGCCGATACCTTCCACGATGCCGGCGCCGTCTGGGCACCGATCAATTACCGCCTGGCGCCAGCGGCCAGCCTTGATGATATTGTCCATGATGTGCGCAGCGCCGTCGCCTGGGTCTACAACAATGCCGCCGAAATTGGTGGTGATGCGGGCCAGCTTTATGTCTTCGGCCATTCCGCCGGCGGCCATTTGGCGGCCATGACCCTGGCATCCGGCTGGCAGAGCGATTACGGTTTGCCGGACGATGTGGTCAAGGGCGGCGCACCCTGCAGCGGGCTCCATGATCTGAACCCGTTCCTGCATACCAGCCAAAAGGGTTACCTCAACCTGGACGAAGCCGGCGTTTCCCGGCTCTCACCGATGCAGAATTTGCCCCGCGCCGGTCTGCCCATGGTGATGGCCTGGGGCGGCAAGGAGACCGATGAATTCATGCGCCAATCGGCGGATTATGCCGCCGCCTGCCAGGCTGGCGGCGCAAATGTGTCCACCCATCCGTTCCCTGAGCACAATCATTTCTCGCTTGCCTCCGAACTGACCAACCCCGCCAGCCCGCTCACCGCCTCGCTCATCAAGATGCTGGGATTGGGGTAGGGCTTTGGCCTCGCGGGACAACAGATCGCCAAGGATCGCCATCGCCGGTTCCGGCTTTGGCGGCATCGGGCTTGCCTATTGGCTGAAAAAGGCAGGTATCGATAACTTCACCATTTATGAGCGCGCGTCAGAATTAGGCGGCGTCTGGCGAGACAACCAATATCCCGGCGCTGCCTGCGACGTGCCAAGCCGGTTCTATTCCTATTCGTTCGAGCAGGATTACCGTTGGAGCGCGCCGTACGGAACCCAATCGGAAATCCTTAGATATTTGAATCATTGTGCCGCCAAACATGGCGCCTTGGAGCATATCCGCTTCGGCACCGAAATCGCAGCCGCCAGCTTCGATGAAGCGGCCGGCCTGTGGCGCCTCAAAACAAATGATGGCGAAGAGATCGAGGCCGAGATATTCGTCTCGGCGGTGGGTTTGTTCAACAAGATCGCCTATCCCGATATCGAAGGGCAGAACACGTATCAGGGCATCCAATTCCATTCCGCCCGCTGGGACCAAAAATTCGATCCGGCGGGCAAGACCATTGCCGTCATCGGCACCGGCGCCAGCGCCGTGCAGTTCGTGCCCGCCATCCAGCCGGCCGCCGGCACGATCAAATTATTCCAGCGGACGGCGCAATATGTAACCAGTCGCATGGTTCCCGATCATAAGCCCGACGGCGGCACCAAGATCGCGCGGCGTTGGCAGCGGCTGCGCATCTTCCGCCAGTTTGAGAATATTAATTTCAGGCGCGGCTCGATAGAATTGACCGCTTTGGCGCAAGCGGAATTTTTGGCATATTTGGAAACCCAAGTGCCGGACGCGAAGCTGCGCGCCCGCCTGACGCCGGATTACCGCTTCGGCTGCAAGCGGGTGCTGCAATCCAACGACTGGTACCCGGCGCTGCAAAAACCCAACGTCGAAGTGATCGATACCCCCATCAAGGCGATCACCGGCGCTGGCATTGATACCAGCGACGGAACCTCACATCCGGTGGACGCGATCATCTATGGCACCGGCTTCATACCCACTGATTTTTTGGCGCCAATGCAGATCACCGGCCTTGGCGGGCAGAGCCTTGACCATGCCTGGACGGGCGGCGCCGAAGCGTATCTGGGCATTACAGTATCGGGCTTTCCCAATTTCTTTATGATGTACGGGCCCAACACGAACACCGCGGCCAGCATTATATTCATGCTCGAAAACCAAGCCCGCTATATTGTGAAATGCGCGCGCGAACTAGGCCGCGGCACGGTGCATACCATGAACCTTCGCGGCACCGTACAGCGGGAATACAACGCCGAAATTCAGACGCGCATCGGCAAAACAGTGTTAATGGACGCCAACTGCCATTCCTATTTCCAGGACCCGTCCGGCAAGGTGACCACACAATGGCCCGGCCAACTTTTGGAATATAAGCGGCGCACCCGGCGGGTACGGTTAAGCGATTACGCGTTCAGCCGCGCATGACCATCAAGGCCCATGTCGTTGCCTTCAACGCCAACGAATATTGCGATCGCCTCGGCCCCCTTTATCCGGACGTGGCGTTTTCCTACGATCTGGCCAAGGGCACCTTTAGCGAGGTCACCTATGAATGCGAAATTCTTATTTCTTTCGGGCTGATCCTCAATGCCGAAATTTTCCGGCGGAACCAGAACATCCGCTGGGTTCAGGCGCTGGGCACCGGTACCGACGGCATCGATAACCAGCCCGACCTGGCGCCCGGCGCGGTCCTGACCTCAATGCGCGGCATCCACACACCGCAAATGACGGAAATGGCGTTTCTGCAAATGCTGGCCTTCAATCGCAACCTGCCCAAAATTCTGGACAATCAGCGGGACCATGTCTGGCAACGCTGGCCGGGCAAAATTCTCGAAGGCAAGCGGGTTGCGATTCTGGGGCTTGGCCTGATTGCCGAGGCCCTATCGAAACGCTGCAAGGCATTTGGTATGGAGGTTATCGGCATCACCGGAACGCCGCGCGAGGCGGATGGTTTTGATGCGGTGCGCGCCTATGACGATATGCCGGGCGCGGTGGCCGACGCCGACTATGTGGTGGTTCTGACGCCGCACCGGGCGGACACCATTGGCTTGGTGGGCGGCAGCGCTCCGCCACCGAGACCTGGAACGTGAAGGGCGCATACGCCCTCTGTT
>JABHAA010000025.1 GCA_018674495.1 Rhodospirillaceae bacterium | reverse complement strand
CGTTAAGCCCGCCAATAGGCCGGCCCGGCGCTTTGCCGATGCCCGCTCCGCCCGGAAGTATTTCGAACGCGACCGCCCGTGGCGCCGGCGCGCCCATCGGCGCTCCTATTACCGGGACAATCTGCCCGCCGTGTTGGGGCCGAACACCGGCAACGCAGGCCGCTGGGTCCAGGATCACCACGCCAAGACCATCACCGAAGATTCCTGGGCCAATGTCTTCGAGCGGCGCTTGCGTAATCGCCACCGGCTAGACGACTTCACCCCGCGCCGCTACCGGCGTAATGGCTAAAGGGTTGCAACCAATTGGGATTGGACAAACAATAATGTTCATTGCATTGGATTTGGACCTGTTAACGATGGACGATCCCGTTTCCATGATCTCCCGCTCGGGCGCCACCGGAACGCTGATCGCAGAGTTCCGGGCGCTTTCCGACGCCACCGATATGGGCGGCGCACCCAAATATGCGCCGAAGCCGGTTTTGCACGGCCTCGCCCGCTTTATCACCGGTGCATCGGGCGGGCCTAACAAGGATTCTGAGCTGTTCGAGCTGTGTCACCTGATCGCCATCCTGGCCAGGATGGCCCCCGGCACAGACGCCCGCGCCGAGTTCTTCTTAGGGATCACCAAGGCCGCCGCTTCGATCTTTCGCGCCACCATCCACGGCTATGGCGATCCTGGCGATGGCATCAGCGTCGATGACGGCGGCGTCAACGCCACTTACGGCGACGGAGAGTTTGGCGTCCGCTATGGTCGCATGCCGTTGCTGGCGGCCCTTTATGAATTTCTCATCGCATCGGACGGGTTCGAAAATTACCAGCCCATCAACGATGTGTTCGATGGCTTGAATGAGGGCGCCGCGAGCGTCCGCGATATCCAAGATTCCGCCAACGCCCTTTCGTCCATCGTCCGCCAATATCGGCGCAAGCATATCCAGCGTTCCAAATATGATGATAAATTCAATGCCATCCTGACATTCCTGCGCGCCCGCACGGTTGACAATAAAATCCACGTGGACGACGAAACGGTCCTGGATTTCTGGGTATCGAACAATGATGCCGGCGATTTTCGCGTCTACAAAACCGTGTTCGAGGGATTTGTCGAGTTTATGAAATCCTTCGAAATGGGCGGGCGCACCGACGCGGTCGAGCGGTCCGCCGTAATCGGCACTGATTTTGAAGCCCACGAGGTGGAGCCCGATGATCAGGCGGGCGATATATTTTCGCTTTCCGACTGGCAATCGCCGCTGGCGGTTTTGGCCGAGGGCGCCGCTGCTGATATCAAGTTCTTCAAGAAAGAAAGCGAGCAAAAGCCGATCGAAGCGCTGATGCAGTACGGCCCCTACGCGGAACGCCTCGCCATGGCATTTTTGCGCCTGGAAAGTTTCGGGCCCATTCAGGCCGGCATCACCAACGATCTTCAGGTCAAGCGCGGTCGCGCCTCCATCGAGACCCGGATCACTTGCGATGACGCATTTGAATACCGGGACAAAGTCGCCGGCTTCGAAGCCATCCTGGACCACGTCAAACAACTGCAAAAGGCCGCCTATCATGTGCTGACCAGCGGGGCCGGCCAGGCTGGCAACGTGGTTTCCCTGTTCGGCGATGCGCCAGAAACCTCGTTTGAGGCGGCTCGAAACAACGACGCGCTGGCCGAAGTGGACGCCGCCGCCTTGGCGGAGATCGGCGCCGAAGCCGAAGCGGTGTTTCGCAAAATCGTGCGCAAGGGCTTCGAAGAATCCGTGCTCGAGACCGACGATCAGATCGAAGGTTTTCGCATCGGCGCCGGCGCCTTGGTGGCCATGGAAGGCTTGCTGCGCCGCTATATCAAGACCGCCGCCGCCTTCGATAATGCGCCGCCCGATTTGGCCGAGCGCTTTGCCTCCGACCGGGCCACCTTCGCCGCCCGGTTTCAAACCCTCTACGGAGACGTTCAATGACCAGCTACACAATAACCGACGATAAACAGATCGATGATGCCCGCGAAATTTTCGGTGGGCTCGCCGCCATGAACGATGTTCTGGAAGAAGCCACCGGCACCGATAACGTCGCCGCCGTCGCGCCGGCGGATCTGTACGCCTTCGCCCTCGGCCATGCCGATCCGGCGGCGTCCAAGGTGGAAGCGGCGCTGAAGACCAGCGCCCCGATCCGCGCCGCCTTCCACGATTTGTTAAGCTGCGCCTCCGACTTTCATGTGCCCCGCGCCATGGCTGCTGCATCCGATGACATTGATGTCCGCGAAGGCGCCGATTGCCGGATTTCGATCCAGCCGTCCGAGGCGGCGCCGGGTCAGGTCTATGTGATTGTCGAATTGACCCAGGCCGGTTCGCGCGATCCCAAGGTCATGCATCTGATGGGCGCCGGTGATGTCTATCACCGCACCGAGTTGCCCGAATTTTACGACGGCATTGCCCAGTTGATCGTCGAGGTGACATCCGAAATAATCACGTTGTTACAGGATCCGGATACAGAAGTCTTTTTGAAGTGAAAAGCTGCGCCGTATTTATCGCCACTACCGGCGGGCCTGTTCAGGTTCTGCAATTAACGCCGGAACGGGCGCCCCAATCAATGGTCTGTGTAAACCGGACCACCAACGTGCTGCCCGTTTCCAAACTTTATGATCAGTTCGTCAAACCCGGCAGCGGCGTCGTCGAGCGGGAATTTGGCCCGTTCGATGCCGCCTCGTTCCGCGTCGATGTTTCCGGGCCCATCGATACCGGCAATAGCTGGCAGTTGGGCATGTATCTGGTGCATGCCTTGCACGCATCGCCGGAGCACCGCCTGGTCGAAGATATTGCCGCCGCAGACGAGATCATCTGGGCTACCGGCTGCGTTGATTATCATCTGAACGTGACCGAGGTGGATCACGTGGCCGCCAAAATTCAGGCCACGCTTGATCTGTTCGCCGAATGGGCGGGCTTGGGCAAGGCGGTCGCTGTGATCACCGCCGCCGGCGTCAACGAAAGCGACGCCCGCGCCGCAGCGGCCGATCACGGCGTGCAGGTATTTGGCGCCGAAAATGCTGGCCAGGCGGGCGAAATTCTCGGCCTCGCCGGGGCGCCGAATTCGGCGCTCGTTATCAGTGGCACAGAGGCAAAGTCCGGCTCGGCGCGCAACATCGCTTTGGCCACTCTTATCTTGGTTTTGGCTGGCGGCGCGGTATTTGCGGCGCTGCAACCGGAGGAATTCGCCGAATGGAGCGAAGAACTTAAAGCTTTTGTGGCCGGCGCCCAGGTGGCCCAAGAAGAACCCGCTCCACCGGCTCCCATAGTGAAACCGGTGCTGCCGCCTGCGGTGGCCGTCATTAAGCCAAAACCAACGCTGCCGAAAATCACCGTGGCCATCAAGCGTCTGGCACCGCCCGCCGGCGGTACCTGTATGCAGGTGCATTTCGGCGGCGCTGATCCGGTTATGAAATCGGTCCAGAAAATTACGGGCGGCGACCACGGGGAAAGCGGGCGCGGTGATACCTGCGGCCTCCGCTTTGAATTCGATGGCACCGGCAAATATCTGGCCGCTTTTTTGCGTGTGAAGTCGGGCCGCTTCGTGCAAGCCGCTAAAAAGCCGGCATCCCTGGCAGGTAGCCTGCCGGTCAGCGGAGCCCAAACCTGGACCATCCAGCTCCCGCAAAAAGCCGATGCGCCGTTCGCCTATGACCTCGCCGTGTTGTCGTCGGATACGCCCCTCGGGGCTGAATTGGCGCGTCTGCAAGGGCAAGAAGATCTCGTGGCCGCCCTTTCGGTGTTGGCGAAAAAGCAGATCAAGTTGGCTATCCACAATCACCGGGTCAGCGCCCGATAATTTAAATTTCGCCGCCTCCCGAAAAAACCTCCCTGGCCCCGCCATAACGGGTGGAGCTTTTAACAAGGAGGTTTATCCCATGACCAAAGTTTCCAAGTCTCTGAAATCCCGGACCCGCCGGACCGCCATTATAGCCGTCGCTGCTGTCGGCCTCGGCGCCTGCAATATGGCTACCGGGGATCTTTATCCGGCCATCGGCAGCCGTGTACAAAATTTCGAAAATATTGGCGCCGTCCGTGAGTACCGCCAGTGCAACAACGATGCAATGGTGGCTGATCAAAGCGCCCGCACCGAAAGCGCACCGGCCCGTTATACCCAAAGCGCCCAACTGCTTGCCAAGTGCGAAGCCGGTCTCGGCGAGCGCGCATCTTTGGTGCCTGTCGAAGAGCGCATGCGCAATTATGCCCTCGGCGTGCAGAACCATTTCAAGGGCGGCGACGTGGTCCAGGCCCGCGCTAATCTTGAAAAATTCAAAGCCACCTTCGCCGACAAGGATCTCTATTACGCCGACGGCTCGTCTTTCGTCGATACCATGGAGATTTTGTTGGGTCTTCGCGATTACACCGCGCTCGGTGAGTTTTCCGTCGCCAACGTCAATTCCACGGTGAAGTCGGAACTGCGCCGGGTCCGCTATTGGAAGACCAACTAAGGTCTTATCGGGACAAAAGGAGAGTACAAATGTCCAATTCAAACGCAACCGTCTCCCCGCTTAGCCACCTTATGCATGGCGTGGCCCTGGCGGCCCTGATCGCCGGCTCCGTCGCCATGGCAGGCCCGGCAAATGCGGCAACCGATGTGGCCAATCCCACCTGGAGCCCCCGGGCTTCGGAAAAATTGGTCAAGCTGCCGTCTACCGTGTTTAAGAAATCCATCGAACATGATTTCCGGGAATCTGGTCTTGGCCTGGCCATTAGTTCCTTGGCGGACGACGAAAGGCTGAAAATTGCCACGCTGATCGATCTGAAGAACGCCATCGATACCGCCGAGGGCGAGACCCGGACCGAACTTCGCCATCAATTGCTCGCCGAAAAGCGCGCCTATATCGAGCTGGTCGCAAATAAGAACGATCTGCAAAGAAAGCATCTTTTGACCAAGCAGAAATTGTTCGAGCGGATGCTGAAGACCATGGGCGAGCGGCAAGCCTCGTTAACGCCCGGGCGGCGCGATTTGATCAAGCGCCAGGATGCGGCGCGCGCGCGCTTCAAGTCTTCGTTCGACAATGTGGACGTGGCCATCTTCAAGGCGTCATCGGGCACGGAAAGCAAATACACGGTCAAGTACGCCGAGAACATGGCCAACATCGAAAAACTTTATGCGCGCATCAAAAACCACAAGATGAACACAGCCGCCGAAGTTGGTGGTCAGGCGCTGACCAAGTCCGAATATGTGCGCCACCTTCTTGCCGGAGCGCAAGCCGACATGGCGCTCCTCAATCAGGAAGACACCATCCTCGGTTATATGGCGAAAAACGTCGCCTTCGATGCGCTGGCTCTTTCCGAGACGACGCTGGATGCGGACCTCGCCGACAGTGACAGCCCCGGGATCAGCACCGTGGGCAAGGCCATCAATATTTTCCTCAGCAACTGAACCACGTTTAAGGAGTTATCGTCATGATCCATTCGTTTAACAAAAAAATCCTGTCCCTGACGGCCGCCATGGCCGTAGCAGTTGCGGCCATCAGCTTCGCGCCTTCCGCAATCGCGGGCACCGTTGAAAACCTCGAACGCGAGCGTGCCATTGCTATCGAAACCATGCTCAACCCGGAACTGAAAACCGACGAGCGTCACGCCAAGGTGGAATTGTTCAAGCGCCGCCTGGTGGATCTCGAACGCATGGCCTTGCGCGATCCCAGCCTCAAGGGCCGCAACACCCGCAATATCCGCCGCTTGTTCGAAAACTATGACCTGTCTTTCCTTATCCATGCGTCCGTGGAAAAGAATTTGAATGTGCTCGACGCGTGGCTGGAACAGATCGGCGTTTCCACCCAGACGGTCATGTCGGCCACCACGCGCCGTCGCTAGGAGTTGGGATCGATGGGAAATATTCTAGCCATCGCCGGATCGGGCTCGAAGAGTATCAGCCTGGTCCTCGGCACCGGGGTGCTAATCGCCGCGGTTGCCTCAGGCCTCATGGGGATGGAGCTTCGCGAGATTGCCGATTGGGCGCGGGAAGTTTTCTCCGCTACCTTCATGGTCATCCTCGGCATCATGCTAGCCGGATTCGCCTATTGCTTGGTGCGCATGGTTGAACGGCGGCGGGTAGGCCTGAACGGCGATGTCTGGCTCGAAGCGGCATCGCATCTGGCCGGCGGTGTCGCCACCGTTGCTCTCACCTATACGCTCTTGGGTATCAGCCTCGGCATCGGTACCCTGGCCGGGCAAGAGGTCAACGCCGAAACCGTGCAAACGATTATTGGCGAGCTGACTTCCCACTTCAGCCTTGCCTTCATGACCACGGGGATCGGCCTGCCAGTGTCCGCCGCCCTGCGCGCCGCCATCCACATCACCGACACCTATTTGAGATCCACACCTGTAACCCTTCGCATTGGAGAGCAATCATGAAATTCCTGATGTTCAATGTCGTTGTGATCGGCGCCCTGGCCTACCTCGCGGTCGGTCCCGGCGGCGCCGATTTTTTCAAAACCGACACAGCCGTTCCGGTGCCTGTTGTCTCAAAGGAAGATATCGCAGCCAAAGCCAAGGAACTTTACGAGCAAGTCTATGCCGAGCGCATGAACGAGGCGGAAAAATTCTTCTCCATGGTGGATAAGGAAGTTACCGATGACGAGACCGATACGATTGTCGCCGCAGAGCCCAAGCCGGCCACTCAAGAAGCCGCGCCCGCGCCTAGACCAGCGCCGGTGAAAAAAGCGCCGGTGCTGACCGCCGCCAAGGAGATCCCGGTGGTGGCCGTGCACAAGGCGCCGCCGCCTGCCGCCCCGGTGGGTACTGGCAAGGTCATCGTCACTGCCCAGAAGATGGAGCCCGCGCCGGCGCCAAAATTCATGACCCCCCGGCAAAGGGCGCGGGAATTGAACCGTCTGGTCCAGGACATGGAAATCTTCTTCGCCGACAAATTGGCGAACTAGCCCAATGCGCCGCGACCGTATCATCGCCGGCACCTCTTGCGCTCTTAGCCTCCTGATCGGCGCCTGGCTGGCCCTCCAATGGACGGAGGGCCGGCCGGCGCCGGTCAAAGCGCGCCAAGCGCCGGAGCGCCAGATGCAAAAGCCCGCCGAGACGGCCGCTCAACCCCACCTTCAGGCAGTACTCCTGCCGCCGCCGCCGGCTGCCCCCGCTCCCGCCCCCGAAGCGCAAGCCAAACCGGCTCCGGCGCCTAAGCCGCAACCCATAAAAGCCATGCGGTTGCCATCGAAAGCCGAGCCCAGGATCGAGCCGTTGCAGCCCACCGCCAAAGCGGTTCCCAGGCCGGTCATGAAGGCGGTCCTTAAACCGGCGCCGCAAGTGCAAAAGCCCGAGCCGATCACGCCCGCGGAGCCGGCCGTGCAAAACCCGCCGCCGCCGGACATGCAGGCCTTTCGCGCTCGTAAAGCGCCGACGAAGCCAGAAAAGTTCGATGCCCTGGCCCGCTTCAAGGCGCAGCGCGCCGCCCAACAACAAACCCAAGAGCGCGCCAAATCGGCGCCCACCTCAAAGCCTGCGAAAATTGCAGTCAGCGCTAAGGCGGCCACATCGGGGCGTGTTGCGTTACGCATTCTCGAACATGGCGAGGGCCCCGAGATCGAGCTCGCCTGGCCCAACTCGGTGCGCGCCTCCAACCGGCTATACCGGCGCTTCATCGCCTGTTATGGCATGAAGACGGCGGTCATTGATGGCTCTGGCCAGCTTTATACGGCCAACGGCGGCGCCCGTCCGTGGCGCATCAATCTGGACCGCTATTCCGGTTTTGTGCGCCAGGTCTCGGGCCGCCTGTCACCGGAAGAGGCGTCCGAATTGCGGGCCTTGCAACGGCTCCGGCGCGCCAAGGTTTCTTCGGTGCGCATCTTCCCGCGCGCCGTCGATGCCAGATTGCTGGGCGGGCTCGGCCAGTTGCTGGGCAAGTCCTACCGTTCCATGGGCCATATCCGCGCCACCTACCGGATGACGCCATTGGGGGTCAGCATCGGCGAGATCAGTGCCGATGGCCGTGCCGTTGCCGGCGAAATAAATTTGCGGCCCATCACCCGGAGGTGCCCGGCATGAAAATTGAGCGGATCAAAAAGCTGGCAGTGATGGCCGGGCTAGGGCTTGTTCTGACCGGCTGCATGACCACCACCTACAGCCAGGCCGATCCTGATAGCGCCTCGTCGCTGCCTTTTGCGCGCGAGGTCTTCTATAAAGTTACCGACGCCTATTACACCGATCTGCCCGAATGCGTGACGGTGATGCCGGCGAAGGGTGTCAAAAACCCGAAAATCAGCGCCATGGTGGAATTGGCGGCGGCGCGCCATCTCAGCCAGCGCCTGGGCCGGGTCATCGGCCCCGCCGAGCGCCGCCATCTGGTGCGCAAATTGGTGGTCGATATGAACAGCGCGTTCGATCGCAATCATTATCTTGCCGCCACGGGCTGCAAGCATTTCGCCGTGCCGTCGGTAAAAACTATCGATAATACCTTTGTTGTTTTCTGGTCGCAGATGGATGTGGAGCTGCAATTGACCATCGAGCGCGCTGGCGACGGCTTTCAGATTTGGTATGCGCGGCACAAGGCGCGGCGCGGCGATGGCGGGCTGCCGCTGTCTCCTCTGGGTCTTGGCGGCGCCGCGATCAGTGCCGGCTGGGTGCAGGGCGACGGCGACCGGCTGCCTTCGATGATCGATGACGCCATGCGCCGCATTGCTATGACCATCCCCGATACCCGCCAGTTTTCAGCCCAGCCCCGGCAGCGTTTCGGCGCTGATCGGCGGAAGCCGTAGCTTCCCTAATTGTGCCGTCGACCAATAGCTGTCAAATTCGACGCCATGAATACCGACCGCATTAGGAAGTTTGGATGGCGCTGGGCTCTAGCCCTCGCCATTTTGGCGGCAACGACCGTTCCGCCGGCTTTCGCCCAGACGGCGGGTATCGTCACCACGGATGTGCTGATCGAGCGCTTGGGTAACGTCGCGGCGCTCGATCTCAATATCCAATTCGGCGTGAACAATGCCTCCGTGACGCCCCGGGCCAAGGACCAGATGCGCGAATTGGGCAATGCGCTTGTCTCCAAGGAATTGTCGGCGGGCGCATTCGAGATTATCGGCCATACGGATGCGTCCGGGCTGGCGGCTACCAACAAGGCCTTGTCGCAAAAGCGCGCCGAGGCGGTGCGCCAATATCTGATCCGCAATTTCGGGGTAGAGCCGGCGCGCCTGCAAGCCACCGGGCGCGGCGAAGAGCGCTTGGCCGATAAGCGCCGGCCCACCCATGCCATCAATCGGCGCATGGAAATCCGCCGGCTGGAAGCGAAGTCGGCGAGCCCTTAAATCTCTTTCCGCACCATGTCCGCACCCTCGGTCATGGCCACACGAGGCAGCCGTTGGATCAACGGTCCAGCCCGCCGGCGTCGACGAGGAAACGGCTCACATCATCAAGGCCGCTATTGGTCTTCAAATTGGTGAACACGAACGGCTTGGCTCCCCGCATTTTCTTGGCGTCCCGCTCCATGACCGCCAGATCGGCGCCTACATAGGGAGCCAGATCTGTCTTGTTGATGACCAACAAATCCGAGCGGGTGATGCCGGGCCCGCCTTTTCTGGGGATCTTGTCGCCCGCCGACACGTCGATGACATAGATAGTGATATCCGCCAGCTCCGGCGAAAATGTGGCTGCCAGATTGTCGCCGCCAGATTCGATAAAAATTACATCCAGGTCCGGAAAGCGCTGGCTCATATCAGCAACCGCCGCCAAATTCATGGACGCGTCTTCGCGGATCGCGGTGTGCGGGCAGCCACCGGTCTCGACGCCGGTGATGCGCTCCGCCTCCAGCGCGCCCGACCGGGTCAGGAACTCGGCGTCTTCGCGGGTGTAGATATCGTTGGTGATGGCAGCCAACTGATAGGTGCCGCGCAAGGCCTTGCAAAGCCGGTCAAGCAGGGCGGTCTTGCCGGTGCCCACCGGCCCGCCGATGCCGACGCGTAAAGGCGTGGTGCTTTGGGTCATGATCGGAACAGCCTCGTATATTGGGTTTCGTGGGCGATGGAGGTCCAATCGATCAGCGCCCCGGCGCTACCGATTTCGTCCAGCGGCGTTTGCATGGCTGCGTTGGCGGCGGCGCTGACCGGGCCGCGCAATGCTTCGATGATGCGTTGCCCGGCCACCTGGCCCAGCGGGATCAGACGCACCCCCGCCGAGGTGAGGTTGGCGGCGAAGGCATGGAAATAGGCGATCAGCGTGGCGCGCAAAGGAACGCCAGCATCGGCGGCCGCCACCCCGACGGCTATGGCGTAGGCGACGGGCCGGCCTTGTCCGCGAAGTATGTCCGCATGATGGGCAAAGTCCGCTGATGTCCAGGTCTCGGCAACGGTGCCCAGGAAGGCGTCCCCTTGGGCGCCGGACTCCAGCGCCATTTCCGCCGTGGCGCGATAACAATCAGCCAGTTCGGCAATTTCCAGCAACGCCGCATCGCCGTTCGCCCGCCAGGCAGCGGCGAACAGCGGCCCGTCGGTGGCGCCTGCGCCGAAGCTCAAAATTCCTTCGATCCAGGTGCAAAGGCTTTTCTCATCGGTAACGCGGCCATCTTCGACGGCGAATTCGAGCCCGTGGGAATAGGCATAGGCGCCCACCGGAAAGCCCGGCGACAGCCAGGCCATCAGCCGGTAAAGGGCCTCATCGGTGATTGGTTCAGTGCTCATGGCCGCTTTCCGCATAGGCGCCGGGTTCCGGAGCGAAGGCGGCGCGGTTCCGTTCGGGGCGCCCGCCGAGCCCTTTGATCATAGCTTCCAGCACATGGTCATAGGCGATACGCAAGCCACCGTCCGCCAGCACCTGAACCGGCGTGTGCCGGTTGCCGATATGCCAGGCGATGCGCGCTGCCTCGGCGGCGTTGGCGCAAGTGATGTCGAGCACGTCTTCATCGGCGGCGGCAACGGCGATGATGCTTCCCGATTCCAACACCAGCCCATCGCCGTCTTCCAGGCGGGCGGCCTCGGCCAGATCGAGCAGGAAATCGTGGCCGTCATCATCGGTCAATTTGATGCGCCGCCGGTGGCGGTCATCGAAGGCAAGGGTAACCGAGGCGGAGGCCTCTTCGCCGCGCCATTCGCTTGCCTGTTTGACTGCCGTTACGCGCCGCATCAATGTCCCCTCAGAACAGGAAATACCGTTGCGCCAGGGCCAATTCCTGAGCGGGCTCGCAGGTCAGCAATTCGCCGTCGGCGCGCACTTCGTAGGTCTCGCTGTCCACTTCGATTTTCGGCGTCAGATCATTATGCACCATGTCTTTTTTGGTCACGTTGCGGGTGTTTGAGACGCCGAGCACCGGTTTTTCGAGGCCGAGGCTTGCCGCCGTGCCGTTGGCCAGCGCCGCTTCCGACATGAATGTAACCGCGCTGGCGGTCAGGGACTTGCCGAAGGCGCCGAACATGGGCCGGTAATGCACCGGCTGCGGCGTCGGGATGGAGGCGTTGGGATCACCCATGGCAGCGGCGGCGATGGTGCCCGACTTCAACACAATGTCCGGTTTGGCACCAAAGAACATGGGCTTCCACAACACCAGATCGGCCAGCTTGCCAACCTCCACCGAGCCCACATGGTTTGCGATGCCGTGGCTGATAGCCGGGTTGATGGTGTATTTGGCGATATAGCGCTTGATGCGGAAATTGTCGTTGTCGCCCACCTCATCGGCAAGCGGCCCCCGCTGGCGCTTCATCTTGTCGGCGGTCTGCCAGGTGCGGATGATCACCTCGCCAACCCGGCCCATGGCCTGGCTGTCCGACGCGATCATCGAAAAGGCGCCGAGGTCATGCAAGATATCTTCCGCCGCAATGGTTTCCCTTCGGATGCGGCTTTCGGCGAAGGCCACGTCTTCGGGGATGCGCGCGTCCAGATGATGGCAAACCATCAACATATCCAGATGCTCATCGATGGTGTTGATCGTAAACGGGCGCGTCGGGTTGGTCGAAGACGGCAGCACATTGGCCTCGCCGCAGAGGCGGATAATATCGGGTGCATGGCCGCCGCCGGCGCCTTCGGTGTGGAAGGCGTGGATGGTGCGGCCTTTGAAGGCGGCGATGGTGTTTTCAACGAAGCCGGACTCGTTAAGGGTATCGGTATGAATGGCCACCTGTACGTCGGCGTCTTCGGCGACGTTGAGGCAGTTGTCGATGGCCGACGGCGTCGTGCCCCAATCTTCGTGCAGTTTCAGACCGCAGGCGCCGGCGTCCACCTGTTCGGTGAGCGCGCCCGGCAAGGACGCGTTGCCCTTTCCGAAAAAGCCCAAATTCATGGGCAAGCCTTCAGCGGCCTGCAACATGCGCCCCAGATGCCAGGGGCCGGGGGTGCAGGTGGTGGCGTTGGTGCCTTCCGCCGGGCCGGTGCCGCCGCCGAGCATGGTGGTGATGCCGGAATAGAGCGCGTCGTCCACCTGTTGCGGTGAAATCCAATGGATGTGGGCGTCGATGCCGCCGGCGGTCAGGATGCGGCCTTCGCCGGCGATGGCTTCGGTGCCGGGGCCGATGATAATATCGACGCCGGGCTGGATATCGGGATTGCCGGCCTTGCCGATGCCTGCGATACGCCCGTCCAGAATGCCGATATCAGCCTTGATGATGCCCCAGTGATCGACGATCAGCGCGTTGGTGATGACCGTATCGACGGCGCCGTCTGCGCGGCTAACCTGGGATTGGCCCATGCCGTCGCGGATCACCTTGCCGCCGCCGAACTTGACCTCCTCGCCATAGATGGTGCGGTCTTCTTCCACTTCGAGGAACAATTCCGTATCGGCGAGGCGCACCTTGTCACCGACCGTGGGGCCGAACATGGCCGCATAGGCCGGGCGTTCAATTTCATATGCCATCGATCAATCCCCCAGCTCGCCTTTGATTTTTGCATTGAAGCCGTGCACCACCCGCTTGCCTGCATAAGGGATCAACTGCACGTCTCTTGTTTGCCCCGGCTCGAAGCGGACGGCGGTGCCGGCGGGGATGTCGAGGCGCATACCTCTGGCCGCATCCCGCTTGAATTCCAGCGCTTCGTTGGTCTCATAGAAATGATAGTGGGAGCCGACTTGAACCGGCCGGTCGCCGGTATTGGTGACGGCAACGACGCTGACTTCGCGGCCCGCATTGAGAGTGATGGTTCCCTCGGCAGGGATAATTTCTCCTGGGATCATATCGCCCTCCTAGCGGATCGGTTCGTGAACGGTTACCAGCTTGGTGCCGTCCGGGAAGGTGGCTTCCACCTGGATGTCGTGGATCATTTCGGCAATGCCGTCCATGACCTGGCCGCGTTCCAAAACTTCGGCTCCAGCCTGCATTAACTCGGCGACGCTGCGCCCGTCGCGGGCGCCTTCGACAACGAAATCACTGATCAGGGCGATGGCTTCGGGGTAGTTCAGTTTGACCCCCCGGCCAAGCCGCTTCCTAGCCACTTCGGCGGCCATGGCCACCAGCAGCTTGTCTTTTTCCCTTGGTGTCAAATTCATAGCATGCCTCCTTATACGTGCCAGAGTCTTGGAAGTCTGGCCGGGTAACCCATGATGCGGGCGCGCAGGCCCGCCCAGTAATCGGCAAATGATTTGCGTAGAATTTGCGCATCCGCGCCGATCCAGCGAGCAGTAGCCACGCCATTGACCAGGCTGGCGCCGCCGATGACGCCATCTTCGCAGTTGCTGAAAAACGCCCGCCCATAGTCCAGATGATCCGCTGCATCCGGTCCCACATAGACCGCCGTTGCCATGGATGCGGCGCCGCCGAGCCCTGCTGGATGGTCCAGTTGGGCAACTATATCGCCGTCCAGGCGCAAGGCATCGGCCCAGGTGAGGCGGCCGCCGATGGATACCTTCCAGGCGTCGCGGACTAGCCCAGATTGCATGCGCTCGCCGCGCCCGATACGCCCGAACACCAAAACCTCGCCGGCCAGCAGACGGGCATTCGGATGGGCATGGATGTTGGTCTGGCGCCTTAGCCGGGCGCCGTCGAACAAAATGGTTTCCTGGGGAAGGTACTCCAACCAAGCGCCGTCCTCGGCGTTCAAATCGACGTCAATGACGCAGTCTTCGCCGGTGGAGCGATAGACTTTCTCGGCGGCCTGGGCGACGGCCATGGCGGAGCTGCCGGCTTCATTGGTGATGGTGATGGCCAAATGATCGCCGCCCACCAGCCCGCCGGACGTGGTTACTAAGGCGGCTTGTGGAATATCGCCGTTGGCCGGCGCCGGAAAGAGGACGCGCAAGGGTTCGTGCTGATAAAGATGGGCCAGTCTGGTCTGGCCGCCGCGATGGGCGAAGCTTATCTCGGCGCGGCCATCGACCTTGGCCGTTTGCGCCTCAAACGGTGAGGTAGCGTCTAACATCGGCTTCCACCATCTGGGCTGCCTCGCCGTCCATCACCACCTCGCCCCGGTCCATGACAGCGTAAATATCGGCAAGGGCGCGGGCAAAATCAAAATATTGCTCGACCAACAGGATAGCCATGTCGCCACGCTCGGTCAGCAGCCGGATCACCCGTTCGATATCCTTGATGATTGATGGCTGGATGCCTTCGGTGGGCTCGTCCAATATCAACAAGCGTGGCCGGGTCACCAGGGCGCGGGCGATGGCCAGTTGCTGCTGCTGTCCGCCGGAAAGATCGCCGCCGCGCCGGGTCAGCATTTCCTTCAACACCGGAAACAGATCGAATATCTCGTCGGGCACGTGGCGGAGCGCCCGTGGCAGGGCCGCATAGCCTGTTTGCAGATTTTCGAGCACCGTCAGCAGCGGAAAGATTTCGCGCCCTTGCGGTACATAGGCAATGCCGCGCGCCGCTCGGTCATAGGGCGCGAAACCAGATATGTCTTCCTCTTCCCATAGCACCCGGCCGGCACGGATCGGTTGGTGGCCGGCGATGGCGCGAAGAAGGCTGGTTTTACCAACGCCGTTGCGGCCCAACACGCAGCTTACCCTGCCGATCTCGGCGCGGATAGCGACCGATTTCAGCGCCTGGCTGGCGCCGTAATAAAGATCGATGTTTTCTACCTGCAGCATCCGATCAGCGCCCCAAATAAACTTCGATCACGGTCTCGTCGTTCTGCACTTTTTCGAGCGAGCCTTCGGCCAGCACCCGGCCTTCGTGGAGGACGGTAACACGGCAGTCGAGGGCGCGCACGAATTCCATATCGTGCTCCACAACAACCACAGAATGATCGCCGGCAATGCGTTTCAACAGGATCGCCGTCTGTTCGGTTTCGGCGTCGGTCATGCCGGCAGCGGGCTCATCGACCAGCAACAAATCGGGCTCCTGCATCAATAGCATGCCGATCTCCAACCATTGCTTCTGGCCGTGGCTGAGCGATCCTGCCTCGGCGAAGCGGGCCTCTTCGAGGGCGATAATCTCCATCACCTCGTCGATGCGGTCGCTCTGAGCGCCCGACAACTTGAACAGAAGCGATTGGAACACATCGCGCCCGCCGGCCAGGGCCAGTTCCAGATTATCGAACACGGTGTGGTGCTCAAACACGGTGGGTTTTTGAAACTTGCGGCCGATGCCCAGATTGGCGATGCGCGCCTCGTCCATGCGCGTCAAGTCAGTGATGCCGTTGAACAGGACCTTGCCTCGGTCGGGCCGGGTCTTGCCTGTCACCACGTCCATCATGGTTGTCTTGCCGGCGCCGTTGGGCCCGATGATGGCGCGCAACTCGCCAGCCAGCACATAGAGGCTTAAGTTATTGAGCGCCATGAAGCCGTCGAAGCTGACGGTGACGCCATCCAGATAGAGGATCGTGTCCGGCGATTGATCCGGCATTTGGCCGGCTGCTTCGGCGGGCGTCATGGCGCGCCGCCCAGGTTTTGGCGCACCCGGCCGATGATGCGGGCCGCGAAAGCGCGTGCTCCGGCACCGGCGTTAAAGGCCGGTAGCGTCCCGACGATGCCTTTGGGCAGGAATATGGTCGAAAGAATAAACAATGCGCCGAGGGCGAACAGCCACAGTTCCGGCAGAGCGCCGGTGAAATAGGATTTGGCGTAATTGACCAGCACCGCGCCTAAGGCCGCGCCGTAGAGGCTGCCGCGCCCGCCGATGGCCACCCAGATGACGATCTCTATGGAATTGGCGGGCGTAAATTCGGACGGATTGATGATGCCCACCTGGGGCACGTAGAGGGCGCCGGCGATGCCCGCCAGCATGGCCGAAATGGTAAACACGAAGAGTTGGTAATATTCCACCCGGTAGCCGAGGAAACGGGTGCGGCTCTCGGCGTCGCGAACCGCCACCAGCACGCGGCCCAAGCGCGACGATATGATGTAACGGCAAAGCACATAGGCCAGGCCTAAGGCCACCGCCGAGGCGATAAACAGTCCAACCCGGGTGCCGTCGGTTTGTAAATTGAAGCCCAACAGATCTTTGAAATCGGTGAGCCCGTTGTTGCCGCCGAAACCCATATCGTTGCGGAAAAAGGCGAGCATCAGGGCAAAAGTCATGGCCTGGGTGATGATCGAAAGATAGACTCCGGTGACGCGGGACCGGAAGGCCAGCCAGCCGAACAAAAAGGCCAGCGCGCCGGGCACCAAAAACACCATGATGGCCGCAAACCAGAAATGATCGAAGCCGAGCCAGTACCAGGGCAGCTCTTTCCAGTTCAGGAACACCATAAAATCAGGCAAGAGCGCATTGCCGTAGACGCCCCTTGTGCCGATCTCGCGCATCATATGCATGCCCATGGCGTAGCCGCCGAGGGCAAAGAAAGCGCCGTGGCCGAGGCTGAGAATGCCGCAATAGCCCCAGATCAGATCGACGCTGAGTGCCAGAAGTGCAAACGTAAGATACTTGCCGAACAGCCCGACGAAGAAGGTGGACAGATGAAATGGCGAGGTCTCCGGCACCCAAAGGTTAAAGACAGGCACTATGATGACCGCGAACAACAGGATGGCGAGCATCACCTTGCCGCCGGTATCGGTCAGCAGGAATGCGAAGCCGGAGCGGTTTTCCGGGGCAAGCATGTTGGAGGCCATGATCTAGTTCTCCACGGCCCGGCCCTTGAGCGCGAACAGCCCGCGCGGGCGCTTTTGGATAAACAGGATGATCGCCACCAGCACGAAAATCTTTGCAAGCACGGTGCCGGTAAAGGGCTCCATGAACTTGTTGACGATGCCGAGAGAAAAGGCGCCGACCAGGGTGCCCCAAAGATTGCCAACGCCGCCGAAGACCACCACCATGAAGCTGTCGATGATATAGTTCTGGCCCAAATTGGGGCTGACATTGTCGATCTGTGAGATGGCGACGCCCGCCATGCCGGCGATGCCGGAGCCAAGCCCGAAAGTCAGCGCGTCGATCAGCCCGGTGCGGATGCCCATGGAAGATGCCATTGCCCGGTTCTGGGTGACGGCGCGCATCTGCAATCCGAAGGCGGTTTTCTTCAATACGATCACCAGCGAGATCAGCACCATAAGCGAAAAGGCGATGATCCACATGCGGTTGTAGGTCAGCACCAGCCCGCCGGTCACTTCGACGGCGCCGCTCATCCAGGACGGATTTCCGACCTCCTGATTGGTGGGCCCGAATATGGTGCGCATCAGTTGCTGCAGAATCAGGCTCAGGCCCCAGGTGGCCAGCAGGGTTTCCAAGGGCCGCCCATAAAGATAGCGAATGACGCCGCGCTCGATGGCGATGCCGAAGGCGCCGGCCACCAGGAACGCCGCCGGAATGGCGACCAGGATCGACCAATCGAAGGCTTCGGGAAAATAATTACGGAACACTTCCTGGACCATGAATGTTGTGTAGGCGCCGATCATTACCAATTCGCCATGCGCCATGTTGATGACGCCCATGACGCCGAAGGTGATCGCCAGGCCAACGGCGGCCAGCAGCAATACAGAGCCGAGGCTGATGCCCTGGAATACATTGCCGACGCCGTTCCAGAAAGCCAGCCGGCTTTCGATATCGACAAGCGCATTGGCGGCGGCGGCGCGCACGGCTTCTGACGCCTTGGAATTGGCGATACTGCCCAGAAGCGAGCGGACTTCGGGCACGGCGAATGCGGCCAGGGTCGCGATGGCAGCCAATCGCTCGGCCTCAATTTTGGATTTGTCGAGGGCAATTGCGGCGCGTGCCATAACCAAGCGTTCTTTTACACCGGCCACTTGTTCGCGCTCGATGGCCTGCTCCAGCACCGGAATGGCGGAAAGGGCGCGGGATTTGAACACCGCATCCGCCGCCGCCCGGCGTTTGTCCGGGTCTTTGGCCAGCAAGGTCAGCCCGCCGAGCACGCCGCGCAGGAGCTTGCGGAGGCGGTTGTTGACGCGAATTTTTTTGATTTTTGATTTCTTGGACTGGCCGATTTCCTTGGACGTCAGAGGATCGGTCAGCACATAGACGGCGCCGCTTTTTTCTGCGACCAGGATTTTTTTGTCGGCTTTACGGAAATATAGATTGCCGCCGAGGAATGCGGTCAAGGCGTCGGCGGCGCGCTCATCGCCGCTTGCCGCAATCACATTAATAGCGGCGATTTTGCCCTTGGTCTTGGCTTTGGCGAGGGACGCCAGGGCGTCTTCAAACTCGCCCGCCTGGGCGCCGGTGGT
This sequence comes from Rhodospirillaceae bacterium, assembly GCA_018674495.1. Classification (GTDB taxonomy): domain Bacteria; phylum Pseudomonadota; class Alphaproteobacteria; order Rhodospirillales; family UBA2165. The sequence continues at coordinate 14,768 of JABHAA010000025.1, read as the reverse complement.
TGCTGCCGTGATGCCGCCCAAGAGAATCGCCAGGACCAGCAAGGCGGACTTCAAGCCCGGTGTAAATATGGATTGTAATTTGATCAACGCTGCCACGCATTTTGTCTTAAGTGTTGGCCCGCCGGAACACTCGGGGTGCGCCAGCGGGCCATTTGGACCGTCGATAATCGACGGTATTTAACGGTTAGCCAAGTCTTATTAGCCAAGTCCTAGTTCATGAACTTCGGCTTTTTGCAGTTGCCGCAGACCCAAGGATAGGTCCAGTCGGCGGTCAGCTTGGCGCTTTCCGGGATAAAATTGCTCCAGGCATCGCCCTTGACCACGCCATCGGTCTTCCAGACGGTTTCGAACTGGCCGTCGGCCTGCACTTCACCGATCAGAACCGGCTTGGACAGGTGATGGTTGGTGTTCATCACCGCCACGCCGCCGGTCAGGTTCTTGACCCTCTGGCCGTACATCGCCTGGCGGACCGCATCGACATTGACCGAGCCGGCTTGCTTGGCGGCCTGCACCCACATGTTGAAGCCGATATAGTGGGCTTCCATGGGATCGTTGGTGACCCGCTTCTTGTCTTTGATGAAGGCGTGCCATTGCTTGATAAAGGCGGCATTTTCCGGCGTCTCGACGCTCATGAAATAGTTCCAGGCAGCCAGATGACCGACCAGAGGCTTGGTGTCGAGACCGGCCAGCTCTTCCTCGCCGACGGAGAAGGCGACGACCGGAATGTCTTCGGCCTTGATGCCCTGGTTGGCGAGTTCTTTATAGAACGGCACGTTGGCGTCGCCGTTGATGGTGGATATCACGGCGGTCTTTTTGCCGGCCGAGGCGAACTTTTTTACAGAGGCGACGATGGTCTGCCAATCGGAATGACCGAACGGCGTATAGTTTTCCATGATGTCCGCATCCTTGACGCCCTTGGCGTGCAGGAAGGCGCGCAAGATCTTGTTGGTGGTGCGGGGATAGACATAATCGGTGCCCAGCAGAACCCAGCGCTTGGCTTCGCCGCCGTCTTCGCCCATCAGATATTTGACAGCCGGGATGGCTTGCTGGTTCGGCGCGGCGCCGGTGTAGAAGACGTTGCGGGAGCTTTCCTCGCCTTCATACTGAACCGGGTAGAAGAGCATCCCGTTCAATTCCTCGACCACCGGCAAAACGGATTTGCGGCTGACCGATGTCCAGTTGCCGAACACCACGTCGACTTTATGGACCGAAAGAAGCTCGCGCATTTTTTCGGCGAACAATGGCCAGTTGGAAGCGGGATCGACGACCACGGCTTCCAGTTTTTTGCCCAACAGTCCGCCCTTCTTGTTCTGGGCGTCGATGAGCATAAGCATCGTGTCCTTCAGTGTGGTTTCACTGATGGCCATGGTGCCGGAAAGGGAATGCAGAATGCCGACCTTGATGGTTTCGGCGGCTTGGACCGTGCCCGCGATCATCGTTCCTAGTGCGATTACGCTTGCCCCGGCGAGTATGCGAAATTTGGTAAACATGAGATTCTCCACGAAAAAGGTTGTTGTCGCTGCCCCCTGTTAATGGCAAGGGGCGTGCCAGTTTCGTGGTTATGGTATGTGGATAAAAATAATTACATAAAATCAATAGGTTGCACGGAATATCGCCTAAAATGCCGGCAAAATTTCCGATGAGGATTTACTTCATTTATGATTAAATAATAATCAAAAATAAATTTTGATTATTATTTAATCATAATTTATCGAGGATTTTCCGCCCAAACAGCAGGTATCTACAGAAATTTTCCGGTCTCCAGCCAGTGGGCGCATTCTTCGCCGACCTCTGCGATGGCGCGCGCTTCGTAGGCGGCGATGTCGTCGGCGGTCAGTGTGTCCCGCCAGCGGTCGTTGGTGCCCTTATTGACGAACGACTTGGCGCCGCCCTCGAACAGGATGCCGCCCAAGGGCGTGCTCAGGGTGGCGTTATTTTTCATGTAATCAAAGGTGCATTGGTGGACCATCTGCTCCCATTTGCCTTCGGCAATCGGGATTTCCAGAAATTCACCGATCTTGCGCATGGTACCTTCCATGTCGTCCACCAGGTTCTGGAAATGCAGGAAATAGACGTTGGGCAGATCGCGCGCTTCCCACCAGGTGCGGATGTTTTCCCAGAACGGCCAGAACGGGGCGCCATCGCCGTTGAACCAGTCAAGGTAATATTCCCGTGTGTCGGTGGTGCGCGGACGCGGCAAATAGGGGCCAGCTTCGGGCAGCGCATTGAGGCTGTCATAGGCTAGGTCGTTAAGGGCGAAATGGTGATTATACTGGCTCCAGGCGCAGTCGCGGCCATCCCGGGCGATATAGATGTATTTGACCGTGGGCTCGAACACCATGGCATCCAGGGGCAAGTGGGTCTTCAGGAAACGCCGGTGCTCCTGGGCCTCGACGGCGGGCAGTTTTTCCGGCAAGGGCGGCAGGCGGAAATCCAGCCAGGGCGACATGTCGCCGATGGGCAGGCCCTCGGTCTCGCCCTCGAATATGAATTGGGCGACGATCTGCTGCACCCAGGTGGTGCCGGCCTTTTGCCAGGTGCCGATGATGATGTCGTCGTCGCGAAAGGCGAAGTCATTCCAATAGGTGGAATCCATCGCCCAGTTCAGAATCTCCCGCGACTTTTGCGGCCATTTGATCTCACTGTCCATCGAAGCCGTCTCCCTGAATATTCGCCTAATTATTTTTTTGGACAAATATTGCGGGAACTTGGGGCCGCGTTCAACTGCAAAAATTGAACTCGGCGCAGACTTGCAGCCGGGCTATACTGGCCGGCAACCAATTGGGAGGAAATCATGGACGCCAAAATCGGCGCGCCCACGCGGGCGGCGGAAATTCGAATATCTATCGGCCATCCGGTCATCGACGGCGATGGCCATCTGGTCGAGGCGCCGGCAACTATCCTCGATTACGTCAAACAGGTGGCCGGACCCGACGTGGCGGCGCGCTATAACGATGCTGTGCGCCGCCCCGGCTTCAACAAAGTGCGCGGCGCCTTTTGGGGCATGCCGTCCGGGCCGCACAGCCTGGACCGGGCCACCGCTATGTTGCCGAAGCTCTATGCAGAGCGCTTGGAGGCCGCCGGCATCGATTACGGGGTAATGTATTCGACCGAGCTATTGCGCCTGATGCATGTGCGCAACGACGAGATACGCCAGGTGGGGCACCGGGCCCTCAACACTATGCTCGCCGATATCTTCGCCGAAGTGGGCGAGCGGCTCACCCCGTCCGCCGGCATTCCGATGTATTCGCCCGAAGAAGCCATCGCCGAGTTGGATTTCGCGGTTGGCGAATTGGGCCTGAAAGCGGCCACCTTTGGCACCGAAGTACGCATCGCGCCCCCCGAATTGGCTTCGGAAGCGCCGGAATTAGCGGACCGCATGGAAAAAATCTACCCCGTCGCCTTGGACGCGCTGCACGATTATGACCCGGTCTGGCAGAAATGCCTGGACCTGGGCGTCGCCGTTGCCTGCCATACTGGGGACCGGGGCGGCATGGGACGGCGCGCGTCGCCCACCAATTATGTCTTTAATCACTTGGGCTGCTTTGCCGAAAGCGGCGATTATTTTGCCCGTTGCCTGTTCATGGATGGGGTCACGCGGCGTTTTCCGGGCCTCAATTTTGCTTTTCTGGAGGGCGGCGTCGGCTGGGCGGCACAGCTTTACAACGATATTTTCGAGCATTGGGAAAAACGCAATATCGATGTCTTGCACGCCAATCTGGACCCCGGCCAGTTGGATCTGGAGCTGATGGCCGAAATGGCGCGCCAATATGGCGGCGGCATCATCACCCCCGAAGCGGTCGCAGGCCAGTCCAAGCGCCCCGGCATGGGCGGCGTTCTCGCCGAGGCGTTCGAGATGGATGATTTCAAGGCGCTTCAAATCGAAAGCGAAGGGGAAATCGCCGGGCTGTTCGTGGAGCCGTTCTATTTCGGCTGCGAGGCCGACGACCGCATGAACGGTGTGGCCTTCGATACCCGCCTCAACCACAAGGGCGCCAAACTCAAGGCAATGTTCGGCTCTGACATCGGCCACTGGGATGTGATGGATATGAACGACTGCGTGCCCGATGCCTACAAATTGGTCGAGGATGGCATCATGAACGAAGACGATTTCCGCGCCTTCATGTTCGAAAACCCGGCCTCGTTCTTCACCACCGGCAATCCCGATTTCTTCAAGGGCACGGTCATCGAGGCCGAAGTGGCCAAACTGGGCGCCGGGTAACTACCCCCGGGCCGTCTGGGTGATTACGTTCAGCAATGCCGGATCGCCGTCGGCGACGCGCTTCAAGCCGCGCTCCAACGCCGGGATCAGCTTCTCCGGGTCCTCCACCTTTTCGCCGTAACCGCCGACGGTCTCGATGCCCTTTTCATAATCGGGCGACGGCGTCAGTTCGGTGATCGGCATGGCGTTGGCCCTGGATGCGTGGCCATCGGGATAGACCGCCAAGGTCGAGGCCCGCACCGCATGCCATTGGGAATTGTTGCTGATCATATTGAGCACCGGCAGATTATGGGCGCGCGATACATAATGGGCGGCAATCGGCACACCGAACATATAAGAGCCGTCGCCCATGGTCGCGATAACCTGGCTGTCCGGCGCCGCCAGCTTGGCGCCAAGCGCCGCGCCGAGGGAGCGGCCGAGGCCGCCGGCACCGGAATTGCCGAGCAGGCGGCCCGATTGCTCAAACTCCAAATAGGGCATCGGCACGCCGATTTCATTGACCACAATGGTGTCCGCGTCCTTGACCTCGTTGATGCACTGGGCGGCCCAAACCGGATGGATCGGGAACATGGAGCGCACTTCTTCGATGCGCGCCGCTTGGCGCTCGACCATGGCATCGCGCAATTTCTTGATCTCGGCGCGGCGCTTATCGATGATCTTGGATTTGGATTTCAGCTTGGTGCCCAGGGCGTCGTTCAACAATGGCAGGGCGGCGGCGCTTGATCCGGCGACGGCCAGGTCCATGGGCCAGCCCCGCGTGGGATAGCGGGAATACATGGGATCAACGGCCATATGGATAATCTTGGTATCGGAAGTGGGTGACATGGCCGCCGGCATCCACGGCACCTGGGCATCCATGACGATGATTACGTCAGCCCATTCCAGCAATGCCTTGGTCGGCATGCCCATATTCATCGGGTGGCTGGTGGGCAGGTTGAGGGCGGTAAGTTGGCAGACGGCGATGGCGTGGTCTTCGGCAAGCTGGGCGAGTGCACCGAAGGCGGCGGCCGAATCCCGGCCCGTGGTGCCGGCCGCAATCAGCACCCGCTCGCCGGCGGCGATCATGTCGGCGGTCTTTTCGATGGCATCGGCGGATGGCGCCGTCGGCAGATTGCCGGCAGCCCGACCGCGGGTGCCGGCACCGGCATGGACCGCTTCGCCGGCCAGAACTTCGCGCGGCAGGGTCAGATACACAGGGCCTTTGGGATCGCTCATGGCGATATCGACGGCGCGTCCGACGATGTCACCGACTGGCTGGCCATGGCGCAATTCATAATCCCACTTCACATATTCGCGCAGCATACCGCCTTGATCAAAGCTCTCCTGGCCCCAATGGATAACGCCGTTGCGCGACGCGGGGTTGCCGGTCTCGGTGATCGGCGTGCGCCCGGCGGCCAACAGCATGGGCACGTTTTCGCGCGACGCATTCATGATGCCGCAAGCCGCATTGGCGGTGCCGACCGTCACATGTACCATGACGGCGGCCATCTCGCCGCAGGTTTCCCAATATCCCGCAGCCATATGGACGGCGACATTTTCGTGGGGGACGATCATGAATTCAGGCACTTCGCGGCCCATCTCGCCGGATTTGGCGAGGCCTTCGATGACCGGCGCAAAATCGGTGCCGCCATTGGCGAATACGTAGCGGACCCCGGTGTCGCTGAGGGCCTTCAAATAAGCCTCGGCGACCGAGGTGGTTTCTGCGCGCGTGTCGTCCATAAAATTTCTCCCCATACCAGCCCACCCATTGACTCATGCGGGCGGATCAAATTCGTGATGCGGGTGCTATGATGCGCTGCCTCGGCCCTTGCGGCAAGCCCGCGTGCTTGATTTCGAACATTCGAGGCCCTAACACTCAAGCCAAGTTTGTTCCCGAACTTCTGAGGAGGGCGATCCCTTGACCATGCTGTTGCTCAACCCGTTCCGCGGCACCAACGAAGGCTGGCAGGCGGCGCTGCAAGACGCCGTCGATGGCTTGGAAGTGCGCATCTGGCCCGACGTGGGCAACCCCGATGATATTGAATATATCATGATCGGGCGCATTGATCTGGCCGAACTGCCGGCACTGCCCAACCTCAAATTGATGGTGTCGCTTTATGCCGGGGTCGAGGGTCTGCTCGCCAATCCCAATCTCCCGGGCGCGCCGCTGGTCAAAGCCGAGCCGATGACCGGCGATTCTTCGCTGACCGAATATGCCGTCACCCATGTGCTGCGCCATCACCGTAACCTGCCCGCCTATGCAGCGCAGCAGGCGCGCCACGAATGGAAAGGCCTGCCCCACAAGCGCGCTGCCGAGCGCACCGTCGGATTTCTCGGCTACGGGCTTTTGTCGAAACCCATGGCCGATCTGTTGACGTATATGAACTTCAACGTCATCGCCTGGGCACGGACACCGAAGCCCGATGCACCCATTGACGTCTTTCATGGGCCGGGTGGTTTCGATGATTTTCTGGCGGCCGCCGAGATTGCCGTCAACATGCTGCCTTTGACGACAGACACCGAGGGCATCCTGAACGCCGCCGCCTTCGCCAAAATGCCGGAAGGCGCCGCCGTCATCAATTTGGGGCGCGGCGCCCATGTCATCGATGCCGATTTGATCGCGGCGCTGGATACGGGGCATCTGGCGGCGGCCACTTTGGACGTCACCTCGCCGGAACCCCTGCCGCCGGAAAGCCCGCTTTGGGATCATGCCCAGGTAACCATTATGCCGCATGTGGCTAGGCGCCCCAATATTTCCGATTCGTTGCCGCTGATTGTCGAGAACATGCGCCGCGTGAACGACGGCGCGCCGCTGCAGCAACTTGTCGACCGCGACACAGGCTATTGAGGCGCGATTACCAAGATTTAATCCAAAATTCCTGTCGTTCACTTCAAAAATGGCATATACTGTGGAAATCCACAGTTTTCAGGGATATTTGGCATTCGATTTTTTTAATATCTGTTTATTTTCAATCTGTTGAAGAAATCTGACGCTAAGGATTTATAAACTATTTCCACGCCTAATCGATACCACGCCCGTCGGGGACGGACGTTGACTGCGAATTATTGGGGATCAATCCGTGGCGCAATCTGCCCAAGAAGCAAAGAAAGCGATCAAGGCCAAGCGGCAACTCGACAACGAAGACGAGGGCCGCGAACACCGCATCGAGGGGCGGCGCAAGCAGCGCATGAAACAGGACGCGATAAAGCGCGCCAAGCGGCGCAAGCGGATTATGAAAATGTCGGCGGCATGGGTCGGTGTCATTTTCGTCATATTTCTTGCGGTGACTTGGTTTTCGGGCGATCTCATCGCCTGGATGGATGACCTGAGCTGATCTTCGCTAACCTGCCATTTGCCGATTGACAGGGACTGTCCGGCACCCTATTTTGCGCCCGCTGCTGACCGCATGGCGGCATTTTTTATTTTAAGAGGCGTAGCATGAAAGTCCGCAATTCCCTGAAATCAGCCAAGCTGAGGGAAAAAGGCTGCCGTATCGTCCGGCGCCGGGGACGGCTGTTTGTGATCAACAAACGGCACCCGCGCTTTAAAGCCCGCCAGGGCTGATCCCCGCTCACCACCAATTTGTTGTGATAGCGCCCAGATGGGACGCTTGAGCCTTTTGCCGCGCCCGCAAATTCACTAGAATTGCGCAGCCGGGATATGGCCCGGCCCACCGACGGATGATTGACGGCGCCCATGCAACTGCCTGAACCCGATCCCGATATCCTAGGCCGGCGCGATGCGATAATCGCCGGGCTCTCCGCCCTGTTTCCGCATGATCGCGTGTCCGACCACGTTATCCATGATACCGCCTCCATGCGCGTCTTTGAATGCGATGGCCTGTCCGCTTACCGCCAGCTTCCCCTGGTGGTTGTGTTGCCCGAAACCACCGAACAGGTATCGAAAGTGTTGGAGTTTTGCCACCGGGGCGGCGTCAAGGTCGTGGCGCGCGGCGCCGGGACGTCCTTGTCCGGCGGCGCCTTGCCGCTGGCGGATGCGGTGGTCCTTGGCCTCGGCAAGTTCAACCGCATATTGGATATCGATTACGCCAACCGCTGTGTCGTCGCTGAGGCCGGCGTCGCCAATATGGCCATCACCGACGCCGTCGCGCCCGACGGGTTTTTCTATGGTCCCGATCCGTCGAGCCAAGTGGCCTGTTCCATTGGCGGTAACATCGCCGAAAATTCGGGCGGCGTTCATTGTCTGAAATACGGCCTCACCACCAACAATGTGTTGGGCGTCAAGATGGTGCTGATCGATGGCCGTGTGGTAGAGATCGGCGGCCGCCATCTGGACGCCGGCGGCTATGATCTGCTTGGTGTGATCACCGGCTCGGAAGGATTGCTGGGTGTTATCACCGAGGTGACGTTGCGCATATTGGCGTCGCCCGAAGATGTGTGCGCGTTGTTGCTGGGCTTTCCCTCGGCCGCCGCCGCCGGTGAGTGTGTCGCCGCGATCATCGGCTCCGGCATCATTCCGGCCGGCATGGAGATGATGGACCGGCCGGCCATTCACGCCACCGAAGAATTCGTCCATGCCGGCTATCCCCTGGACGCCGAGGCGTTGTTGATTGTCGAATTGGACGGCCCGTCACCAGAGGTAGAATATCTGGTCAAGCGCGTGCAGGATTTGGCGCAACATTCCGGCGCCAACTATACCCGCATCAGCCAGAACGATGCCGAGCGCGAGCGTTTTTGGGCCGGGCGCAAAAATGCCTTTCCCGCCGTTGGCCGCATCTCGCCCGATTATTACTGTATGGACGGCACCATTCCCCGCGCCCGCCTGGCCGAGGTTCTGGTCCGCATATCGGAAATGTCGGAACAATATGGCCTTGCCGTCGCCAACGTCTTTCACGCCGGCGACGGCAATCTGCATCCCTTGATCCTTTATGATGCCAACGTGCCGGGCGAGTTGGAAAAGACCGAGCAATTCGGCTCCGATATTTTGCGTCTCTGTGTCGAGGTTGGCGGCGTGCTGACCGGCGAACATGGGGTCGGCGTCGAAAAACGCGATCTGATGGGCGAGATGTTCACAGACATCGATCTGGAACAGCAGCAGCGCATCAAATGCGCCTTTGATCCCGATCAGCTTTTAAATCCCGGCAAGGTGTTTCCGGTGCTGCATCGCTGTGTCGAGTTGGGCCGCGCCCACGTGCATGGCGGCAAAATTCCCTTTCCCCATTTGCCCAGGCTGTAGGCCATGCAGGCTTTTTATCCCGAGACCGAGGCCGAAGCCGCCGATGTGGTGCGCGCCGCCCTTTCGGAAAATCAGGCCATCCAGGTTTCGGGCAGCGGCTCCAAACAAGGCTGGGGCAGGCCGGTGGCGGCCGATGTTGATCTGCACCTGTCGGCGCTGCAAGGCATCGAAAGTTACGAGCCGGAAGAATTGGTGCTCACCGCCAAGGCCGGCACTGCCATGGCCGAGATCGAACGAGCGCTGGCCCAAAAAAATCAGACCCTGGCGTTCGAGCCGCCCGATCTTGGCCCTCTGTACGGCGGCGGCGCCGGTTCCGGCACCCTCGGCGGTATTATTGCCTGTAACCTGTCGGGCCCGGCGCGCATCCGTTCCGGCGCGGCGCGCGATCATGTGCTTGGCCTGGATGCCATCGGCGGGCGCGGCGAGATGTTTCATTCCGGTGGCCGGGTCGTCAAAAACGTAACGGGGTTCGATCTTTCGAAAGTCATGGCCGGCTCGTTCGGCACCCTCGGCGTGATGACGTCGATTACCGTTCGGGCATTGCCGGCGCCGGAAAAACTACGCACGGTTCTGGTCTTCGGATTGGATTGGGCCCAAGCGGTTGAGGCCATGGGCGCGGCCTTGCGCAGCCCCCACGATATCAATGGCGCGGCGCATATGCCGGCGGGTGCGGCGGCGCTGTCGGGGGCCGATTATGTGTCCGTCGCGAACCGGCCGGTCACGGCGCTGCGCATCGAAGGCCCGGGCCCGTCGGCGGCGGCTCGCTGTGCAGCCCTTCGCGAGCTTTTGGCGCCCTTCGGCGAGACCGAGGAATTGCATGGCCATAATTCGGGGCTGCTGTGGCGTGAGGTGCGCGACGTTGCCGCTTTGTTGCCGAAGGCGAAAACTTGCATTTGGCGGCTATCGGTGCCGCCGGCGTCCGGCGCCTTGGTCACCGAAGCGCTGATCGCTGCCACCGGCGCCGAAGCGTTCATGGATTGGGGCGGCGGCCTGATCTGGCTTTCGGTTGCACCCGGGCTGGATGCCCACGCCGGGCCGGTGCGCGCCGCCATTGCCGAATGCGGCGGCCATGCCACATTAATGCGCGCGCCAGAAGCCATGCGCGCCGCCGTCCCGGTGTTTCAGCCCGAGGACGCGATCACCGAACAGCTCGCCGCCCGCCTGAAGGGTGTCTTCGATCCTACCGGGGTATTCAATCCCGGGCGCATGAAGCCGGGGGCTTGAGGCGCCATGCGAACCGAATTTTCCGCCGATCAATTGGCCCGCCCCGAAATCGCCGAAATGGAAGCGATCTTGCGCAAATGCGTCCATTGCGGTTTTTGCCTGACATCCTGCCCCACCTATGCGGAGACCGGCGACGAGCGTGACAGCCCGCGCGGGCGCATCTATCTGATCAAGGACATGATCGAAATCGGCACCGCTCCATCCAAGGGTGCCGCCAGCCACGTGGACCGCTGTCTCGGCTGTCTGGCCTGCCAAACCGCGTGCCCGTCGGGGGTCGATTACGAGCGATATATCGATATCGGGCGCGCCCATTTGGAAGTGGTGCATCCGCGCAGGCCCGGCGACAAGTTGTTGCGCTGGCTGTTATCGGCGGTTCTGCCCCATGCCAGGCGCGCCGGCTTGTTTTTTGCGCTGGGCCGGATGGCGCGGCCCTTCATCGGGCTTCTCGGCGGCCGGCTGGCGGGCATGGCGGCGCGTATTCCAGCGGCGACCGCGCGCGGCAAAATCTATGACCGAAAACATACGTTCAAGCCCGACGGCAACCGCCGCCTGCGCGTGGTACTGGCGCTGGGCTGCGTGCAACAGGCGCTGCGCCCGGCCATCAACGATGCCAGCGTCCGAATTTTGCGGCGGCTCGGCGCCGAGGTGGTGATCGCCGGCGATGGCGCGGGCTGCTGCGGCGCGCTCGATCATCATATTGGCAAGGACGCCAAGGCGCGCAAATTTGCCCGCGCCAACATGGCCGCCTGGGCGGGTTGCGAGGCTGAACTGCCGTTCGATTACATCGTCACCAACGCCGCCGGTTGCGGCACCCAGATCAAGGGCTATGAGCGGCTGTTGGGCGGCATCGATGCCCAAGCAGCGTCCATGGCGGCGCGTGCCCGCGACATTACCGAAGTGCTGGCCGAACTGGGATTGCCCGCCCAGTCCGCCAAACGCCTGCCGCGCGTCATCTATCATGATGCCTGCTCGTTGATGCACGGCCAGGGCATCACATCCGAGCCTCGGCAATTGTTGGTGGACGCTGGTTTCACCTTGCAGGAAATTCCGGGAAAACATTTTTGTTGCGGCTCGGCGGGCAGTTACAATCTTATGCAGCCGGAAATGGCCGACAAATTGCTGGCGCGCCGGATGCAGTCAATCGGCGATGCGGTTGCCGGATTTGAGGATCAATGCGTGATCGCGACCGGCAATATTGGCTGCATGGAACAGTTGGCTTCGGCTACGGATATACCGGTGGTTCATACTGCTGAATTGTTGGATTGGGCCACCGGCGGGCCGCCGCCGCTGGGGTTAGAGGAGGCATCATGAGAGCGGTTGCATTGCTAATTTTACTGGCCTTCCTGAGCGCGGCATTACCAGCCTTGGCGGCCCAAGACGACAGCCGCCTGGACAGGCTGTTCGAGCGGCTTCGCATCACCGCCGATGCAAACGAGGCCAGTAACCTGGAAGCCAGGATATGGCGCATATGGCTGCGCTCCTCGAAGCCCCAAGTGAACGCTTTGATGGCCGGTGGCATCCGCCGCATGGACGGCGGCGATTTGGCAAGGGCCCGCGATACATTTGCCGAGATCACCCGCTTGGCGCCCAAATTCGCGGAAGGCTGGAACAAGCTGGCGACGGTGAATTACCTGCTCCGCGATTACAACGCCTCGGCCCACGATATCGCCCGCACCCTGGGCCTGGAGCCCCGCCACTTCGGCGCGCTTTCCGGCCTCGGTCTGGTGAACATGGCCCTGGACCAGCCGGGCAGGGCGCTCAAATCCTTTCGCGAGGCGCTGAAAATCCATCCCCACATGCAGGGCGTCCGCTCCAACATAAAGCTGCTACAAAAACGCCTGAAGCAGGAGGAGATATAAGGGGCGCGGTCACGCCCGTTTGACCGCTATCAAGGTGCTAGCCAGCCGTCCGGTTAAATTCAAACCATCATGAACAATCTCGCGAAAAAATACGATCTGCAGGTGCCCCGCTATACCAGCTACCCGACGGCGCCTCAATTTACGGACGCGGTTGATGCGGACCGGTACGGTGAATGGCTGGGTGGACTGGCAGATGATGTCCCGGTCTCGCTCTATTTCCATATTCCGTTTTGCGACACCCTCTGCTGGTTTTGCGCCTGCTATACAAAAATCGTCAATCGCTACCAGCCGATCGCCGATTATCTGGAAACCCTGTTGATCGAATTGAAGCTGACTGCCGAACGCATGGAGGGGCGCCACCGGGTCCAGCATCTGCATTGGGGCGGCGGTAGCCCAACTTTGCTCAGGCCGGATGACTGGCGGCGCATGATGGACGCCATCGGCGACGACTTTGATATCGCCGCCAGCGCCGAGATTGCGGTCGAGCTGGATCCAAGGGACACCACCGAAGATTACGTGCGCGCCCTGGCGGCCGGCGGCGTCAATCGGGTCTCCATCGGCGTCCAGGATTTCCATGCGCAAGTCCAGGAAGCGGTCAATCGCATCCAGCCCTTCGAAGTGACCAGGCGGGTAGTCGGCTGGCTCAGGGACCACGGCATCGATGCGGTTAATATGGATCTCCTGTACGGGCTGCCCCACCAGACCGAGGCGCGCATCCTGGATATGGTCGACAAGGCCGTCTCCATGGAGCCGCAGCGCCTAGCGCTCTTTGGTTATGCGCATGTGCCATGGATGAAAACTCACCAACGGCTGATCGACGAAGACGCCTTGCCCGGCGCCGATGAACGCTGGCGCCAGGCGGAGGCGGCAGCGGAGCGGCTTGTCGAACTGGGCTATGTGCGCATCGGCTTCGATCATTTCGCCAAGCCCGATGACAGTTTGGCGAAATCCCTGGCCAACCGCACGCTGCGCCGCAATTTCCAGGGCTATACCGCCGATGCAGCCGGCGCGCTGATCGGGCTTGGCGCCTCGGCCATCGGCATGCTGCCCGAAGGTTATGTGCAGAACATCGCGCCCTTAAAAGATTATACAAGGGCCCTCGAAGCCGGCCGGCTGGCGACGGCGCGGGGCGCCCAATTCACGCCCGAAGACAATCTTCGGCGCGAAGTGATCGAACGTATTCTCTGCGATATGGAAGTGGATTTGAACGAACTATGCGCCCGCCATGGCAGCGATATCGCGGCCTTCACCAAGTCTCTGGCGGCGCTGGAACCCTATATAGCCGATGGCATTTGCGAGGTAACGGGCGGAACCATCCGGGTGGCCGATGCGTCCCGCCCGTTCTCGCGTCTTATTGCGGCGGCGTTCGATGCCTATTTGCAGCCTGGCGCCAAGCGCCACGCCCGCGCCGTCTAAGCCGCCCTAAAGTCCGAGAATTCCGAAAACGCCCGGTCCCGCTGACGGACCGTTCGTCAGTTGCATCATGTTTTCGACTAGGCCCGAGCTCATTTGCGACAGGATATTGATATTGTTGATGGTCAGTTGCAGCTTCAAGCCCGATGCCTTATTGACCGCCGCGGTCGCGTCGAGCTCTTCGTCCATGATGCGCTGGCGTTCACCATCAAGTTGCCGGACTTTTTCATTGACCAGTTGCACGTTGCCATCGATGAGCGTGGCATCAGCGGTAATCGGCGCGCCGCGCTGGGCGACCGTGTTGACGGCGGCATCGATATCATCAATGGCTTGGTTGATCGCCGCATCGTCGGCGAAATCGCTATAGAATTCCGATGTGAGCACGCCGATGCCGCCCTGCACCACGGTGCCGCTGAGTGAACCGGTGCCGCCGAATTGAACGGCGCCGGTGTCATGATCATAGTTGTCTATGGTCAGATCGACCGCCGACATGGTACTTCCCGTGCGCTCGCCGGTGCCGTCGGATTTGAACTGGACATAGGCATTTTGTGAATCGTCATAGCGCCAGAGAAAGCCGTCGGCATCCTCGATATTGAAGCGGGTGCCCATATAGGCGCCCTCGATCATCACCTGGCCGCCGCGTTCGGACGTGGCCGAGAATATATCGTCGGTGGCAAATCCGGGGCCCGACGTGTTGCCGATCAGATTAACGTTGCGGACGCCGATTAACTGGTTGGCGCCATCGACGCGGGCGTTGAGATCGGCCAGTTGGGCATTGAATGAAGCTGCCCCGGCGGTGCGCGCTGCAGCGTCGGTCGAGCCCAAAAGGGATTGCAACTCGGTCTTCATCTCGCCGAGAATCCGGGTGGACCAT
>JABHAA010000026.1 GCA_018674495.1 Rhodospirillaceae bacterium | reverse complement strand
CCGGCGATGTCATCGATGCGGAAACCATTCACGTGGAATCGCCGTCACCCCTGAACCCGCTGGGGGTCAAAGGCGCCGGCGAAGGGGGCACCATCCCGGCCGCCGCCGCGATCATCGCCGCCGGTATCCTGGTCGCCGCGCCGGCGCGTGCGCAGGATATCGGCGCGCTCCTCAAAACCATCGAACTGCCGCCCGGCTTTAAGATCACGCTGTTTGCCCGGGTGCCAAGTGCGCGTTCGCTGGCCGTCGATCCTCAGTCCGGCGCCATCTTCGTTGGCTCTCGCTCGCGCTCCGTGCACCGGATCATCGACCGGAACGGCAACGGCTTTGCCGATGAGGTGGCGCGCATCGCCGGCGCACTCCGTATGCCCAACGGGCTGGCCATCCAGGACGGCAAGCTGTTTATTGCCGAACAGCACCGTATATCCTTTTGGGCGGGCACCGACGATGGCGGCGCATCCCGAACCCTCGATCCGCTGACCACGATCTTTACCGGCCTGCCCGACAAATCCTGGCACGGCTGGCGCTATGCCGGCTTTGGTCCCGACGGCAAACTTTATGTGTCCGTGGGCGCGCCCTGCAATGTCTGCGCCGCGCAAGGGCTGGAAGGCTCAATCATCCGTATTCGCGCGCAAGGCGGGCCAGCCGAAGTCGTTGCCCATGGGGTGCGCAATTCGGTTGGCTTCGACTGGCACCCGAAAACCGGCGAGTTGTTTTTCACCGACAACGGCGCCGACCGCATGGGCGATGACGAGCCGGCGGACGAATTGAACCATGTCACCAGCGCCGGCCAGTTTTTCGGCTTTCCCTATTTTGGCGGGGGCCGCATCCGGACGGCGCAAACTCAGCGCCAGGCGCCTCCCGCTCACGCCCAGGCCCCGGTCATTGAATTTCAGGCCCACACCGCCAATCTCGGCATGCATTTCTATCGCGGCAATCAGTTTCCGGGCGAATACAAGGGCGATGCGTTCGTCGCCCAGCACGGCTCGTGGAACCGTTCCAGCCCGGTCGGTTACCGCATCATGCGCATCCGCTTCAATGGCAAGGGCAAAGCCACTGGCAAACAGGTGTTCGCCGCCGGCTGGTTGCAGGGGGCCAATGCCTGGGGTAGGCCAGTGGATATCAAGATGATCACGGATGGCTCGATCCTGGTCAGCGATGATTTCCTGGGCGCCGTCTACCGGATTAGCTATGGGGGGAGGCCGAAATGAATAATCAAGATGAAGCGGTATCGGGCGCCGAATTGGTGGCGCGCGCAGCCGCCCTGGTTCCGGCGTTACGGATGCGCGCCCGCGCCGCCGAAGAAAACGGGCGCATCCCGGAAGAGACGGTAGACGATTTAAAGGCCGCCGGATTGTTCCGCGCCGTGGTGCCGAAGCGCTTCGCCGGCTACGAGGTGGATTTCAAATACATCCCGCAGATATTCCGCGAATTGGGGCGGGGATGCACCTCGACCGCCTGGGCCATGGGCTTCCTCATCTATCACAATTTCCAGTTCGCTCATTTTTCTGAGCGCGCCCAGGAAGATGCCTGGGGAGGGCGCGGTTATACCATGGCGCCTGGTCAGGTGATGCCATCTGGTTTGGCCGTGCCGGTTGACGGGGGCTTCCAGCTATCGGGCCGCTGGGGCTACGCCACCGGTATCCAGCACGGCGATTGGATGCTGTTAAGCGCACCGGTTGAAAATGGCGATATCCATCGGTTCTTCCTGCCGGTATCCGAATTCACCATCCTCGATACCTGGCACGTCGCCGCCATGCGCGCCACCGGCAGCCACGATGTCACTTTGGAAAATGTGTTCGTGCCCGAGCACCGCTCCATCCGGGTTGCTGATTTGCGTGCCGGCAAGGCGCCGGGAATGGCCCTCAACACCGGGCCGCTCTGGCGGGTGCCGTTATTGACGCTAATGTGCTTCGGCGCGGTCGGGCCGTTGCTGGGCGCTGCCGAAGCGATGCTGGAACTGGTCGCGGAAATTTTGGCCACCAAGGTAGGCGCCTATACCGGAGCGAAAATGCAGAACGTGATGCCGGCGCGCATTCGCCTCGCCAATAACAAGGCCCGGCTGGATGCGACGCGGGGCTTGTTCGACGCCAAAATCCAGATGATCTCGGACCGGGTCAACGATGGCGGAACCTTAAGCAGTGAAGAGCGCGCCGAGATGCGCCTCGTGGTTTCCTACATCGCCCGCGAAAGCCGCGCCATGGTCGATGAACTGGCGCTCATGGCCGGTAGCCGGGCGACCTTTTTGGATTCCCCCATCCAGCGTTTCCAGCGCGATATCAACAGCCTCGCCGGTCACGCCATCTTCGAATTTGACCACACCGCCGATCTCTATGGCGGCGTCATGATGGGTGCCAATTTTCCCGATAACGCTATGATTTAATGGGGATATTCAGCTCGTCCAGGCGGGCTGCGATATTCCCAGCCACATCCGTCCAGATGTTTTCGCGCCCCTGCCAGAAGCGCTCCACCGAGGCGTAAAGCGGGATCGGCTCGGCGGCCATTCCCCAATACCAAAGCGGCGTCACCTGCAAAGCCAGCAGACACGGCTTGGCCAGCGCGCCAGCGAAATGGGCGGTGACGTTGGACGTGGTGACCACCAGATCAAGCCCATCGATCAGCGCCGTCAGCCCTTCGAAATCATTGAACCGGTCGATCTCGGGGTCGGTATAGATGTCGGCACCGGTGGCACGGATGGCGTCGGCGATCTCCGCATCGGTCTCGCCATATTGCAGATTGACGAACAAAGCGTCCCGGCGTTGAAGGATCGGCGCCCATTCTTCAAGAGGCATGGATTTCCACGGTCCCACCTTATGGCGCGAGGATCGCCACGCGATGCCGATCAGCGGGCGGCCTTGCGCCGCATCTTGCAGGCGGGCCGAAATCTCGGCGGCGCGTTCCGCATCCGGGCTCAGAAAACGGCCAAGGGGATATTGGCCCGGCCGGCGAATGCGGCTTTGCAAGGTCAGGCTGGCGGCGGCGATTTGGAAATCGAATTCTGTTTTATGGGTATGTCCAGCGGCCACAATTTCGGTGCCGGGGTTTGAGCGGGCGAACAGCGATACCAGCCGCTCGTCGCATTCGAAAACGCAAACGCCGCCCGTGTCGGCAATCAGCGCCGGCAGCGATCCTAGATAGATGATGTGATCGCCGACGCCTTGTTCGGCCCAGACCAACAGGCGCTTTTGCTTCAAGTCTTCGCCCTGCCAACTTGGCTCGGGCCGGTCTTGAAATTCGCTCACGAAGGTGTCCGAGGCCCAGCGGCATTCGTAATCCTCCGCTGCGCCGGCGAAGTCACCCTTGGCGAAGCGGCATAGGCTGCGCTTATAGATCGTGTCGGCGTTGTCCGGGCCCAACAATAGGGCCTCATCGAAAAGTGCCATGGCTTCGTCGATGCGGCCCCGGGATAGGACGACGCTGGCCAGGCTGACGGTGAGCCGTGCGTCCGGTTCCGTGCTTAAGCCTAAGGCGCGGCGCATGGCATCCTCGGCCTCGGCAAAGCGGGAAAGATCGCGCAAGGTGACGCCGAGATTGCTATGCGCTTCGGCCAGGCCGGCATCGAGGGCGATGGCGCGGCGAAAATGATCGGCGGCTTTTTCCAGATCACCGGCCATCTGCAAGGCGGCGCCGTGGTTCACATGGCCGTGCGGGTTATCGGGATCGAGGCGCGTCTTGTCGCCCAGGAACCGCAGCGCCTTATCGGCATCGCCCAATTGGATGGCGGCCATGCCTGCCAGTTGCAAGCCGTCCAGATGGTCTGGTTGGGCGCTCAGCAACTGCTCCGCCAATTTCATGGCATCGCCTGCGCGGCCATCATTGTGCCGCGCCAGGGCTTCGGCGAACAACGCATCGGGGTCCCGGCGTCCTGCGGCCTTCTTTTGCGCCCGCTCTGCCCGCCGGCGTTCGCCCCGGTTCATAGCCTAGCGCACCGATATGGCGATGGGGTCCGCCTGATTGAACGGCTCAAACTTGGACAGGAACTCCGTAACCATGGCGCCGTCGCCGCCATCTAGTTGCATGCGATGATCGGCAAGGGCGTCTTCGACGCTGATCTGGCCGAACATCCATTCGGTCAATGTGGGGCGATCGAATTTAAGCACCCAGTCGGCGCTATCGGGCACGGCGTCATGAAAGCGGCAGATGCCGCGCCGGATTTCTAAGGCGCAAGCCTCACCGGTATCGCCTGCTTGAAAGCCGAGGGTGCGGTGGTAGTCGAATGTATTCTCGGCCATCAGGCGCACGGTCATGATTCGCATCACGCCCTCCAGCGGATAGCCACTGACCTGTTCCGGCGATCCCAGCACCATGCCGGCGGCGGCCATATCGAGGGTACCTTCCAGCTCCATCGCCGAGGTCAGCGCCCAATTGCGCCAGGTGGTGTTCTTTTGATCGTAGCCCCAATGGCGCAGCGCCCGGGCCTTCAGGGTGCGGGCCTCGGTATCATCCAGATCGGCGCGAACCAGCCAGGTCGCCAGATCGGCGGTCCAGCGGCTGTCGCCGTCGGCCAGGGCTTTTTCCGCTGTCTCCAAAATATTGTCCCGCCCGCCCATCATGGCGACATAGCGTTCCGCCCGCTCCACCCAGGGGAGCGGATCAAGATTGACCGGATCGCCATCGAACCAGCCCAGATAACCGGCATAGACGGCGGGAATACCGTGCTTGTAGGAGCCGTAATATTCCCCCAGCCAGGGATGCGATTTCAGGTGGTCGGGCATGACCACCCGGTCCTTGATCTCGTCCGGCGTCATGCCCTTGTTCATCCAGCGCAAGGTCTGGTCGTGCAGGTACTGGATGGCGTCCCGGTAATTGACCAGCACATCGTCGACGGCGCCGGCGCCTTCCACGGGACGGCCATGATGGGGGATCAGGGTTTCAGGCCCGAAGCCGCGCAAGGTTTCCATACCGTCGGCCCAGACCATGGGATCGCGAAAGCGGGTGCCGCGCAGCGCATAGATATTGGGAAAGGTTTCGCCCTGCACCGCATCACCGGACAGCAGCACCTTGTCTTCGGGCACCCAGACCATGCACTGGTCTTCGGTCTCCGACGGTACGTGATGGATTTCGAGCGCCACGCCGGCGATTTCCAATTTCAGGATTCCGGTAAAGGTATCGGTGGGCGCAATGAAGGTGCGTGTGCCCGGCCGCTGCGGCGGGCCGAGGCCGGCGCCCAAGGTGCCGTCTTCGCCAATGGGCAGGCGCATGCCGAACTGATAAAGGGCGCGCCGGCCGAGCACCGGCGCAATCAGTCCGACATCGCGCAGCACATGATCGGTAAGATCCTGATGGCCATATATCTTGACCTTGCCGGCGGCTACATCGTCTTCGGAAACGAAGGCCTTGGCGCCGCTCACATGGTCGGCGTGGAAGTGGGTGTAGATGATGGCCTTGATCGGCTTAGGCGTAATCTCGCGGAAGGCGGCGGCAACGGTTTCCGCCGATTCGACAGATGTCAGGGTATCCACCAAGATAACCCCGTCATCGCCTTCGATCATGGTGCAGTTGGATACGGCATAGGCAAACGCCATATGGTAGCGCCCGCCAATGGAATAGATGCGCTTTTCCATGGCCGCCTGATGGGCGGCGAGTTCGGGGTGGACGCTTGGGCTTGGGTCTTGAGCTGGCATGACGGAAACCTCGCGGGCGGTCAGGCCTCTGTCATAGCAATTCCGGCGGCGGTTGACGATATTTAATGGCAGGGACCGAGGTTAACCCTGCTGTCACTTGCGCGCACGGCTCAACAGACTATCTAATAGAATGTGCCCCTGGTCGCCTGTGAATAGGATGGCTCAATCCGATGCTTGGCGATATTTAGGGCCTGGTGAGAAGCCGGCTGCCGAAAAGCGTAATAAAGCGTAAGGAACCGTTAGGAATAGTAATGAAACGGTATGGTCGTTTTTCGTAAAATTTGTCGCAGCCATGTGTTCCATGGCGGGGCGGCATACTAAGGGTGGTGGGCCGGGCCGATATTGCATTGATCACAGCAATTCGAAATCGCCAAGGCAGCGGTATAGTTGCGCGGCTCAACCTTATTGAACTACAGTTACGGCAATAAAAAATTCCAAAATTAACTTCGAACAGGGAGACAGCTATGAAAATGTTAATTGGAACGGCGCTTGGCGTCGTCGCCGTTGCGGCATTGGCGGTCCAGCCGGCCGAGGCCCAAAAATCGAAAAACACCCTCCGCACCGCGCTCGCCTCGCCGATCAAGGGCGTTACCTATTATTTGGATCCCAAGCCCGCTACCGCCATGGAGCAGGGCGCCGTCTATGATGGCTTGGTCTGGTACAATGGCGAGACCAAAAAGATCGAGCCGCTGTTGGCCAAATCCTGGAAGCGGATCGATGCCAAGACCATCGAATTTGTGCTCCGAGATGACGTCAAATGGCACGACGGCCAGGCCTTCGATGCCGACGATGTGGTCTATACCTATAATTGGTTGACTCACCCCAAGACCCGGATGCGCTTCAAGCGCAATTGGGCGTGGGTGGCGAAGACTGAAAAACTCGGGCCCCACAAAGTTCGCATCACTGCCAAAAAGCCGACGCCGTTCGATATGGTCCGCCATGCGACGTTGACCGCAATCATGCCCGAACATGTGCATGGCCCGTTGAAGAAAAAAATTGCCTTCGGCCAGAAGCCTGTGGGCACCGGCATGTTCCGGGTTACCCAGGTGGACGCCAACAAGGGCATCATGATGGAGCTTAACCCGGGCTTTAAGCATGGCGGGCCGGGCAAACCGGTGACCAACATCAACCGCATCCACTTTGCCTTCATGCCCGATATCGGAACGCAAGTGGCCCAGTTCCTGGCCGGCAATCTTGATGCAGTGCGCAATGCGCCGCTGGATCAGGCCATGTCGATGGCCAAGGCGCCGGGCGTGGAGTTGGATTTGGGCGCTTCCATTTCCTATCAATATGTGGCCATCGACGCCAAGGGTCGGTCCGGCAACAAGCCGTTGCTGGATATCCGCGTGCGCAAGGCCATCATGATGGCGATCAACAAGGACGCCATCGTCAAGCTTGGCGCCGGCCCGTTCCCGATTGCCCGGCCGGAAGCCATGTGCTGGCGTATTCAGGACGGTTGCGATTATTCGGTGGCGCAGCCTTCATACGATCCCGCCGCCGCCAAGCGTCTGTTGGCCGAAGCCGGGTATGGCAATGGCTTTAAGGTTGAACTGACCACCTTCGTTTCTCCGGCGATCAGAGGCTCCGCCGAAGCCATCTCGGGTATGTTGGCGAAAGTTGGTATCGCCGCCACCGTCGATGCCCGCCAGATCCAGTCCTACCGCAAGAAGCAGCGCGACGGCAAAATCCAGATCATGGTCGGTGGTTGGCCCGCCGGCGGCATGGCGGACGTGGCCGGCACGCTGGGCTTTTTGTTCTCGCCGCCGCCAAGCCGGGATTATCACGGCGACGCCACCTTGAAGAAAATGGCCAAGGCCATGGGCGGCATCATGGATCCGGTGGCGCGCCGGGCCCAGGGCCGCAAGGTCTTCAACCGGGTCATTGAGCAGCAATATTTCATGACCCTGATGGCCAACCCGACCAGCGTCGTCCACAAATCGAACGTGACGGTGAAGATTGGCTCGCTCAATGCCTTCGCCATCGAAGCCTGGGACTTCCGCTGGAAATAAGCGCGGCACGCCCAATGTGGGGGGCGGCCTGGTGCCGCCTCCCGCACCGGGAAAATTTAAGGGGGTGCTGATAAATGTTATCGGTAGAAGACAATGAACTGCTAACCAAAGTCGGGCCGGGATCACCCATGGGTGATCTCTTACGCCGCTTTTGGTTTCCGGCCATGTTGGAAGAAGAAATCGCCGCGCCGGACAGCCCGCCGGTGAAGCTGCGCTTGCTGGGCGAGGATTTGATTGCGTTTAAAGATACCGATGGGCGCATTGGCATCCTGGATGCCTATTGTCCGCACCGGCGGGTGCATCTGTATTTTGGCCGCAACGAAGAATGCGGCCTGCGCTGCGTCTATCACGGCTGGAAATTCGATGTGGACGGCAATTGTGTCGATATGCCGTCCGAGCCGGAGGAAACCAATTTTGCGCACAAAGTGAAGCAGACGTCCTATCCGGCGGTGGCGCGGGGCGGCATGGTCTGGATCTATATGGGTCCCAAAGAGAAAATACCGGCCTTGCCCGATTTCGAATGGGCGTATCTGCCCCAGATGCAGCGCACGTCTACAAAGCGATTGCAGCAATGCAATTGGGCGCAGGCGGTCGAGGGCGGCATCGATTCAAGCCATATCTCGTTCCTGCACTCCTCCACCGATGCGCAGTTTACGGCCAATAAAAATCTTCCGCGCCGCAACAAATACCTTGGGATCGACCGGCACCCGGTTTTTGATGTCAGGGATGTGGACTATGGCGTGCTGATTTCGGCTCGGCGAAATGGCGAAGAGGATTCCTATTACTGGCGCATCACCCAATGTCTGATGCCATTTTATCAGATGATCCCGCCGGTGGTGCCGGAAGATGATACCTCGAAGGCGTCCTATACCGGCCATGCCTGGGTGCCCATCGACGACGAAAACACCTGGACTTGGACTTTCAGCGCCAATCCGCACCGGGACTTCACGCCTAAGGAGGCTGAGATCTCGGGCGGCGCCGGCGGCATGTGGGGGCCTATAGACGAAAATTACCGGCCTGTTCAGAACCGGGACAACAATTACATGCTCGACCGGGTAGCCCAGAAAAATGACACATTCACCGGCATCAGCGGCATCCCCAATCAGGACGCCGCCGTGCAGGAAAGCATGGGGCCCATTGTCGATCGTAACCGGGAATATCTGGGGCAATCGGATAGCGCCATCATCGCCTGGCGGCGGCGCATCATCGAGATGGCAAAAAATTTGAGCGCCGGCGAGGAGCCGGCCGAGGCGCATCATCCGGAATGGTACAATGTGCGCTCCTGCTCAACATTGCTGAGGCGGGATGAAGACTGGCAGGAAGGCACCGCCTGGCTGCGCGCCGGCGGCGAGGTTCCGAAAGCTGCAGAATAAAATCCCGTAGAGCTAGGGCTTGTTGCCCGGCTTACCGGTCGCCTCCGGGTCCGGTTTGCCGTCATCCCAATAGGCAAAGGCGGCGATGGCGACCGGCAAAAGAAAAACCGAGCCGCCTAAAAAACTGCCGGCGCCGAACAGCATGATCGCCATAAAGGCGGAACCAAGCACCAGGAGCCCAGAGAAAAAAGGCTCGATCTGCTTGGCAATGACGCGCGCACCGAGGCGGTCTGCCTGTTCTTTTTTCTGGATATCAAACATCGATTGCGCTTTTGCTTTCTTGGCCAGGGTCCGGAATTTATAGACCAATTTCAGGAATTGTGCACCTTGTTCGCAAAAAATTGAGACATCCAAATTTCTATTGACCGGCATCAAGGCGGCATTTTTGGCTTGGTTTAATATCACAATCGATAGGCAAGAGGAGTAAATACCATGCTTGAAATCGATGTCGGAAAAATCACATTCATCATCACCAAGGCTCGGGAATTTGAAGCGCAAGGACCGGCGCCGGCCCCGGATGGTATCGCCGATGAGGTTTTCGATGGCAACGTGGCCGACGCCGAATTTCGGGAAACTCCAGAGACCGATACGGAGGATGCCACCTATGAAGAGCTGAAAAGCTGGATCCGCGCCATCAATCACGACGATCAATGCCAGATCGTGGCGCTGGCCTGGGTCGGGCGCGGCGATTTCGGTAAGGACGAATGGGACGAAGCCCTCAAAATCGCTCATGATGAGCACAACAACCGGACTGCCGAGTATCTTCTGGGCATGCCGTTGCTCCCAGATTATCTGGAAGATGGGCTTAGCCAGTTCGAAATGAGCTACGCGGATTAGCTGCCGGCGCGGCGGGCCAGGTCGTCCGCGACACGGGCCAATACGCCGGTCCAGTCGCTGGGACGGTCCTGGCGAAACAGACGCAGGCTGGGATACCACGGGCTATCGTTTCGATTAAGCAACCAACGCCAATCGGGCGCAAAAGGCAGCAGTAGCCAGCATTCCTTACCGAGGGCGCCGGCCAAGTGGGCGACCGCCGTATCCACCGAAATTATCAGATCGAGACCGGCGATAGCCGCCGCCGTGGCGGCGAAATCCTCCAGCACAGGAGCCAAATCGGTGATGATGCTGTCCGTCATGTCGCTGCCAGCATCACTCACTTGCAACGAGAACAGACGCACGGTCGCTATTTGGCCGAGGGGCTGGAACTGGGACAAAGGGCAGGACCGGTTGCTGTCGTTTTTATGACTCGGCCGCCCCGCCCAGACGATGCCGATTTTGGTATTTGTTTCGATATCGAAATTACCGAGACCCGCAGGTGCTTCCCGCGGCGGGTAGAGATAGGGAATTTGGGCCGGAATGGTATCCAGGGTGGTGGCAAAAAGGTGCGGCAAGCTCAGGATCGGGGCCTCAAAATCCACCTGCGGCAGCGCCGCGCCGCGCGCCACAACCAGATCCACGCCGGGCGCGGATCGCATCAGGCGGACGAGGGGCGGATGGGTTTCCAGGATTACTGTTGCCCCCCGTTCCGCCAACAGCGCGGCGTAGCGGATGAACTGGATGGTATCGCCAAACCCTTGCTCCGAATGGATCAGGATCGTCCGGCCAGCCAAATCCTCACCGGTCCAGGCGGCTAAACCTGAGTGCCGGCGGCGAAATTCTGGCAACCGCCAGCGCCATTCGTAATCGGCAAAGCCGGTTGCCAGATCACCGCTCAAAAGTTGCGCCAAGCCTCGGTTCCAATGGGCATCCGCGTGGGCCGCATCGGCTTTTATTGCGTCATCGAAACAAAAATTCGCGGCAGCCAAATCACCGGCGGCCTGATGGGCGCCGCCAAGATTGGCCAGATAGTCCGGATTGCCAGGGCTTTTGCCAAGCGCCAGGCCAAACTCGGCGATGGCGGCTTCGAGCATGCCGAGCCGGGTCAGGATGTTGCCAAGGTTGTTGTGGGCATCAGCGAGGTCGGGGTTTTGTCCCAGCGCAAGATTGGCCATTTCCTTGGCGGTCTCCAGATCACCGATGTCATAAAAGACGCTGGCCAGGGAATTGCATTGCTCCGCATTGCTGGTAACACCATTTTGGGCCAAGCGGGCATGATCGCGGGCGCTACCAGCATCGCCCCGGCGGGCTTCCAGGCGCGCTAGGTTTATGCGTATCGACGTATCTTCGGGCGCCAATGCCAATGCCGCCTTGAGGCTACCGCCAGCCGCCTTCCAATCGCCCCTATCGAACAACACCGCGCCCAGGTTACCATGGGCGGCGGCCAGGTCCGGCGCCAGCATTGCAGCTTTGCGGCAATGTTCCAGCGCCGCATCCAGGCGCCCAAGGCGGCGCAAGGCATCGCCGAGATTGGTCAGCGCTTGCGGCAGATTCGGGGCCAGTTGCAAGGTCCGCTCATAGGATTTTACCGCATCCTCCAGCCGGCCCCGGGCTTTCAGGATATTGCCTTCGGTATTCAGCGCCGCGCCGTTGTCCGGGTCCAGCGAAAGCGCGCGGGCATTGCAGCGCTCCGCCTCGGCGATATCTGCAGCCTCGAAATGCAGCACCGCCAGCATTTGCCAGGCGTCGCCATCGTCCGGATTTTCTTCGATTGCTTGTCCGAGAAGCGTTAGCGCCGCCCGCAAATCACCCTTCATGTGGGCGGCGGCGGCTTGTCTCAGGGTTTCCACGGATTTTCAGGTCTCAAAACGCGACCAGGGAGGTTTGTAACGCAACCGCAACAATGCCGATCAGGTAAAATACCGCAGCAATTCCGACAAAGAAGAAAATATTGGCGGCTGTGCGCAGGGGATAGCGGTGCTTTTCGTGGGCGCGGCGCTCGGTACTGCGCTTTTCCTCGCCGCCGACCACGGTCAGGAAATAGCGTCGCCCGAGACCGGGTAAGGAGAAGCGGATATTGATCGGATGCCGGCCCCAGGCATTTTCCTCGGCGGCCTTGTAGATGGCTTCTTTTTGTTCCGATGAGAGGGTGTCGATCACCCATCCCGGTAGGCGCGAAAACAGCCATTCGCCGCTCATGACATTGGTGGGCGTGGAATCCATCATGGCTTCAAATCTCCGGTCATTACATTACCGCCGGGTTTGAATATGGTAACTATCATCGCCTACGTCTAGCGTGATTAACCAATTGGTAAGCCCGGATGCGGTTTTCTATTGATCGGGGTGGGTGAAAACCGCAATTTACGCACCATATTTGTTTGTACTAAGACTTTTTGGACCAGCGCTTTTAACCGTAGCGGCTGGGACGTTTATCCAACCCTGGAATTCCGGGTATGGGGGAAATTTATGAACGCGACCGATAGCAAAGCTCGTAACCAGATTTTGCGTCAGACCAGTAATGAGGCGCAGCGGCTGGCCGGCAAGCGCGGCGCCAAGCTCGCCGAAAAATTTGTCCGCCAATATTACGAACATGTTTCCACCACCGATTTGGCCGAACGCAGCCATGCGCGCTTGGCCGGCGACGCGATGGCGATGCTCAAGTTATCGGGGCGCCGCAAACCAGGCCAGATCATCATCGATGTCCGCGATCCGGGCGGCTTGGATGCAGGCAACGCATCCCTCCACAGCGTGGTTGATATTCTCTCCGACAATATGCCGTTTCTTCTTGATTCGAGCAGCGCCGAGTTAACGCGCCTCGGCCACTCAGTGCATTTGATTATCCATCCGGTGTACCGGACGCGGCGCGACAAAGCCGGCAAGCTCCAAGATTTCTTTGCCGGCAACCAGACCGGCGCCGGTGTGCAGAACGAATCGATGATGAGCATAACCATCAACCGCCAGGATGATCCGGCGCGCATTAAGGAAATCGAGGCAAACCTCCAATCGGTCCTGGGGGATGTCTATGCGGCGGTCGAAGATTGGCAGGCCATGCGCGCCAAGGTTCAGGGCATCATCGACGAGTTTAAATTGCGCAACTCGGAAGGCGCGGTTGCCGATATCGCCGAAGCTCAGGATTTCCTGCAATGGGCGCATGATGACCATTTCACCTTCCTCGGCTACCGCGAATATGATTTTGCCGGCCCCGGCAAGGGCGCCAAGGCGCGCATCGATTCCGGCTCGGGTCTCGGCATTTTGCGAAATCCGAAACGGCTGGTGTTCAATGAATTACGCCATCTGCAACGCGCGCCGTCCGCTGTGCAGCGTTTGGTGCGCGGGCCAGATCCGCTGATCATCTCCAAGGCCGATATAAAATCCACCGTTCACCGCTCGGTATTGCTCGATACCATTGGCGTTAAAAAATTCGACGCCAAGGGCAAGGTGATCGGCGAGCGTCTGATCACCGGTCTATTTACATCGGTGGCCTATTCTTCCAGCCCAAGAGATATCCCGCTTCTCCGGCGCAAACTTGATAGGACCATCGCGCAAGCCGGGTTCGCGCCAGACAGCCACGATGGCAAGGCGCTGCAACATATTCTCGAAACATTCCCGCGCGAAGAGTTGTTTCAATCGCGCGATGCCGAGTTGATGGAAATGTCCATGGGCGTTCTGCATTTGCAGGAACGTCAGCGCGTGGCTTTGTTTGTGCGCATGGACGATTTTGGCCGCTTCGTATCCTTGCTGATCTATGTGCCGCGCGACAGCTATACAACGACGCTGCGCCACCGGCTGCAGGCTATCGTCGAAGACGCCTATGGCGGCGAGGTATCGGGCTACGATGTTGAATTTTCGGAAACGCCGCTGGCGCGCCTGCATCTGGTGGTATCGCTCTCCGGCGAAAAAACCACCAAAGTCAATGTCGCGGCCTTGGAAGCCAAGCTGGCGCGCGCCGCGCAGTCGTGGACCGAATTGTTGCGCGATGCCTTGATCCAAGCGGTAGGCCCGGCCAAGGGCCTCCACCTTGCCAACATTTATGGTCAAGCGTTTCCGGCCAATTATACCGAGACCATCGATTCCGCCGAAGCGGTTTCCGATATTGAACTAATGGAAAGTGTCGCGGCCAATGACGCGGTGATGCTGAACCTATACCGCCCGGCCGGCGCCAATCGGAACACGCTGCGTTTCAAAGTTCTGCACCCAATGACACCGCTGCCCTTGTCCGATGTTTTGCCGATGCTGGAAGATATGGGGCTTAAAGTCATCGACGAATTGCCCAACGAAGTTCATCTCGCCAACAAGGCCATGCCGACCATCATGATTCACGATTTCGGGCTTGTTACCCGGGACGGGGAAAACGTGTCCCTGGATGGAGTTCGCGACAATTTCCACGAAGTGTTTCGCCGCACCTGGGAAGGCGAAATGGAAAGCGATGGCTTCAACGCGTTGGTGTTGAGCGCCGGTCTCGGCTGGCGGGAAATAACCGTGTTGCGCGCTTACGCCAAATACCTGCGCCAGACAAACGCGCCATTTTCGCAAGATTATATGGAGCGCGCACTCGGCAATAACCCGCAAGCGGCGGGGGCTATCGCGCGCCTGTTCAGTGCCCGCTTCGATCCCAAAGCCGAGAACCGGAACCGCCAGGTGTCGCGCCTGACGCAATCGCTGAACGATCTTTTGGACAAGGTGGAAAGTGCCGATGAGGATCGGATTTTACGCCGCTTCTGGAACGGCGTGGCGTCAACATTGCGCACCAATTTCTTTCAAAGCAATGCCGATGGCGGACCGAAATCCTACCTTTCCATCAAGCTAGACAGCGGTGCCGTCGACGAGCTGCCCCTACCCCGGCCCTTGCGCGAGATATTTGTCTATTCGCCGAGGTTCGAAGCGATCCATCTTCGCGGTGGTCTGGTGGCGCGCGGCGGGCTTCGCTGGTCGGACCGGCCCGAAGATTTTCGCACCGAGATTCTGGGCCTGATGAAGGCGCAAATGGTCAAAAATGCGGTCATCGTTCCGGTCGGATCGAAGGGCGGCTTTGTGGTCAAGAATCCGCCCACGACCGGCGGGCGTGACGCCTTCATCGCCGAGGGTATTGCCTGCTACAAGCTGTTCATGAGCGGGCTTCTCGATATCACCGACAATTATCAGGGCGCTAAGATTGTGGCACCCAAGGATGTTGTCCGCCACGACGACGACGATCCCTATCTGGTGGTCGCCGCCGACAAGGGCACAGCGACATTCTCCGACATCGCCAACGGTATTGCTGACGATTACGGCTTCTGGCTGGGCGATGCCTATGCGTCGGGTGGCAGCGTCGGCTACGATCACAAGAAAATGGGTATCACCGCGCGCGGCGCCTGGGAATCGGTAAAACGACATTTCCGCGAATCCGGCAAAGACATTCAGAGCGAAGAATTCAGCGTCGTCGGTGTCGGCGACATGTCGGGCGACGTGTTCGGTAACGGCATGCTTTTGTCCAAGCACATCAATCTTTATGCCGCCTTCAACCATATGCATATATTTGTTGATCCCAATCCTGATGCGGCGAAAAGCTTTGCCGAACGCAAGCGCCTGTTCGCCCTGTCGCGCTCGGGCTGGACCGACTACAACGCTAAGCTGATTTCCAAGGGCGGCGGCATTTTCGAACGCAGCGCCAAAACCATCAAGCTTTCGCCGGAAATCCGTTCCCGCTTCGCCATCTCGAACTCATCGGTGACGCCGAACGAGCTAATTCAAATTCTTCTGCGCGCCGAGATCGAGCTGTTATGGTTCGGTGGCATTGGCACCTATATCAAGGCGTCTACGGAAGCGAATGCAGATGCCGGAGACCGGGCTAACGATGCTATCCGCATCGATGGCGCTGAGCTGCGCTGCCAGGTGATTGGCGAAGGCGCAAATTTGGGCGCCACCCAGCGCGGGCGCATCGAGTTTGCCCTTGCCGGCGGCCGCTTGAATACGGACTCGGTCGACAATTCCGCCGGCGTCGATTGCTCGGACCACGAGGTCAATATCAAGATCCTGTTGGACTCGGTGGTTGCCAAGAAAAAACTCAACATGGGCCAGCGCAACAAATTGCTCGAAAGTATGACCAACGAGGTTGGCGATTTGGTGTTGCGCGACAACTATTTACAAACCCAGGCGATCACCCTGACCCGGTCCCGCGAATCCGATGTTCTCGATCTTCACGGTCGTTTTGTGCGCTTTTTGGAGCGTTCGGGGCGTCTCAACCGGGCGGTGGAATTCCTTCCCAACGACGAAGAGTTGGAAGAAAGGGAGCGCGACAAGATCGGTCTTACGCGGCCCGAGGTTTCGGTTGTCATGCCCTATGCCAAGCTTTGGCTTTACGATGAATTGCTGGCCTCCAGCCTGCCCGACGAGAAGCTTCTGCAAACCGATTTGATCGAGTATTTCCCGACGCCGCTCCGCCAAAAATACCAGCGCGAAATTCTTGGCCACCGCCTGGCAAGGCAGATTATCGCCACCTCCGTCACCAACTCGATGATCAACCATGTGGGCGGTACGTTCGTTATCAATTTGATGGAGAAATCCGGCGCCCAGCCGGTGGATATCGCGCGCGCCTATATCGTAGTCCGCGACAGCTTTGGTCTGGAAGCCATTTGGCGCGATATAGAGGCGCTGGACAACAAGATAGCCTCCTCCATGCAGGCGACGCTTTTGCAGGCGGTCAACCAACTCATCGAGCGGGCGACCCTTTGGCTGCTACGCGGGCTCGAACATCCTATCAATATCGGCGGCGCCATCGAAGAATTCCAGCCCGGTATCCAGCAGCTAAAGAAAATCATCAAGGATGTGGCGCCGCAAGAGGTTATCGAGCGGGTCGAATACCGGGTCCAGCGTTATGCCGGGGAAGGCGTGCCGGTCGATCTGGCCCGGCGCGTTGCCTATTTGTTGTTGCTGATCTCGTCTTTCGATATCGTCCGCACCGAAATGCTCTGCCACGTAAAAATTGCTGATGTGGCGCGCCTCTATTTCCGCGTCGGCGAGATATTCGGGCTCGGCTGGTTGCGCTTTGGCGCTGAACAATTGCCGGCCGAAAATCATTGGCAAAAATTGGCCTCGGCGGCGATGATTGAAGAGCTTTATACCCATCAGAAGGGCATAACTTTGCGTATCGTCAACGGCAATGGCGGCGGTAACGGCTCGTTGGAAGCCTGGATGAAGTCCAACCCCTCGCTAATGGAGCAAACCCGCCAGATGATGAACGAGTTGGAGGCCGCCGAGCAGGTCGATCTCTCCATGCTGGCAGTGGCGTCGCGTCATTTGAGCAGCCTCGCCAGCGGCGCCGGCTAGGCAAAAGGATTGCCGCTCAAGGATAAGCTGGGGATCGCCGCTTGGTGCTACTATGACTGGGCCAATTCGGCTTTCACGACGATCGTCATCACCTTTGTGTTCGCGACTTACTTTGTATCCGCCGTTGCGCCTGATCCCACGATTGGCGCCGCCCAATGGGGTTTTGCGATATCCGCATCGGCCCTGGTGATCGCGGTTCTTGCGCCGGTGCTGGGCGCCATTGCCGATCGCGGCGGCCGGCGAAAACCCTGGATAATATTATTTACCGCAGTTTCTGTAATTCTGACCGGCGCCTTGTGGTTCGTGGAGCCGGACCCGGCCTTTGTGCTGGCGGCGCTTATTATAGTCGCGCTTGCAAATGTCGGCTTCGAGTTGGGCATCGTGTTTTATAACGCCATGCTTCCAGACATCGCGCCGGCGCCGATTATCGGGCGGGTGTCGGGCTGGGCCTGGGGGCTCGGCTATGTCGGCGGCCTGGCTTGTCTGGTGTTTATTCTGGGCGCCTTCGACACCAGCAATCTGGATCAGGTTCGCCTGACCTCGGTTTTTGTGGCGGCCTGGTTCGGTGTGTTTACGTTGCCGCTCATTATATGGACACCGGATACGCCGGCGCGCACGATAAGCTGGCGGGTTGCCATTGAAGATGGCATTCGCCAGTTGATCACCACCTTGCGTCAGGTCAGGGGCCACGGCGATATCGCCCGTTTTTTGCTGGCGCGTCTGTTTTATAACGATGGGCTGGTTACTCTGTTCGCGGTTGGCGGCATCTATGCCAAAACCACGTTCGGCATGACCACTGCCGAAGTTCTGCAATTCGGCGTCGGCATCAATGTGACCGCTGGGTTGGGCGCCTTCGCCTTCGCCTGGATTGATGATTGGATTGGCTCCAAGCGCACAATTTTGATCTCGCTGGCCGGATTGATCATCGTCGCCGCCGGCGTTTTATCGGCCGAAACCACTTTGGCATTCCTGATCTGGGGATCGGCGCTGGGTATTTTCGTCGGTCCCGTGCAGGCGGCCAGCCGCTCGATGATGGCGCATCTGGCACCGCAAGGCTTGGAGACGGAAATGTTCGGGCTGTTTGCGTTTTCCGGTAAGGCAACGGCGTTTATCGGGCCCCTCGTCTTTGCTGCGGTAACGGCGCTAACCGCAAGCCAGCGTTGGGGCATGGCGACCATATTGGTGTTTTTCGCAGCCGGCGGCGCGCTCCTGTTTACGGTCACAGACGCCAGACGCGGCTAGAGCAATTCCGGAAATGCTCTGGGCAGCGTTGATCAGTCGGCGCCGGCTTGGTACATAATCACCTATGAGCTTTCCAGATACAAAATTTTCCGATGCGGGCGCCTATGTGGACGCCTATTTCGATCAATACGCCAAGGCGGCGAGAAGCGTTGAGCGTGGCGCCCTTGGGCTGGCGACCGAAATTCTTAGAAAAGCCTATGAAGGCGGCGCCACCTTGTTTGTGTGCGGCAATGGCGGCTCGGCCTCGATCTCCAACCATTTGGCTTGCGACCACGGCAAGCTGCTGGCCACCGATACGGATCTGTTGCCGCGCGTGCAATCCCTGGCCGCCAATGTCGAAGTGATCACCGCCATCGCCAACGATATTTCCTATGACGAAGTTTTTGTCCATCAGCTCAAACTGCAAGCCGGCAAGGGCGATGTGGTGATGACCGTATCGTCGTCGGGGGATTCGGAGAATGTGGTGCGGGCCGCCAGCTGGGCCCGGGACAATGGCTTGGAAGTGATTTCGCTGACCGGTTTTGAAGGTGGGCGCACCGCCAAATTGGCCAGCGTCAATCTGCATGTGACTGCCGATAATTACGGCATCATCGAGGACGTGCACCAATCGTTGATGCATCTGATGGGCCAATATCTTCGCCAGGCGCGCATGGATGAAGCGCTTATCGTCGAGCGCAAATTTTAACGCAAGGCGGCTTATCTCAATCGGTTTTGGTGACGCACCGCAATTGCGGTGGATTACCGTGGTCGCTAAGAAAAAAATTATCGGCCATAGGCTGGGCGCATTTGCCGGGTCCGGTCAATTCCCGGAGGCGGCGGGACATCGCTTCGTCGAGGCGTACTGGCCAAATCACATCGGCTTTGGTCATGGCCTTATCCAGACGCTCCGCTGCGGATGGGTTGCTGGAAGACGCCAGCGGCCAGCTAACGACGGCATGAAATTGTATGTTTGGAATGCCGGACCGGTAGCTGTTGGAAACCAAATAATAATGGACGACTTCCAAGATATCGGGGTTACCGCCCTGCTGAACCACCAAAAGATTCACTTTTCGATCGCCGAGCTGCCTTAAAATTTGGCCCATCTGTTTGGCCGCTTTCGGGACGCTGGTGTGGAAGGCGGCCACGTGCTGAAATTGGCGCGTCGACAGATCGGCGATGCGCCGGTCGATCTGGCGCACCTGCCAGACCGCCAACACTACGACCAAGCCGATTGCCAGGACGAACGGCAGCCGGCTTTCCAAAAAGTGCTTCAACCGGCTGCTTTCCCGGCCCAACACCAGCTCGGCGACATTGACGAACAACAACATCAATCCAATCAGGTGGAAGACGCGAACTGGAATGCGGGAATATCGCTGAATGGAGCGCAGATTATCGTCCCAGATTGTCAGATGATACCAGTTCAAGGCGGCGAAATAGACCAACAGGAATGCCAACAAGACGGCGATCACCAAGCGCCAGCGGGGATTGAAGGCGGCCGCGATCAGCCCAATCAGGGCTGCGATGCTGACCGGCGTTTTATAGGTGGCGGTGAAATCCCAAACGGCGCCGCCCACAAGGCGCGTGATCTCCAACGATTGCAGCGAAAAGGCCTTGGCAAACATTTCCGGTAATAAGACCGATGATGGCGAGCCGAAGGGCGTGCTCGAGCTTATGGACGATTTGAAGAGCACAATCAAAAGGACGCCGGGCAACAACGCCGCCGCCAGATTTTTGATCGATTGCGCTATCCAGTTTACTGACCCGCGGGCGGGAGCCAAAGACCCGGCGAAGAAGCGTTCGGCGAACGGTAAGATCACCGCCAGAAACAGGATCGGCGGCAGCAATGCCAGCGCCGTCACCTTGATAAAATACAAGATCGCAAAGGAAAGCCCGATCAGGAACGAAGCCCAGCTTTGGCTGACGCCCGGCAGAAACATGGCCACGGCCAACATCATGGTTACGCCGATACCGTAAATTTGCGGCGGTTCGACCAGCAAATTGCGCGCTACCAATTGGCCGGTGGCTTCGGCGCTGAGCAGCAACAAGACTATGAGCCAGGAATAAACGGCGCGCCGGGCAGCGGAAAAATCGCCAAAATTGATGAGTGTCCGCCCAGCGAGATCGAACACCAGACCAAACAACCCGGCATGCATCACCGCCGGCAAAAGCCCAACCATGCGCTCCTCGAATTGCCCTAACAGGAGGGCAGGGAAGCTCATTAATAGCGGCCAGCCGGGGGTATAGTCGGCCTGCAAGCCAAACATGTCTTCCGGCGCATAACCGCCGACCGCATTGATTTGTTTGGCGATGTTTATCCAGCCGGAAAATTCATCGCCCAAATAGGGCACGTAGTCGAGCGCGCCAAAGTTCAAGGCGACGATGCCGATCACCGCCGGCAACACGAAGGCCGGGTTAAAGGTATCTTCCAGAGATGGCCGGTTGCGAGCCAGGCGCCAGACGCCCAGCGCCAGCCCGGCCGCGGCTGCCGCAAATATGACCGAGACCGAGTGAAACAGCCCCAGCCCCATATTTTTGTGCAGCACGAACACCGCTATGGGTGCCAAGCCGATGCCCAAAAACAGGCGCAACCCCGGCGATGAAAATCCAATGCGTCCCGGTCCCGGCACCAATGCGCCCAAGCCGAACCCCAAAAGGATGTAGAGAAGATATCCAGGCATTACGCGGGCACGCCTAGGCGCTCCCGGCCGGTGGTCCGCCACAAGGCGGCGCCCAAAAACAAGGTGGCGATCCACCAATTTTGCCAGGCGCCGAAACTGGACAGCGCGAATACCAGATAAGAGACAATCATTCCAAACAAGGTTGCCTCGGCGGGCGCCAAGAACCTGAGACGGAGCAGGAATAACCCGCCGAACAGGGCGACGATGGCGGCGCCGACACCGCCCAGCTCGAGCCAGATTTGAATGGCTTGATTGTGCGGATGCAGAGGCAAAAGCGAATCGTTATAAAGCTGCTTTATTTTCCCGCTGCCGACGCGCGCGTCGTAGACGATAAATTTTTCGCCGCCGCCGGGGATCAGCCTCGACGCATTCATGCCCCAGCCAAGCACGGGTCTTTCCAGAGATTTCTTTGCCGCGAAGTCCCAGATAAACAGCCTCGGAATAATGGACTGAGGCAGCCGGCGGCCAAATTCCGAATTGGCCAGGCTGTGCAGATCGACGCCGCGGGTCAGTCGCTCCATCAGGAACGGACTGGCAAGCACCATGACAACAAAGCCCAGGGCCAAAAGGCGCGCCGTCCAAACCCGGCTGATGCGCCCCATCCCCCACGCCACCAGTCCGGCCAAGACGGCCAGAAGCGAAGCCGAATGGCGGAAGTAAAAAGCCACACCCATTATCAAGGCCAGGGCGACAATCGTCCACGCCCATTGCCGGCGCCGGTTCAGTATGGTGATCACCGGCCAAACAAGCAGCGCCAGGATGACGATGCCATTGTTAAGAAACGCATCCAGATTTTCGCCGATGCCTTCGATGCTGATGATATCGCGCCACTCCAACCCGCGAACGCGCCGGGAAATCCAATTGCCAGAAATGGCTTCAAAGGCGATGATCAGGTTGGCGGTGGCGTAGCCGGTCAAACACCAATTTGCCACTTTTTCCGCTCCCGCAACCGTTGTTGGGATCAGCCAGAGAAACACCATCCCGGCGATAATCAATGCGGTCAGCGATAGGATCGAAAAGCCCGCCGGCAGCGGGATCGGCGCCCAAGTCAGGCCCAGCGCCGCCCATAAAAGGAATATCGCCAATCCGGTGGCCAACAACGGCGACGGCATGGATTTTGGCCCGCCTTTTGTTATCTGGATCGCAGCCACGGCCACGAGGGAGATAAGCAGCAACGGCACCATTGCTTTTGGCGATACCGTGCCGATGGCCGGCATCAGGAATAACGTCGCGGCCAGAACGCCGGCAATATCGAAGCGAATGGTTTTGAAAACTGTCAAATGGAAGGCGGCCTTGCTTGGTTTGGTTGCGCCCCGAAGATATGGAGCCTGAATTCCCTTGGCAACGAGATTGTGGTAAGAGATAAGAATTGCTGGAATAGCGGATCCTGCTTCCCAATTTATAGTTTGAAATGCTACCGGCGCAAAGGCCCCAAGGCATTTGGTGCCGCCATAAACGGACATTTTACCATCGGGCGAAAGCAGCCATGAGCGTATTTATCACCGGCACCGCCGGTTTCATCGGATTTCACACGGCCAAAGTCTTATTAGCGCGGGGCGAGCGGGTTATCGGTCTCGATGATCTCAACGACTATTACGATGTGGAATTAAAAAACGCGCGGCTGGCGGAGTTGGAGGCCGATGCGTCTTTTACTTTCTATCATGCCGATATTGCCAACCGCGAAGATGTCGGCGGCATCATTGATGCCCACGGCGAGATCGAGGGCATTGTGCATCTGGCCGCCCAGGCCGGCGTCCGCTATTCGCTGGAAAACCCCTATACCTACCTGCATACAAACATCGACGGCCAGGTGACTTTGTTGGAAGCTTGCCGAAAATTGAAGCAGTTGAAGCATATTGTTTATGCCTCGTCTTCTTCGGTTTACGGCAGCAGCACTGATATGCCGTTCAGCGTCGATCAGAAATTGGAGCGGCCCATGTCGGTCTATGCCGCGTCCAAGATATCGTGCGAAATGATGGCCCATTGCTACGCCCATCTTTATGGCATGCCGTTGAGTGGGCTCCGGTTTTTCACCGTCTATGGTCCGTGGGGGCGGCCCGACATGGCAGCGATGATCTTCATCCGCAAAATATTGGCCGGCGACGCCATCGACGTGTTCAACAATGGCGAGATGAAGCGCGATTTCACCTATATCGATGATATTGTCGCCGGTGTGGTGAATTGTCTGGACCGTCCACCCATTTCAGATGGCACCGAGCCGCCCAGCAATATATATAATCTCGGCAACAATCGCGCCGAACAGTTGATGGATTTTGTGCATATCATCGAAAAAGAACTGGGTGCGGCCGCCAGTATCAATTATTTGCCCATGCAGCCGGGCGACGTCCCTGAAACCCTCGCCAATATCGATAAAAGCCGCAGTGAGCTTGGCTTCGAGCCGCGCGTTTCCATCGAAGAGGGATTGCCGAAACTGGTTGCCTGGTACCGGGAATATTACGGCAGCTAGCCGGCGCTA
Source organism: Rhodospirillaceae bacterium (assembly GCA_018674495.1). Classification (GTDB taxonomy): domain Bacteria; phylum Pseudomonadota; class Alphaproteobacteria; order Rhodospirillales; family UBA2165. Next base: position 136,911 of record JABHAA010000026.1, on the reverse strand, counting down.
ATGTTTTTGCCGATCGACCGATTGGCGTTCCATGTTCAGCCGCATTTGGCTGATCTGGTCGGATATCAAACCCAGAATGCAAAGGAACATACCGAAGATGGTAAGCACCACGGCGGATGTTCCAAGCGGGCCGCCCACCGCCAGTTTCAAATAGAGGCCATAAACGGCGCCCACCGCTATGAACAACAGCCCGGCCCGCAAAAACACACGCAAGGGCGCGACCAAAAGGACAATTCGGAATATCAGCGCAATCGCTGCTAGCCCATCATTGAATTGAACTTTGCTGGTGCCTTCGCGCTGGTTCAGGGTTACTGGATGGAAGCGGAGCGGCATTTTTCGGTCGATCATCAACAAGGTGCTGGTGGTGCTGGCGCTAAACTTATCAGAAAGCACGCCGAGATAAGGCAGAATGGAATCCCGGTGAAAGACGCGGAGGCCACAATTCATGTCACTGACCGACGATGCGCCCAGGCTTCTGGCGAGCATGCGCAAAAACAATTTGCCGCCGCTGCGGATGGCGGATGGGGCTGGATTACGCCTTGCGCCGATCACGGCGGCCAGTTTTTCCCGGATCAACAGTTCGACCATGGCGACTAGGTCTTCGACCCGGTGCTCGTTGTCGGCATCGAACCAGGCGAGGTAGGTGCCGGCGGCGGCGCGCATGCCGGTCTTCAGCGAAGCCCCATATCCCTGGTTGAAGGGGTGGCGCACCAATTTGCAGTTTGGAAACCCGGCAACAATATTGGCGGTTTTGTCGGTGCTGGCGTCGTCTACCACGATCACCTCGGCCCCCGGCAGGGCCCCATGAAGTGATTCCAGAACTTTGGCGATGCCGCCTTCTTCGTTGAAGGCGGGGATTATTATAGAAAGCGTGCTCTCCCAGTCATGGCGGGCCGCCTCGGTATTGTTTTCAGGTGATGTCGGCGTATCGTTCACTTGGCTTGCCAATCAGGTTTGAAATTTCGTTGCACGCTCCCGAAGGACAGGCATAATAGATTTCCCGCCCGCCTTTGACAAATTGCCCATTAAATATGTCGCGACTTCCAAAATATCTGCTCCGGCGCCCGAAATCTGCGGGCCAGACCATTTATGATCTGGCGCTGGCACCGCTGCGCATGCTTTTGCCGGACGAGGAGGCCGAGCGGTTCGGTCTGTCGTCTTTGCGCACCGAACGCATGGCCGTTGTTTTGCAGAATCTCAAGGGCCGCTGCCTGGATGTGGGCGCCCACGATAACGAGCTTTTGCGGACTTATGGCGAGATGTCCGGCGAGCTTGGGATCGATGCCTCGGCCGCCGGCCAGAGCGTCGGTGTCGATGTGGTCGATTGGGGTGCCGATACCCAGTTGATACAGGATTCGGCGCATCTGCCCTTTGACGACAGCACATTCGACTGCGTCGCATTTATCGCCTGTCTCAACCATATTCCGGAGCGGGCCGAGGCTATTGTCGAGGCGCGCCGAATTCTCGGCGATGACGGCCGGCTTTTGATCACCATGATTTCCAGGTTCGTTGGCGGCATCAGCCACCGGCTGCGCTGGTGGGGCGAGCATTCACACCGGGACGTACATGTGGATGAGCTGATGGGCATGAACGAGGCCGAGATCATGGAGCTCGCAAATGGCGGCGGGTTCGAGCTGGAACGGACCGTCTCGTTTTATTACGGCATGAACAAGTTGCATATTTTTAAGCCCAGGGATGCCGGTGGAGCTTGATGGCTCACTATCTCACGGCCGGTCCTTGGCATCGCCGAGCCCAAGTATTTCGCGCAACCGTGGCTCCAGCCAGCCAAACAGGCTTTGCAGTCCCTGCTCGTTTAAATGCACGTCCAGAATGCTGCCCGTCAGCGGCGCCCGTACCAGTTCCTTGGAAAACAAATCGGTCGTGTCGATAAATTCGCCGCCGCCGGCTTCGATGACGCTCCGGATTTGCGCGGTCACCGACGCGTGGTAATTGGCAAAGGCCGCGCCGGCTTTTTTACCTTCAACCACATAAGGCGCCAGCGCCGCCTGCATCGAAGGGGTTTGCAGAAATATCGGTTTGGTGCCGGCGGCCTTGGCGATGACCATCATGTCTTTCAATACGGTTTTGTAATCCGCCAAGTTGCGTTGGGTGCGCGGCACCTTGAAACTCTCTCGGGGGATGGTGAATACGCCCCACGGCAATTTAACGGTCATCGGTTTGTTCTGAATGTTTGGACCAGGAATTTTTTTGCTCCCGCTATAGAGAATTCGGAAGGGAAGGCCGTTTAATATGGATAGGGTCCAGGGATAATATTTATCGGCAAAGGGCATTTTCATCAGGCGCGGCCGGCCCAAATAATCCCGCCAATCGCCGCCGGTATCGCGGGTTTGGATATAGTGGGCCATCTTGGCAATATCGCGCGGTATGACCACGTGAAAAATGACAGCGCCCGCCTTGATATTGCGCCCGACGATGAGTTTCTTGAACGCATCCCGGTATTGGCCCGGACCCCAGGCCGGGGTGGCCATGGTGTAGGCGGCAATGCCGTTGCTCCGAAACAGATCGCCCAAATTCTTCTTTGTGTAGGTGCCGTCAAAAACCGACGCGCCGACAATGACCAAATCAACTGTCTTGCCAAGGGTTGCCGGATTGCGAAATCCGTCTCTGTCGATGAAGACATTTGTCTTATCGGTGCGCACCCGCATGCCGGCCTTACGCCGGAACAACAAACCACCGCCGCGCATATTGGATTGGGTGAGAAAGCCCCGGGCGGCGGCCAATTCCTCGCGCGCCGTTGCCGGCAGAAGCTGCAGCCAGGCGTTCGGCACCAGCGACGGAAAAACCCGGAATGTGATTTCCACCAATATCAATGTTGCGGCGGCTATGAAAATCGCCGCGTTGTTGAAACGGTTGAGGGCTTCGCTGCGAACCGACAGGACAAAATAGGCTGCCACCAGCGCCAACGCGGCCAACACTCCAAAGCGGATATAGGAAAACGAAAAAATCTGTTGAACTTCGGACGGCTTCCACAAAACTACGATCAGCGCCACCGACACTGCGGCCGAAAATATCGAAGGAAGGATTGCCAGCCAACGCATGGCTAACCTCCCAAACTTCGGCAGCGGCCATGGTTTCGCATCTGGAGCGTCACCCTAACCATCCGAGGATGCGCAATTTCTGCATAATCGCCGCCGCAAATTTCTTTGTTGCGATGGCGTTGGGGTGCGCATCTGTCGGGCTGACCCATAATGACGGCTCGTCATGGCCGCGAACGGCAACCATAAGATCCAGAAAATCGATGCCATTTTTCGACGCCGCCGATTGCAGCATTTGTTGTGACTGCTGGAACGGATAATCGTCCAGCTCATGAAGATCGGGATAGTAAACCAGCAACGCCTTCATCCCGCCTTGCTTGGCGGCGGCGGCAAACTCATCGATGCGTCTTGATGCCACCTTCCAGCCTTCGAATTCGGGGTTGAACAGATCGTTCAAATAGCGTTTCCAATCCCGCCGGACACGGGTTTGGCGCATGATCAAATCCAGGCGGCTGCGCAGATAGACATAGGCATAGGAATGCCGGTCCAGGAATGTCTGATTGCCGTAAGCGGGGGTGATTTCGGGATCGTTGACAAAGAAATTCAAAACAACGATATCCGGTTTGAAGCGTATCCCGGTTTTCAGGAAATATTCGATCTCCATGTCGGTGTTGTAATTGCCGACCCCGGCATTGATGACCTCGGTCGGATGGCCGCTTTTGGTCAACCGCTTTTCCAGCAATCGGGCGACCGTATTGTCTTCGGCCACGCCCCAGCCGAATGTGATCGAATCGCCCAGCATGAGGATGCGAATTTTGTCCCGGGGCGGCTCCAACCTTATGTCAGGGCCGCGCAGCCGATGGTTATTGATGTCAACATCGACGCCCATCAGGCGGGCTTGGCCGCCGGCCCTGTGTTCGTGCCCGAGGGTGGCATTCTCCGACACGAATTTGAGCTGGCGGGCATATTTCCACATTTCCAGATCAAACTGCATACCGTCATCGATGACGGTGCGGACAAACAGTTCCGTGCCGCCGCCAAGAAACGCGGCAACCAGCACCAACGTCATAACGTAATAAAGGGCTATTTTTTTCATGGCTACCAATTGGATTGGCGGGGCGCCCGACGGAGGACGGCGTGCAGGACTAAAACAACGTGTAGATGAACGGCGCGACGGTGGAGCCCTGAGTCAAAACGATCAAGCCGCCAATGAATACCGAGGCAAGCAGGATCGGCAAAAGCCAAAGTTTTTTTTGCTGCTTCAGGAACAAAAAAAACTCTTTCAAAAAATCTAGCAAGCGTGCGCCGCCCCGTTGCGTTTAAAAAATGGATCGATGCGGTGAAATCCGCTTCTGGAAATATCTAGACCAAGGCCGGTTTCAAGTAAAGTTCTATAAATTTAGTCTATTGGATTCTTGTATCAAGCTCGGTCAGCAGGCGTTTCAGTCGCTGGCTATAGGCGCCCTGAACCAATTCGCGCGCCATGGGCGAGGCGCCCTTCATTATCTCCGGCATATTCCAGCCGGACAGGGGTTTGATGGCCTCGACCAGATCCCTGGTGCGGCCGAGAAACTCAAACGGCGTTCGGGTCTCCAGATAGGCGTTGTCGTCGGTATTAATGATGGCCTCGCCGCCGGCGTCCAGATAGGCCCGGATATGTGTTGCATCCATGAGCAAATGGCCCAGTACGGCTTCGGGCGAGGTCATGCCGATGGAGGCGAAATCTTTTCGTATTTTCGGCAATTCAAAGCCCTTTGCGAATTTTTTGAAATCCAGGTGCAGCGGCCCTTGCGTGCCGACCATCAGCCCATGACCGCGTACATACCAGAAGGACGCGTTGGGAAAGGTTTTTGCAAATGTCCGAAGCGCCACGTCGAAGGAGCTTTTGGCGATGTTGTACATGGGCATCCATTGCAGAACCAATCCGCCCGGCTTGAGGCGCGATTTCAGCTGCTCGTAATATTCCCTGGTATAGAGATAGCCGACGCCGGTGATCCTCGGATGGATGGGATCGGCGGTGATCACGTCAAATTTGGCGTCGGTCATGGTCATGAAATTGCGCCCGTCATCGATGGTCAGGGTCAACTTCTGATTATCGAGAATGCCGCCGGTCAGTTCCGGGTTAAGCCGGTGCGCCTCGACCATTTTTGGGCTCAGCTCGATCACATGCACATTCTCGACCATGGGATTGCGTAACAACGCCGCCGTGGTGACGCCGAGTCCAAGGCCGACAACACCGATCTTTTTGGCATCCCCATGCAGAAGCGTCGGCAGATGCGCTTTCAAGATAAAATGCCGGCGTTGAATAAGCGACGTGTCGGCTTCGATATTGCCATTGACCATCATGATCGTGTGGCCCTTGGCGGAGCGCACAATATCGATGGTGTGGGCGACTCCCTCGCCGTGATAGATGCTCTCCGGCGCCGTGTTGTTTTGCAGATTATAATTGGCGACGATCTGTACCGGCAAAAACAAGGCCGCGCCGACACCGGCGGCGATCATCACGCCGGGCACGGCGATATGTCTCGGGCCTATCATCCGGGCCATGGTTTTGCGGTTGCTCCAGCCCATATAAATGGCCGCCGACAAAAACAGCAGGGCAATCACTTCCAGGCTCCAACGGCTGCCGAACGTCGGCAACAGCACGAAGCCGCCGAGCAGCGCGCCGATGATGGCGCCGGCGGTATTGGCGGCGTAAATGCTGCCGGTGCCATGGGCGCGGCGCTGAATATTCCCGGTGAAGGATTTGACCGCGACTGGGAAGGTGGCGCCCAACAAGGTGGTCGGGATAATGATGAAAATGCCGGCCACAATAAATTGGGCGGCGATGCTGGCGAAGGCGAAGTTCCCCTGCAATACGGTGGTAAGGCCCCAGGTCAGAGCCCCGAACAGGGACGGCGCGAAAAAGATAAATACCGGCAAGAGCGCCACCGAGCCGGCCAAGAACAACTCCAGCCGGATAAACTGAAGCAACGGCGCTTCGTCGTCGTCGATGCTCCTGGCCGCCTTGATGCTTCCCCAATAGATGCCGGCCAGGAAACAGCAAAGCATGATGGTAAAGGCATAGACCGTGGCGCTGAACGACTGCACCAATATGCGCACCCAAACCACTTCGAGGGCCAGGGCCGCCAGCCCGGATATAAAGATGGCTACCGCTGCCGCCCGCGCGCTGGATGACGATGCGCCCGGCGCTTCACTGGCAGCTTCGGTCTCCGTCTCCGCCTCGGATGTCCGGTTCTCGCCGCGGCCAATCAAGGCCACGCCGATCAGGATCGCGGTGACGCCGATCAGGCCATTGGCCGAGGCGGTTACCAATGTCGATGCTTGAATACCGATCAAGGGCAGCATGATAAAGCCGGCCAAAAAGGTGCCGATCAGCGCGCCGAGGGTATTGGCGGCGTAGAAATACCCGGCGCGGCGTCCCAATTCGTTCATGCGGTTGGCGAACTGGCGGATGATCAATGGCAGCGTCGCGCCCATCAAAAGGGTTGGCGCCAGTAGCGTCAGCGTCGCCGCAACGATGCGGAAGCCTTGATAGAGAAACGGATCGGTCTCGAAGCTGGATCGATAGATGATCCGGTAGGTGTCTTCCAAACCGAACAGAATGTCGCGGAAAAAGAGAGCGAAAATGGCGATCAAAATCTCGATGGCGCCATAGATGATCAACGGCCCCCGCACCCGGTCTCCGAAGGCGCCGGAGGCGAAGCTGCCGATGGAAAGCCCGCCCATGAACACGCTTAAAGTTATCGCTGCGGCAAACACGTCGGATCCAAAGAACAGCGACAGATGGCGCATCCAGAGAACCTGATAGATCAGGGCGGCGGCACCAGATATGATGAAAACCACGGTGATGATTTTCATATATGAGGCCGCGCCGGAGGCGCCGGATGTTGCGGATGGGTCTGGGCTATTCATGTTGGACGGACAGGTCCGAGGTCATGGGATGTGACTATTATATACAATTATCCGTCTTGCGGACCCGCTCCAAATATTACTCGGCGGGCTGATCTCTTTCACCAGGCGCGCCAATTTCGTTGTTCGTATTCGGGGTCCGGGCCGTTGGCTTTTTCGGGCCGAACAATGGCAGGACGAGACCTTTGAAAAGGATCACCGCGGACCGGCTGGCAAGAAAGAGCAAAAGCCTGAACACGGCCTTCCACATTTTCCAGCTTTTGTACCATTTCGAGTGCACCGATACGACGGTGCCGCCGGCCATGGAATCGGCAAACAGCATGTGAAATAGCACTTCGGGTCTTGCGGTGAAGCGCAAATTCGCCAGGAAGACAGCCAATACTAATTCGTTGGCGGTGGAACCCACCGGCGTATAGGGCAGATCATTGTTCGAGAGATAGTGCTGATTGGAACAATTGACCCAATCCTCGCCAATGTTCAACCGGCCCTCCGCCTCGGCGGTGTTGTAAAAGGCGGTGCCGGGATAGGGAACAGCGATGTTAAACCGGGCCCCATCCAAGGGAATACGTTTGGCGACATCGACCGACATTTTCCGGTCGGCTTTGGTTTCGCTAGGGAGTCCCAGGATCAGAGATGCATCTGCGGCAATGCCCGCGGCATGGGTCATTTCGATGGCGCGAATATTGTGTTGCACCGTTTCCGATTTATTGATCGTCTCCATCAGCCGTTCAGAACCGGTTTCGACGCCATATGCAATCGAGACGAAATTGGCTTCTCTCATCTTGGCTAGCAAAGCGTTGCCGCGTTCTTCGTTGGCACAAATCTCACGGGCACGGGATTCGCAAATAAAGCGAACTTTTTTATGGAGCCCGGCCGCGATGATATCATCGCAAAGAGCCATGGTTCGCTTTATATTGACGGTGAACACATCATCGACAAAAAATATCTTGGTCTGACCATATGTATTGGCCAACAGCTCTATTTTTTTGACCACCCGTTCATTGGACAGGTAGCGCATTTGCCGCCCGGAAATGATGCGCTGTGAACAAAAACTGCAGGCGAACGGGCAGCCGCGCGAACTTATGATGGTTCCGAAATCCGGGTAATGATGGATATTGTCCGCAAACATGTCATAGGGAAAGGGCGGCATATCGTTCACGTCCAGCAATTCACGCGCCGGATTGTGGTTCACTTGATCGCCGCTTCGGTAGGCGATTCCCTTGATTTGGCTGAGATCATCTTCGCCCGACATAAGGGTGGCGTAAATCTCGCTCAACGTCGCTTCGCCTTCGCCTTTAACAACAATATCGACAGGGGTCCTCAAAAAAGGCTCGTCGGGCACCGCCGTTGGATGGATGCCGCCCATAACAATGTGGGTTTCTGGATCAATCTCCTTGATCCATCGGGCTATTTCGTAGGCGCGTTTGGCGGTGCCGGTGAGAACCGAGAGGCCAACCAATTTTGGCGCATCCAGCGCGGCGAGCATAGACCGCAACTTGTCTTTGCTCAGGTAGTCAATCTGTTCGTCGTACAGCTCGACCGCCGCGCCATTTTTTTCCCGTAAATATCCACCCAGATAGCCGATCGCCGTTGGAAAGCTGGCATAGGTGAAAGGCTTGAAAACCTCGGGTTGGGTATCAGGATGCAAATCTGGATTTATGAGTAACATTGTCGACGTATGCCTCTCTGTTTCCGTAATGTGCATAGTATTTTTAGTATGATTCTAATTTATTCTGGAACCCACTTTTAGGTCTGCTCTTTTACAATGTCAAAGGTTGCCAATTTGTCGACGCCACCTGATCTATCGGAACACAGGTTGGTATACTTTTACATAACCTATATGGCGGGGCTTGTCTGGGAATCTCTCGAAAAAGGGAATGGAGGCGACATTTGCCAGGACAAACAGTGAGATGGCCAGCGCTGGCAAGGCCTGCATGCCCCGCGCCCGGAACGCCGTTGACAATAAAAACAAAAACAGAAACGGCAACAACAAAAGCGAAGAATAGTGCCGGTAATAGGCTTGGCCATTGATGGCATGCAGGACCAATACCACCCCATAGGCGAAGGCAACGGGGCCCAGATAGATCAAGATTTCAGCGACCGGAACGCGCCGATTTAGAACCAATGCGCCGGCCCATACCAAAGCAGCAACGGCCACAATAATCTCGCTTCGACCGGTGACGTAAATATGATGGAATAGTTCGCCCACCATGATCTGGATCACCTGCCAAGATGACGCATCCAGTGTAAAGTTTCTGAGCGTAATGCCGAGCGAGGTAAGTCCGTCGTAAATGAGGACGATATTCAGATATTGCAGCATAGCCACGCCGGTCACGATGGTCAGCACGGTAAATAATAGCCATTTGTCCATTATTTGCGCCCGTAACATCGGAAATCTTAAGAGTACGAATACAACGATGCCGGAGCCCAGCAGCACACCCCATGAATCCAACAGCGCCAAAAGGATGACGCATGCCGTCAAATAACTAAACGGCTGCCACAGTTTCCGGGGCAGGCCATCGCCGGTTTCCGAATAGTGCTGCAGCGCGAATATGGCGCTCGCGGCAACCAGGCTGACGGACAGCATGGCGCCGTAGGATCTAACTTCAATGAGATAGAATATCGACCAAACCGAGGTCATATTCAGTGACAGGAATAGCAGAAACTCCGCACGCCGCTCCGCGGGCCAAATTCGATAAGCCAAAATGGCGCAAATCACGAAAATTATTGGGTTGAATAGTTTGGCGGTAGCTTCGCCAAATCCCACTATCATGAACCAGATCCGTAGAAACATGTAATAGGTAAAGGGATGAGGCTCGAAATTTGCCCACCATCGGAATGATTCGCCGAAATCAAAGTCTGGGCTGGCAAATTTTAGCGAGATGACTTCATCGTGCCAGAAGCCATGGTCGAGATTGGTAAAAATGGTGAAGAAAAATACAGCTGCCGACAGAAATAACATTCCCGCGCCAAACCAAATCAAAGGAAATTTCATCGCGATAATCGTTCCTGCTTCCTGGCGCGGCGTAAATTTGACCATATTTGGATTAAATCAAGCGCCGTTCTAATCATTCCGAAGGGCCCCAATTTGGAATCGGTCCGGCCAGACCAACTTTCCAATGGAATCTCAACAATGCCGGACCAGCGCGGCAGGGTGGATGCCGCGGGCGGCGTTGTCAATCGGCCTATCAACTCGATATCAAAGGCCCAGCGTGATCGAAACTGTGTCGATAAGGCATTGCGGAGCTCGGTATTGCTACGGAAAAATTTTGCCCCGCATTGGGTGTCATAGATCGGTATGCGCAGTATCACGGCTGCAAGTGTCGCGAAAATTCTTCCAAGATAATGCCGGGTGCCGGACCGATCGATGGAATGTCCCAACAATCGGATGCGGGCGCCAATGACCGCGCGGTGATTTCCGGCCTCACCGATTGCCAGTAGCCGAATAATTTCGGATACCGGCGTCGACATATCTGCGTCAATATAGCCAACCCATCCGGCACCTAGGTCCAGGGCCACCGTCATGCCGGCGCGAACAGCTTCGCCCTTGCCGGCATTTTTCTCCAATTCAATGACTAGCCCGCGTTCGCCAAGCTGGCCGCAAAGTTCGGATAACTTGGCTCCCGTGGAGTCGGTCGAGCCGTCGTTCACGAAGATCAACGTGGCGTTGGCGCCGGCGCTCAACGCAATAAAATCGTCCCCATTCAGGCGGTCTGCTTCGTTGTAGCAGGGTACGACTATGAATTTTTTTGACATACCGCCCACCAACTAAGCCCCGGCGCCGAAATTCCAATCCGCGACAACAGCGCCGAAAACTTGTTGTCCGCAGAAAGTGCGGCAACGATCACGTTGGTTGCCAACGTACCGCCGTTCCATCCGCCAACCCCAGATTTACCCGGCCCCTTCGGGGCCCATTTTTCGCGGGCGCGCTGCATGGCGCGGGGCAGTATCAGCGAATGAAACAAACCGCCGGAACGCAGGATACGCAGCCCCTGGCCGGTAATAAGGGCGCGCGCTCCCCCCGGCGTATAGCGGCGGAAATGACCCAGGGCGCGGTCGTGGGCTGAAAACAAGGCGGGCCAGGCGGGCACGCTGATCACGATAAATCCATCCGCATCCAGGTTTCCGGAAACCAGTTGATCTAGAAATTTGCTATCAGTTTCCATATGCTCGAGCACATCCAGCATCAGTATCAAATCGAATTTCCCTTGCGGCCGCTCGCAAACATAATTCAACCCGCTTGCCGCGCCCATGGAATATTGATCCAGATCTTGCGGCGTATAGTTGATATCCCAACAGATAATTTTATCGCCGATGGGGATGGCATCCGACAATCCCTGGCTCACCCAGCCATCACCTGCGCCCACGTCCAGAATTTTGGTTTTGGCCCCGCCCCGCACGGTCTCCGCGACAATGCCGGTGAAAAAATTCCGCCGGCAAATTTCCCACGGGTGGCGCGGATTTTCCCTGTTTTCGACTTCCTTGAGATCCATAACACATAAATTATCAGGCTGGCGGGGCGTTTGCTTGCATATCATATTCGCCCCGGCAGTCATAGTCTCATCGCGTGGTTGAAAGGGCGAATGGCCCCAGCAACGCCACTGGATTTGCATTTGCCCGATAATATTCGATAATTAATTTTGTAGAATCCAAATTAATTTATCGGAACACAGGATCATGGACACAGGCGCGTTATCCATACCGCCGCAATCCCTATCAATTTCTGTTGTGGATCCGGTGCTGGCGAGCCGGTCCTGGGACCAATCGGAGAGCCCGGTGTTGCAGGATTTTGTCCATCTTATCCGCCAATTTGATTCGGCGTTGACGTGGGCGGGAATGAAATCGCCATGACCAAACCCGGTCGACTAATAGCAATCGCCGTCATTCTGATTGTAATTGGGGCGGCGTTTAAAATCCGGTCCGATGAGCAGGGCTATATCACCTATATGGGCGGCGACCCCGCCGCCGCAATTCCCGGTCTGGCGGCGCGCGCCGAACGTGGGGATATGCACGCGGCCATTTTGCTTGGCCGGATATTTGAATTGGACCGCCGTGCCGTTTCTCCCATTGCCGACCGTCAAAAAGCTGCGGCGTGGTATTTAAAGGGCGCCCAATTGGGCGATCTTCGGGCCGTGCACCTATTTATAAATTTACGCTTGGGGGAGGGCGCTTCCATATCGCCGGCGCGCCAAATGGATCGCTGCAAAATTTCCATCCGGCTTCTGAATATGGCGGCGGCGGCCGGCGATGCGGGCGCCAATATCGTGCTTGGCAGTATGCACCGGGATGGCAATCGCTGTGTGCAATCAAGTATTTTGAAAACCGCCCAATATTTTAATGAGGCGGCAAAGCTTGATCCGAAGCTTTCGTCCTTTATCGATAAGTTTGTTAAAACATATAAAAATATTGCGCGCGCCAACCTGGCCTCGCCGTTCCCGGGAACCGCCGAGCGGCCAACGCCGGCTCAGGCGCTGAAAGAATTTATCGCCGCAGCGCCCTCTCTTGGTGGCGCGGGACGGGGGAAATAGTCTGAATATGATTTGAGAAACCTAAGTGCACGGCCTTCAAGCCCGTCAAATTCGAAAGGCCGCAATTCCAAGCTATGCGCGCCAATTATGAAGCATTTTCAAACCAACATAAAAATATGCAAACAAGACAATGAAAAGGGGCAGAAGCGATCCGGTCATAACCGAAATGTTGGATTCTGGATAGACCAGCGGGAATATGAGCGTAAGGCCGATGACAAATTCCAAATCAGACATGCCACGCCGGTTAAACAGCGTATCGAGGAACGCCAGAAATACGCCCACCAAAAACATGCCAAGGACGGCCCCCCAAGGGCCGAAATTGGCCAGCAACTCTGTCAGCCAAGGGATGTTTACAGATGTTGTGCTGCTGCTGTTCGACAACAAGCCGTACCGTTGGCCGAAGGTGTGACCGCTTACTTCCCTTGGCTTATCCGGGTAGAGGACTCTCGGCACGAAGGATGTTATCAACGGCCGGTAGCTGAACCCGTCCCAATATGGGATGGGTGTCGGGCTCTGATCGTACACCCAATGGAATATCCAAATATGGGACATGCGCTTGACCAGGGGCGCAAAGCGGCCATCCGCGTAGGTGTTTTCGACATCAATTTCCGGATCGGTGATTTTGCCATGAAGCAAATTCTCTACGAACCCCTTGCCGACGATCTTGAATTTTTCCGCCGTGTCGTTGCTGAGGCTCCTGAGGTTGGTGGAGGCGGTGTATGCTAGAAGAACGATCAAGATAAATCCGGTCAGACCCGCCAGTATTTTCATCCGGCCTTCCCGCCAAAACAGAAAGATGAAAAAGACTGCCAGAAGAATGATGTCGGTCAGGAAAAAAACGCGAACCCGCGAAAATATTTCCAAGGGCAACAGAATAAAAAATATAGCCGCCGCGTCGAGCCGATAAGTTTGGCCCCGGGCCCATAACAAGTAATAGCCGCCAAAGCCGAGAAACCCGGCCGGGCCAAGCAATTGGCCAAGGGACGGAACCTGCCTTAAGACCGGCAGATACTGAAACGCTACATGCGAAACGATCAATCCAGCCAGCAAGATATTGATGGCCGGCGCCTGCGCCTCATTGGCAAATCGGAAGGCCCGCAACCGGTTAAACAGAAACGCCCGCGACATGTAAAAAGCGCCGACCATGGCGCCGATGCTAAGGAGTACAAGCGCCAGGACTTCCGGCTTAACAAACGTCAAAATGACCCGGTTGTACAATATAATATTGTCTGCACCGGTGTAGCCGAAGGGAAGGGTAAAGACCGGCAAGCCGAAAAATACGATATAGAATACGCCAACCGCCGGAAAAAACGGCACCGGCCCGCGCCCGATCCCTTGCAGATACAATATACCGGGAAGGGCCGCCGTCCAAATGATTGCCAAACCTAGCAATGCCGTATCCCAAGGCACGACGCGGCTGGCATAAAGTAAGACGCTGGCAACCAGGCCTAAGACAAGGATCAACAACACCGGACGTTGCAATCCGGGCTTCAAGGCAGATGCTGGGGCGTCAATGTTTTGCACAGGCGGTTGCTGACTTTTCCGGGTCCGGATTCAAAGGGTTCGACAGAATACAAAACCGGCGCAGTTTTGATAAGGCCGTAAGTCAAAGAAATCTTTCAATCGGGCCCAAAGCACGCTACCAACGGGGCCAGGATGGCGGATTATTGATTTTCTAGATTCCAATATAGAAGCTATACAATTAATTTATCCATTAAATTTAAACGGTTATAGCCGATTGTTTTATAGTTCTAATTTTAAAATTGGCTTTGAAATTTGCGAAAAGTGGATAGAATGGATTTCAGGTTCAAATCTCCCGGTGCCGGATATTGCGCATATTGGATGGCGCAAAGGCGCTCGGACATCGCACAAGGGTGCTTTTAGGTGAATACTTTGTCCAAGAAACAGCCGCGCGTACTGCTGATAAATCCGCCCCATAAATATAAGGGTCAGGCCCTTGGATTTAACGTCTACTTCCCGCTCAGCCTTTTGTACGTTGCCGCGACCACCAAGGATATTTGCGACGTTAAAATCTTTGACTGCTTGATCGAGGATTTTGAAGCCGTGGAGGTGGGCGGGTTTGTCACTTACGGCACACCCATCGAAAAAGTCCGGGTCGCGATCGAAGACTACGCGCCCGACATCGTCGGAATTTCCATTCCCTTTTCCAGCCAGTCGGAAAACGGGCTGCGTATCTCCGCCCTTTGCCGCGATATCGATCCCGAAATAACCGTTGTGCTGGGCGGCCCGCACCCCAGCGTCCGTTACGCCAAATTGCTCGACGACGGCGATTGCGATTTCTGCGTTGTCGGCGAGGGCGAGGTGACCTTCCGCGAATTTATCGAGCGTTTTGGCGCCGGCGAATCGTTGGAAAATATCGAAGGCGTCGCCCACAAAACCAACGGCAAGGTCGAATATACCAAACGCCGCCCATTGGATGATCTGGATGAGTTGCCGCTGCCCGCGTACGACCTGTTGAACCTGGATGACTATCTTAACAATCCGAACCTCTATAAAAGTCGCTCCGCGATCCCGACCAAATCAGTTTCGATCATCACCAGCCGCGGCTGCCCGTTCAATTGCGTCTTTTGCTCGATCAAACTGCATATGGGCAAGAAGTTTCGCTTTCATTCGCCAGAATATGTCCTGCGTCATTTCAAATATTGTGTCGAGGAAATGGGGATTACCAATTTCCATCTCGAAGATGATAATATTTCCTTCAAGCCGCTCCGCTTCGAGGCGATCCTGGACGGTATCATCGATGCGAAAATGGACATCCAGTGGGACACGCCGAACGGCATCCGCGCCGACAGCTTGAATTACCGCATCGTCGAGAAAATCAAAAAGTCCGGTTGCGCCGGGGTTCAACTGGCCATCGAATCGGGCAACCAGAAGGTACTCGACACGATTGTCAAAAAAGACACCATCCTTGAAAAAGTTATCGAGATTGTTGGTTATTGCGCCGAATTAAAGATCAATATGTGTGCCTTTTATATAATGGGCTTCCCTGGCGAAACCATGTCAGACATGCGCGAAACGGTGGAGTTGGCGGTGCGCCTGTTCAAGGACTACAAAGTGGTGCCGATCATGCTGTTCGCAACGCCGCTCTACGGAACCGAGCTATACGACGTGGCGGTCGAGCACAACATGATCGACGAAAATATCTCCGACGAAGATTATCTGACCGCAACCCAGTATTATGGCGAGCCGCTGATCGCCACCAAGGAATTTAGCGCCGAGGATCTCAAATCTCTCGCCCGGGAGTTCGAAGCCCGCATCAATGAGCATTCCGGCAGTAACTCGCTGCGCCAGATTTTGAACGACAAGCAATCTTTCTTCGAAGAGATGCAATCCAGCTAAGCCGAGCCCAAGCGCAATGCGCATGGCTTGTGCGACATTTTTTTGAATTTCGGCCCTACCGTCTCACGAACTTTCCTAACGGTTTTTAGGGATCGGCCCATCTGGTCTGGGGATGGCCAGCTCGACGTCTGTCTTGGCACCGCGATAGGTGGCGCTTATCAAAGCATTCCGTGATCGCACGGCCGCGCTTCGGGGGCAATACTTTTTATTTACGATATACAAGAGCACGTGCTGTCAAAGAGCACAGTATGGTATTTAGAACGCAGAAAATATTTCGCAAGTCCGGCGCGCGCCTTTTTGCAACCGGCGGCTCCATCGCCTCTTGATTCGGATGTCATTCGATTGTAACCAGAAACGAATCGAGCGGGCGGCAGCAGATAGGCCAGCCTGGATTAATTATGGCGGGTCCATAGGATCATCGGATCGCATTTGACATGGTGACATTGCCTTATCGCGCAGATGTCGACGGGTTGCGCGCGGTTGCGGTAATTGCCATCATTCTGTTTCACATCGGCCTCGGCCCGCTGAGCGGCGGATTTGTCGGTGTGGATATTTTTTTCGTCATATCCGGATTTTTGATCACCGGAATAATCGTGAAAGATACCGCGGACGGATCTTTTTCGCTGGCCGGTTTCTGGCTCAGGCGTATTCGGCGCATATTTCCGGCGCTATTTTTGATGCTGGCGGTATCGGTACCGCTGTTCGGCATGGTGCTGCCCCCCGATGCGTTTAAAAATTTTGGGCAATCGGTGGCCGCGCAATCTTTTTATGTGTCCAACATTTGGTTTTGGCAGCAATCGGGATATTTCGATCAGGTCCTTGGATTGAAGCCGTTGCGCCATACCTGGTCGTTGTCCCTGGAAGAACAGTTCTATATTTTCTTTCCGATTTTTATTCTCCTGGTGCGGCGGTTCACAAAATTTTCCCTCTGGCATATCATTGCCCTGGCGTCGGTTATATCTTTTGGCCTTTCCATTTGGGGGGCCGCGCATAAGCCGTCTGCCGCATTTTTCCTGCTCCCCACCCGCGCCTGGGAATTGGGTATCGGCGCCTTGCTGGCCCATTGGATCATTGATGCCGGGAACCAGTTTGCGCAAAAATGGCTAGACGAGTTTCTGGCGATTATCGGCGCGGCGGCCATTCTGTACTCGGTCTTCGTCTATACGGAAAACACGCCCTTTCCCTCCTATCAGGCATTGCTGCCCACATTCGGGACCGCCTTGATCATCTGGGCCAACCGGTCACGTGGCACTGTCGTTGGCACCTTCCTGGCATGGCGGCCCCTGGTCCAGGTGGGGCTGTTGTCCTATTCGATCTATCTCTGGCATTGGCCGGCCATCGTATTCAACCGGGTTACCAGTTTCGCACCGCCGGTGCCGATCAGCGATGCCGCCGCCGCCGCCGCCGGCATCGTCATCGCCCTGATTGCCTACAAATTTGTGGAACAGCCCTTGCGCCGGAACCGGCAATTATTTTCCAATAAAAGACTGGCCTTAGGCTCCGCTGCCGCAGTGCTGGTGGTGTCGCTTGCCGGTCTTGGCGTGCACGCAACCGGCGGGCTGCCGGGCCGTATCGCGCCGCAAATTCTTGCCCAGTATGAGCTGGAGCGCCAAATCGAGCCCTGGTCCGAATGCAACCGGTTTAATGTAAGGCCGGATAATTTTCTGTGCGATTTTGGCGATCCCGGACCCGGTGGCGGGCGCGTCGTCCTATGGGGAGACAGCCATGCCCAGGCCATATTCCCGGCGGTAAAGGACGCCGCCCAAAAACTCGGATTTCCCATATCCTTCGCCCACTTTCCGGGATGTCCGCCGGTCACCGGCCTTTCGGTCGCCTACCGGGCACGCACCGAACACCGCTGCCGGGAATTCAACCAGGCGGTCATAAAACACATCATTGATACCGGCGCGCCGGCGGTCATGTTGATATCCCGGTTCGCCATGTATGTAGAGGGCTGGGATATCTTCGATGCCGGCCAGGACCCCTTCGTGACCGCCCACGAAAGCCGAAACCGAGCCGACAAGATCTCGGCCAGAAAGGATTTTGCTGAAAACTTCACTGCCATGGTCGGGGTGCTTCGCGCCCATGGCGTTCGCGTCTATGTGTTCCGCCAAGTACCCAATTTCAATATCGATCCGCCCACGCTTGCCTTGAAGTTCCGGATACTGGGCTCGCAACCGGCGCACCGGAGATCGCGCCGGGAATTGGACGAACGCACCCGATTCCTCGGCGCCTTGTGGCAGCGATCAGACGTCAAACTCATCGATATTACCGCGCCCCTTTGCGATAGCTCGGGCTGCTCGCCGTTTGCGGACGGCAAATCCCTCTATGCCGACAATGATCACCTGAACGTTTTCGGCAACGATTACCTGGGAGCGGAGGTGGTGAAGCAATTGGCGGCGGTCCGGGAATATTTGCAGGGCCGCGCCCTTCGGAAAACCCTCGGGCCCAAAACCAATCCAAATAAGCGCCCGCCCTTCAAAGGTTGACGTTCACATCGTGAACGAGGTATGTTCACGCATTGAACGCGGCGGGCCCTTTTTTAACGGCCCTAGGGGGAATCAGCTTGGCCGAGAACCAGTCCGAAAGCACCGTTGGCTCGGAAACCAAAATCACGCTTGGTCTTCTGAACGCGGTCGAGGGTGACTCAACGGTTACCCAGCGCTCGGTGTCCAAGGAGTTGGGCATCGCGCTCGGCCTTGCCAACACGTATCTTAAACGCTGCATCAAAAAGGGTCTCATCAAGGTCAACCAGGCGCCGGCCAACCGCTTTGCCTATTATCTGACGCCCAAGGGTTTCGCCGAAAAAAGCCGGCTGACGGCTGAATATCTATCCATATCTTTCAATTTTTTTCGCGAAATGCGCAATCAATGCACGGACATCTATCAGACCTGCGAGCAGCAGAATTTGCGCCGGATCATATTTTGCGGCTGTAGCGATTTGACCGAGATTGCCATCCTGTGCGCCAAGGAATTTCCGGTGGAACTGATTGGCATCGTTGACGCAAAATTTGGGGATGCTCAATTTTCCGATCTTGCAGTGTTCACCGATTTGCAAAATATCGGCGCATTCGATGCGGTCATCATCACCGATTTGGAAACATCGCAAAAAACTTTTGATACGATCTCGAAACAGGTGCCGCCCCAAACCATCCTAGCGCCCCGGTTTTTGAATATCTCCCGAACCCAACCAACCTTGATGTGATTACCCCGATGGAAAAATGGTACGCGGTCCATACCCAGGCGAACGCCGAAGCCAAGGCCAGATTCAATCTGGCCAATCAAGGCTTCGATGTGTATTTGCCCGAGCATCTAAAACAACGAAGGCACGCGCGCCGTACAGAATGGGTCCGAAAGGCCCTTTTCCCAAGATATCTGTTCGTCCGTATGAGTCTTGACAATGTACGCTGGCGCGCCATCCATTCGACAATCGGGGTAAGCAATCTTGTTTGCCAGGGCGATGCGCCGGTACCGGTGCCGAGTAGCTTTGTCGACGAAGTACGCGCCTGCGAGAACGAGCGCGGCGTCGTCCTGCTGGATAAATTTTTGCACTTGGCCCAAGGCGACGCGGTCAAGATCGTGTCCGGACCGCTGGCCAGCCTCACCGGCATATTCGAAGCCGAAGCCTCGAAAGACCGGAGCGTGGTATTGCTGGAAATCTTGGGCCGGCGCCTTCGCATTGTGACACCAAGCGGCGCGCTGACAACCTAGCGCCGGGCGAGACGCGGAAACTGTGCCCGCCGGGTTCGTTCCGTTGCACCCGGCGTGCGGTAGCGTGGAAAATCGAAGCCAATATATCCGTATGAGCAAAATTGAAATTCGCGATTTTTCGAGCTCCGAATGGGATGCGCTGCAATCCCGGTTCGGTGATCGAAGTCTGGTGCAGGACTGGGCCTATGGCGAAGCCAAGACCGAAGACGGCGGCTGGCGCGTGGAGCGGGGTGTGCTCCACTCTGGCCAGGAAATTACCAGCATATTTCAAGCGCTGATCCGCCCCATACCGGTGTTTTCGGGCGGCCTGGTCTGGATAAATCGGGCGCCTTTGTGGCAGACAACCACGGGCCAGGGGCCAGAGGTTTATGGCGAGGCGTTGCACCAATTGTATTCCTACTATGTCTTGGAGCGGGGCATGTATCTGCGCCTTGCGCCGAGCCATGTGCCGGGCGAAACAACTATTCTGGATGCATCAACATGCGGCCTTCAAGATGCCGGAATGTCGGGGTGGGCATCAACCGTTCTCGATCTGACACGCGCCCAAGATGATCTTCGGGCCGGGCTTAAACAGAAATGGCGGAACTGCCTCAACAAGGCGGAAAGGGCGAACCTGGAAATTGCGTCGGGCACAGGTGCCGACTTGTTCGCCGAGTTCCTGGAAAGTTACCGGGCCTTTGTCGGTGGTCGCGGATTTACCACATCCGTGACGCCAGACCTTCTTGCCGGCTTGCAGCGTTGCTTGCCCGAGGCGCGCAAACTGAAGGTGTTCACAGCCTATCTGGATGGCGCTCCGATTGCTTCGGCGCTGATCGCCCGCTATGGCACCGCCGCTGAATATCTGGCCGGCACCAGCACCGATGCCGGACGCAAAAATAATGCTGGTCAATTGCTTCTTTGGCGGGCGCTTGTGGAATTGCAGAAAACCGGTTTCAAAAATTTCGATCTTGGCGGCGTCGATCCGGAACTAACCGCGCCGGGTGTGTTGCAATTCAAAACCGGAATGAACGGAGTGCCCTACCGGTTGGCCCCAGAAATAGAGGCGGTTGGTGGCGGCCTGATCCAGCGCCTTGTGCGCTGGCGGGTATCGAAGGCGAGGGCCGCTTGAACAAGCTGCGCTACCAAGTCGCCGCACCGTGGCTGACCGCCCGGCGCGTCATCAACAATTTCAAGGGCCGCCCGCCAGCCTCGGCATTTCGAATTCTGATGCTGCACGATATTCCTGCCGTGCAAATTATGGCCTTCGAGCGATTTTTGGAAGATTTGAAGGTATCTCGAAAAATCCTGTCGCCGGAAGAGGCAGAATTGCTGCTGGATGGGGCACCCCCGGAACATCCGGCCAATGATTGGGGGAGTTTGCCGGTCTTGATCAGTTTCGATGATGGCTTTGTTTCCAATTTCGGGGTGGCCGCAAAATGCCTTGCAGGACACGGCGTGAAAGCCCTGTTTTTCGTCTGCCCCGAGCTGGTGGATTTGGAAGGTGAGGCGCAGGCTCGGGCAATCGCTTCAAATATATTCAGAGGCAATCTCGATTGGCGCCAGATATCTGAAGATCGGCGCCTGATGACATGGTCCGAATTGGGCGAGCTTCGTGCCATGGGCCATACCGTCGGCGCCCATGGTATGGGCCACCAGAGATTGTCGGATTTGACAGGAGAGGCGCTGGCGCGCGAAATCAGCGGCGCCGGGGCGCGCATCGAAGAAGAATTGAAAGCGCGTGTCGATTGGTATGCTTTTGCCTTTGGAAATATCGACAGCATCCATGGTGATGCCTTGGCCCTAATATCGAATTACTACAAATATTGCCGAAGCGGTATCCGCGGCGTCAATTCAGAGGCCACCGGTCGCTATGCGTTGCTGGCCGATCAGATTGAGGCGGACTTGCCCGATACCTATCTGGACCTAGTTCTCGAAGGCGGCCTTGATGGCCGTTACCGTCAGTCCGCCGGGCAGCTGTCGAGGATGCTGGAATGATGAAATCCAGGCTTTCATTCCTTGACGTTCATTCTATGAACAAGATATGGTTTGGCTATTGGCCGGGCGCTTTCGATTGGCGATACCATGGGCGCATTCCGGCTCAGACCTTTTAATTGATAGACAGTTCCAAGGTAGTTTATAAATATTCCAATGAATAAATTCAAAGTCCTATTCATCTATCCTAACGGCACACTGATGAACCCGCCGCCCATATCGGTCGGCCTGTTCACGGCGCTTTTGAAGCGTGAAGGCGTCGAGCTGGCGTTGTTCGACACCACCTTTTACACCGAAGCGACATCGATCACATCGGACGATGCCAAAGAGCGCTTCATGCAATCCACCCCGGTCGATGATGCGGTGCGGCGCTCCAAATTGAAGACCACCGACATGGTCGACGACTTCGTCAAGATCATCGATGACTTCAAGCCCGATCTGATTGTCGCCTCCATTTTGGAAATCACCTACGCGCCGGCGTTGAAGCTGCTCGATGCCATCGGCGATTATCCGGCGCCGGTTCTGGCCGGCGGCGTTCTCGCCTACTCGGCACCAAGACTCATCTTGCAAAACAAGCATATCGATTATGTGTGCATGGGCGAAGGCGAAGGATTGCTAGTTGATATCTGCCAGGCCTTGGCGGCCGGGGGAGACGTCCGTTCCATCGCCAATCTGGCCTATCTCGATGGTGGCCAGTTGGTGCAAAACCCCATGCGTCCCTTGGAAGATATCAGCGCCCAGCCGGTCCCCGATTACAGCCTGTTCGAGCCCGAGCGTTTGTTGCGTCCCATGGGCGGCAAGATTTATCGTGCCGTGCCCGTTGAGACCAATCGCGGCTGTCCCTATAAATGCACCTTCTGCAATTCGCCCTATACGTTGAAGATGTATCGGGACAACGGCACTTCGGGGTTCTTCCGCAAGAAATCCGCCGCCGCCATCGGCCGGGAATTGGAAGAGTTGGTGCGCGTCCACGATGCGGAGTATGTGTATTTCGCCTCCGACACATTCATTCTGTTTAACGACCAAGAGTTCGACGAATTTTGCGAGGTTTATGCCCGCTACAAATTGCCGTTCTGGATTCAAACCCGCGCCGAAACTGTCACCGAAGAGCGGATCGAGCGATTGGCCGAACTGGGATGCCACCGCATGTCCATGGGTTTGGAGCACGGCAACGAAGATTTCCGCTCCCGCGTCATTCACAAACGCTTCGACAATATCGACATGATCAAGGCGTCGGAAATTGTCGAGCAGGCGGAGATACCGCTCACGGTCAACAATATCATCGGCTTTCCCGGTGAGACCCGCGAATTGATATTCGACACCGTTCACCTGAACCGCAACCTGACCTTCGACAGCGTCAACGCCTCTCCGTTCGCGCCGTTCCATGGCACCGATCTACAAACCGTCTGCGTTAAGGAAGGCTTTATCGAGCCGGACCATACGCCGGGATCGTTCCTGTCGGATTTCGCCCTGGACCAGCCGCAGTTGTCCCGTGAAGAGGTGCTGGGCTTGCGCAAAACCTTCGCCCTTTATGTGCGCTTTCCGGAAAAAGACTGGCCGTTGATCGAACGCGCCGAAAAGGACGACGAAGAAGGCAATCGGATTTATGACGAGCTGCGCGCACGTTATGCCAACTCTTATTTCCACGCCGGCGGCGATGAAGAGCAAAACTGGGAAGACGACGCCAAGCTGCTTGAAAACCGGATGCTGACTGTGGACGACATCACCCGTGGCAAATCAGCGACGTATGATTGAGGCCCGGAAAATCCAGCCGCGCAGGATTCCTTGCCGGTAATTTTGCGTAGATCTGATCAAGCCACCACTGCCGGCTATGACAGTTGGGTTGTGCTTTCGGGTGATCCAGCCTCATTGCCGAGAGAGCGGCGGCGGCCTGGGGTTGGTCTCAAGCTGGAGGCCGCCTTCGATCAATGTGCCGAGCAATGGTTTGCCATCGGCAAAGCTCTTTCCGGCGATCCATCCTCTGCCCTCGCCCATACGCCGGCCTGCGTCACCAACGCGTCGGACTTCGGCACCATGCTGGCCTGGACAAAGCTGATCAACGAATGGGCGGGCGAAGACGCTAAGACCCTGGTGATTTGCGATGACCCTTGGCTGTATCGCCATTTAAAGAACTGGCCCGGCGTCGATGCCGGGCGGCCGCCAAGGTTGTGGCCCGCCGCACTACGTCTGTTTGTCCGCGGCTATGCGGCGCGCGCCAAGACCGTGATCACCGTGCTGCGGCGCATTTGGACTTACGGGCACCGCCCAACGCCCGGCGCAAAGGGCGGGCAATGGTTGCTGGCCTATGGACATCCCTACAGCGACGCCGAGGGCAAGGACGCCTATTTCGGTGATCTGTTGCAAATTTATCCGGGCCTTCGGCGCATCCTGCATGTGGATTGCATCGATCCGTTACTGGCAAAACTGACCCGGCATCCGGGCACTGTCAGCCTCAATGGCTGGGGCAATTGGCGCTACGCATTCTCGCTGCCGTTTGCCCGCTGGCGGCCCGCCAGGCGCCATTTGCAGGGCCCATATGGCTGGCTGGTGGCGCGGGCGGCGGCGCGGGAAGGCGGCACCGGCACCGCCGCCATGATACGCTGGCAGAACCATTGCCAGCAACGGTGGCTGACCGATATGGCCCCCGTCCTTGTCGCCTGGCCGTGGGAAAACCATTCCTGGGAGCGAAGCTTTGTGCGCCGCGCCCATGCCCTTGGCATCGGCACCGTCGGCTATCAGCATTCTATGGTCGGACGGCACATGCTCAACTATGCGCCGCTTTCCAATGTGGATTATCTGGCCAGCATTCCGGACCGGGTGTTGTGCATCGGTGCGCCCTATTATGCCCAATTGGCGAAATGGTCGATGCCCGAAGAGCGTTTGCAGATCGCCGGCGCATTCCGATTTTCTGGACCTGCCAAATGCAGCTTTGATACATCCGCGCCGGTGTTCGCGGCGCTGCCCTTCGCCGGCGCGGTGGGCGCCGAAATGATGAGCGCCATTCGCGCTGCCGCCAAAGATGGCATTCGCTTTCTGGTCAAGCCGCATCCGATGCTACCGATGACATTCGAAGATACGCCGGGTTTTGAAAGAACCGATGCGCCGCTGCCGGAACAGGGCGCGGTCTCAGGCGTTCTTTATGCCGCCTCGGCGGTCGGGCTGGAAGCCTATTTTGCCGGCATACCGACCTTGCGCTTCGTTGCCGAACAAGTGGTCGCAATTGACATATTGCCCGAAAACGTTAGCGTGCCTTTCGCCGGGCGCGACGATATTTCCGGCGCATTTTCAGATCTACCGCGCCCCAGCCCGGTTCCCCGCGAGCAGGTTTTTGCCGATGTGAATTATGGGGTTTGGGCGGCCATTTTTGCCGAATGAGATGTATGACATGATCAGCGAAATCCGAAATAAATTGGCCGCCGGTGAGGCTTCCATCGGCTGCTGGCTTACCTCCGCCTCGGCGCTGGCCGCCGAGGCGATGGCGTCCCTCGGCTTCGATTGGCTGGCCGTGGATATGGAGCACGGCGCCGCTGATATCGAGAGCGCCATCTCTATTTTTGCCGCCGCCGAGCGTCATGGAGCCACCCCGTTCGTGCGTCTTCCCAGCGCCGATCCGTACTTGGCCCGCCGGCTTTTGGACGCCGGCGCAGAGGGGCTGATCATACCGGTTGTCGAAAGCGCCGATGATTTCGCCGAATTCGCCCGCCACTGCCATTATCCGCCGGCCGGCACCCGCGGCGTCGGACTATCCAGGGCCAACCAATGGGGCGACCGGTTCGATGAACTTGTGCCCGGGTTCCGTCCGTTCCTGGTGCCGCAGATTGAAACCATGCGCGGCGTCGCCGAGGCCGAGGCAATCATCGGCTCCGATCTGACCGACGCGGTGTTCATCGGGCCCTACGATTTGTCCGCCAGCATGGGCGCCCACGGTGATTTTTCTGGGCCTGAATTTCAGGAAAAGCTGGACACAGTTTTGGATGCCTGCCGCCGGTTCGGCAAAGCGCCAGGCATTCATCAGGTGGGCACGGATCTGGATGAGCTGCGTGCCAAAATAAAGTCAGGCTTTCGCTTCGTTGCCTACGGCACCGATTTGACGGCGATGCGCGATGCCCTCAAAGGGTTTGGGGACCTGCAGAAATGACGGCGCCCATTTGCGTCATTCCGGTGCGCATGAATTCCAGCCGCTTTCCCGGTAAGCCGTTGGTTCCGATGCTTGGCCTGGCGATGGTGCAACATATATATGAGCGCTGCCGGCTGGCCAAAAAGCTGGGCCCGGTGGTGATTGCCACGTGCGATGGGTCGATCAAGGACGCCGCTGAGGGTTTCGGCGCTACCGTCGTCATGACCGATGAAGCGCAGCCCAGCGCAATGCACCGCACTCAGCAGGCCATTCAAAATTTCCAGCCCGATCTGGCGCCGGATGCACCGGTGCTGATGGTGCAGGGCGATGAAATTCTGTTTGGGCCCGATATGGGCGATGCGGTCGCCGATAAGTTCGCCAAAGGCGGCTCCGAAATCGTCAACGTGATCTCGCCGCTGGCCAATGAGGCCGACCTCACCGATCCCAACCGGGTCAAGGTGGTCGCGGCGCCTACCGGCAAGGCGTTGTATTTTTCGAGGGCGCCGATCCCCGCCTGTTTTCGGGATGACCCCGCGCCCGCCTACCAGCAGACCGGGATCATCTGCTTTACCCGCTCGTTCATCGATCAGTTTTCCAAGATGCCGCCGACCCCTTTGGAGCAGGCCGAGCAGATCGATATCCTGCGCGGCCTCGAAAACGGATTTGAGGTGAGCGTCGTTATCGCAGACCGGCCAACCCTAGGCGTTGATACGCCGGCCGACAGGGACCGTGCCGAAGAAATGCTGAAGGCCGATCCCTGGACCCGCCACTATATGGATATTGGCGAATGACGGCCGAGCGTTTACGCGTCGGTATCGCCGGTTACGGCGTCGTCGGTCAGCGCCGCCGGCAATATATCGATAGCCGCGACGATATGCGGGTGGTGGCGGTCTGCGACCGGAAATATTCTGATGAAGGCCAATTGGAAGACGGCATCAATTATTATCCCCACTATTCCCGATTGTTCACCGAAGATCTGGATGTCGCCTTTATTTGCCTGACCAACGATGTCGCTGCCGAGGTTACCATCGCCTCGCTGCAACACGGGTTCCACACTCTTTGCGAAAAACCGCCTGGTCGCAATCTCGATGACATTCAGCGCGTCATTGCCTGTGAAGAGAATACCACCGGGCTTAAGCTCAAATACGGCTTCAATCACCGCTACCATGATTCGGTTGCGGGCGCCCTCGACATCGTCGCGTCCGGCGAATTGGGCCGGGTGATCAATATTCGCGGCGTCTATGGTAAATCGGTGATGATCAATTTTCAATCCGACTGGCGCACCAAGCGCGAGATTGCTGGCGGCGGTATTCTGCTTGATCAAGGCATTCACATGGTCGATCTCATGCGCCTGTTTGGCGGCGAGTATCCGGAGATTTCCAGCGTTGTCTCCAACAGCTATTGGAACCACGATGTGGAGGATAATGCCTATGCGCTGATGCGCTCTGATACGGGCGTGGTTGCCATGCTGCATTCCTCGGCGACCGAATGGCGGCACCGATTCCAGTTCGACATTACACTGGAAAAAGGCTCGATCACCCTCAACGGTATCCTTTCGGGATCGAAAAGCTATGGCGAGGAAACCATGACCGTGGCGCGCACGAACGGCGTCTTCGACGGCGATCCCGAAGAGCACATCACCCGCTACAAAAATGACACATCCTGGGCCGCGGAAATTGCCGAGTTTGCGGGCGCCATTGCCGGCGATCACGCTATCACCAATGGCTCGTCTAGGGACGCGTTCAATACCATGAAGCTGGTCTATGACATCTATTGCGCCGATCCCGAATGGAAAGCGCGGTGGAATTTGGATAACGGCGTGGCCGAACCGGGGCCGCCGGATGCTTAGGCTGATCAAATCAATATTGCGCGGGTTTGGGCTCGATACGACGGATTTGTATCAGCGGCTTTCGGCTGCGTCGGTCATTTCGGCAGCCAAGGAAACCGGGCGCTATTCGCTGTTTGCGGATATGGAGAAAATCGTTCCCGACCTGATCGATCAATACACCAACGAGTTTGACCGCACCGAGTATGAGCGCTACTGGAAATACAAATTACGGGGATTGCACGCGTTTCAGATCAAAAGCGTTTTGGAAGCGCTGGACCATTTTTCCGGCGACGGCTTGACCATTGTGGATATTGGCGATTCGGCCGGAACCCATGCCGAAGTGCTGAAAGCGCTGGCGCCCAAGGGCAAAATCAAGGACATCGTCTCGGTAAACCTTGACCCCGGCGCCATCGATAAAATCAAAGCCAAGGGTGGGCGGGCGGTGCTCGGGCGCGCCGAAAAAATTCACGAACACGGCATCGATGCGGATCTCTATACCAGTTTCGAAATGGTCGAACATCTTATTGACCCCATCGGCTTTTTTCGCGCCCTTGCGACCGAGGGTCAGGGCGACCGAATTTTGTTTTCGGTTCCCTACGTCAAGCGCAGCCGGTTCGGCGGCTACCAGCTGCGCAATTTTGATGCCGAAATCTATAAGGACCTGACGCCCGAAAATTTCCATATATTCGAATTGAACCCGGAAGACTGGGAATATCTGGTCCGCTTTGCCGGCTTCAAAACCATCCACCGGAAAATCTATCTGCAATATCCCCGCCGGGGTTTGTTGCGGCTGATGCAACCATTGTGGAAGCGGCTGGATTTCGAAGGCTTTCTGATCATTTATGCCGAACGGGACACAAAAATATCGGAGCTGTATTCGGGTTGGTGATACCGCTTCGGTAACGGAGCGCGCACTCACCGGTCGGATTGACGCCGCCTAACAGCGCTCACGGCGACTGCAGCGATTTGAGCGTGGTACCAATCAGCTTTGTATTGTTCAGTTTGGCGCCGAGGACGCGGGCTACTTCAATGCGTGGGTTTTCAATAGTGCTGCCGCCAAACGCCACACCGGTATGCACCGCAAACCGGAAATCAACGTCCTTGAGTTGAGATCGCCTGAAAAATACTTTGTTGAGGCGACTCGATCTGAAATCAGCGCCGTTGGCTTTGACCATGTCAAAAAATATCTGCTCAAGCCGGGCGCCGCGAAAATCGGCTAGGCCGGCATTGACGCCCCGGAGATCGGCGCGGCGCAAATTGACGCCCGCCAGATTACTGCCGGTAATGTCAATTTTGCTGAGGTCGTAGTCTTGAAAGTTCCAGTTTCGAAAATCCCTTTGCGGTAGACGCGTGAGCTGACTGAGAAAGGCCTTGCTTTGGCCGCGCCGACGGTGATCGAGCAGCGCCTTCAAATCCACGGTGACGTTATCAAGATGCGCCTGGGCAAAGTTGGTACCGCCGAACTTAGCGCCACTCAAATCGGCATCTTTGAGATTTGAATATATTCATGCCGAACTTTCCAGCTTGGCCAGGCTTTATCCAGTTTGGCTGCATAGCTGGTGAATTTGGGCGCTAGAATTTTGCCATGAAACCTGATACCAAGAATTATCTGCAGCTGAAATTGCCTGATAGATGATTTTTGACCCGAATTCACGAATGATTGCTGAATTTGAACCCATATGGATTACGGCGTTGATGCTTGTACGAACCAATTTTGGCAATTACTTGAATAAGACCGCCTAAAATATGATCTGTCTCATCCGACCTCCCGCTGTCGAATCATTTCGCGTTGCGACAACGTCCGTCACGTTGCCGCTTGGATTGGCCTATATCGCGGGTGCGCTGCAAAAACGCGATATTGCCTTTGATGTGATCGATGCGGTTGCCGAAGCGCCAACGGGGAAGACACGGTATTATAAGGGGTTTTTGATTGGCAGCCGGCTTGAAGATATTGCCGGGCGCATAGCGCCGGAATGCACGATTGTTGGAATTTCCGTCATATTTACCCACGAATGGCCCGCCGTGGTTCAATTGATAAAACTCATCCGAAATTTGCGCCCCGACATGCACATCATTGTTGGCGGCGAGCACTGCACGTCGATGCCGGAATTCTGCCTGGCGTCTTCGGGCGCAGATGTGGTTGCTATGGGCGAAGGCGAGGAAACGATCATTGAACTTGTCGATGCCTTTGAGGGGCGCGCCCCGATCGCCGAAATTCAAGGAATTGCCTACCGGAATGGCGATGATGTGGTGGTCAATAGCCGCCGGCCCCGAATCTCAGCGGTGGACGATATTGCCCCGCCAGCGTGGAAACGGTTTGATGTCGCCACTTATAATCATCACCGGATGGTCGGCGGCATGGATGTGGCTGCAACAACCATACCCATCCTGGCGACGCGCGGCTGCCCCTATCAATGCACCTACTGCTCGTCGCCGAATATGTGGCTGCCCAGATGGATCCCCAGAGATCCGGTCATGGTCGTCGATGAAATCGAATATTACATCGATACTTTCGGCGCCCGAAATTTCCCGTTTCAAGACCTGACGGCGATCATTCAAAAGCCTTGGGTGGTGACATTTTGTAATGAAATTCTTGATCGGGGGTTGGATATCACCTGGCAATTTCCATCTGGAACCCGCTGCGAAGCGGTCGATGACGACGTAGCCGAATTGATGCGGCGCACCGGTATGGTCAGTATGAGCTACGCCCCGGAATCAGGTTCTGAGCGAACGCGCAAGCTGATCAAGAAAAAGATGAAAACTGAAAATCTGGTGAGCAGCGTGAAATCGGCAATCAAGACCGATTTAAACGTGGCCATCTTCATTGTTATCGGATTCCCCCACGAAACCCGGCGCGAGATGGGGGAAAATATTCCCTTTGTTAAATTGATGAAGACACTTGGCGTCACCGATGTTGTTGTGAATTTTTATACCGCTCTGCCGGGCACAGAAATTTTCAACAGCCTTTATGATGCCGGACAGATCAATTTTGACCGGCAATATTTTGCCCACATCTTGCATGGCAGCCAGTTGACCCCGGCGGTTTCGCACAATTCGCGCTTTTCCAAGCTGGAACTGATCTATTGGAAGTTCCGGATATTTTTCGCATTTTACCGGACAAGCCGGGATGCAAAGCTGTCCGGCCGGACTGGCTCCATCGGCAGGGCGGTCACCGGGCTCTCAAAAAAGGCGCATAAGTCCAAATTGCAGACGGCGTTTCGGATTGCCGCCAAAACCGGCCTGGCATCGCTTGGCGTTCGTTTCAGTGCCCGCTGGATTTCGAAGCGCGATGAGGCCGCTTTATTTAAAAATTGGGATGCGCTTTACCGGACCATTCGGGCGCAAAAGCAGGATCTGGGTGTCACTAGCCAGACTTCCGATAAGACGGACGACATCCACCTTGCCAACGCCATTCCGGTGCTAAGGCGTGATCATCAATCGTCCCGGGTCATTCAGTTAACCCCGGAAAGAAATTCCGTTTAGTTAATTGCCGGTCAATCCGCCTGCTGGTAGATTGGGGCAATGAGTAGCGGGGACGGCAATGATTGGAAAAAACATTCAGTGCGCCGCGTTACTTGCGCACCGTTGTTACATTACCTTGGTATAACCGATGGGTTGCAAACGATTCTTAAACCTATTAAAAACAATGATGCATGGGATATAAATTGCGACAAGAATTTTGGCGGCGTTAATGAGAGTCACCTTTAAAATGATGGGTAGTGAACCGGTATGTTATTTATAAATCCTGCCGCAGAAAAATTCGGTGGCTTCGTGTCACGCTATGTTCCGGTCGGTATTCCGGTCGGTATTGGTTTTATCTGTGCCTATATGGAAAAGCACGATATCCGCTGCCGTGTTCTGGATGAGGAAGTCGAAACAATCACCGCCGACAGGGTCCGCGAAGCCTTGGCCGGCATGCCCAAGCCCCATGTTATCGGCATCGGCTGCTTGACCGCCCATGTGGCGCGCGCCTACCAGATAGCTCAAATGATCAAAGCCGAAATTCCCGATACCATTATCACTGTCGGCGGCATTCACCCGACCGCGTTGCCCGATGAGCCGCTGGATCAAGGTGTCATAGACTATGTGGTTCGCGGCGAGGGCGAAGAGATAATGCTCCAGCTATACCGTGCTCTCCATGGCGACGATGAAAGTCATGATATTCGCGGCGTGTCTTTCCGAAAAGATGGGATCAATTGTCATAATCCCGACGCGCCCTTGTTTCCGGACTTAGATCAAATTCCTGCATTTCCGTATCACCTGTTCGAAAATCCGAAATACGATATGGGGTTCCTCACCACATCGCGTGGATGCCCATATCGATGCTCATTTTGCAGCCAGCGCATGATGACCGGCACGACCTACAGGTTTAAGTCCAACGACGCCATTGTTGACGAGTTGGAAACCCTCGTGGAACGCTATGGTCAGAGAGAGATCATATTTTACGACGACAACTTCTGCATCAAGGCGCGCCGGGTTATAGACTTGTGCGATAAAATTATTGAGCGAGGCTTGCATACAAAAGTGGAACTTGCGGTGCAGACGCGCGCCGATAACCTGGTCTTGCAAGGCGGCGACGAGGTTGTGAAGCGCATGTCGGAGGCCGGATTTACGCATGCGTCTCTCGGCATGGAGACCGGCGTTCAGCGGCTCATGGATTTGACCTTGAAAGATGAAACCATTGATATCCATATCGAAGCGGTGGCGCTTTGCCGCCGCCATGGGTTGGGTGTGTCCCTGGGTATGATCTACGGCCTGCCGACCGAAACCAGCCAGGACCGAAAAGACGGGTTCAAGATCATCGAGGACCTCAAAATCAAGTCAACCAAATTCAACAATTTGATTCCCTATCCAGGAACGCCGCTCTATACAGATCTGGTCAATTCCGGGCGCTTGAATATTCAAAAGGATTGGTCAAATTTCAACAGTACGCTGGCGCTGACACGCAGCGTATTTGATAAGACGCCGCTGCCCTATGTGCCGGAAACAGCATCCGAATGGGAACTTAAGCGCGACATAATTTATTATAACCTCAGGGCCTATCTTTCTTTTCGCACGGTTATGAGCCTGTTGAACCATACCCGCTCCATGGGTTGGGTTGCGCTTCCCAAGCGGTGGTATTTAAACCCCGCTGAGATAGTGGAGATGGCAATCGTCGGCAGCCAGGTGTTGATAAATGTTTTATGGGCCGCTCTGCCATTCCGGCTGACCGAGCCGGTCATGAACTGGTTGAATCCGGAGTTGAAGAAGCGGCCCAGGATTAAGGCCTATAAACCCGATGAACACAAATCATCCGATTGGGATAAAGCGGCGACCCGCGAGAAAACCAAAATGCTCAAATCCGCGCGCGAAGAATATACCCAAACAGGCGCGATCTCGTTGAAAGCTGGACAGAAATTTGACGCCGGACAAAGTCCGGAACACACCGTTGGTGGTGCCCAAAGCTGACGGCTGGCTTCGACGTTAGCCTATTCCCTCATTGATCGTGACAATCATTTATCGCCAGTTTATGGTCCGAGAATTCGAATGGGCCGTACCGTGCCGCTGGGCGGAAGCCCAAAAATTCAAGGCCCGATAACGGGAGAACAAAATTTGTCACTGCGAGTTGGAGTTATCGGCCTTGGTCATTGGGGACCGAATTTGGTGCGAAATTTTTCCTCAAATCCTCGGGTCGATGTGGTCGCTGTGTGCGATGCGCGCCCAGAAGCCTTTGAAAATTTGGGCGCCACAATTGGGGCCGATTTCAAGCGCTGTTCGGATATCCGAGACATAATCGGTGATCCGGATATCGATGCCGTGGTCATCGTGACGCCCGCGTCCTCCCATGCCGAGATCGCGCGCCAGGCCCTGGAAGCGGGCAAACATGTTTTTTGCGAAAAGCCGTTGGCCTTTGACGGGGAAACGATATTGGCGCTTGACCGGACGGCGAAAGAAAACGATGTCCAACTGATGATTGGATATACGTTTTTGTTTAATGCCGGAATATTGAAGCTCAGGGATTTGATGTGTTCGGATCGCCTTGGAAAGCTATATTACATGAAGGCGACGCGCACCCATATGGGATTAGTTCGCCAGGACGTGAATGTCGTCTGGGATTTGGCCGCGCACGATGTGGCAATCATGAATTTTCTGTTGGGCGAACGCCCGGATAAGGTGTCGGTGGTTGGATCAAACCCGCTCGGCACCGAAAATTCCGATGTCGCCTTTATCAGTTTGCAGTACCCATCCGGCGTTCTCGGTCAAATCCATGTATCATGGGTAGATGCCAACAAATTGCGCACCATGGAATTGGTTGGCAGCAAGGCCCGCGCGATTTTCGATGATCTGAACAATCTGGAACCGGTGCGCCTGTTCGAAAAAGGTATTGGCGTTGCCGATACGATTGAGCCCGATTTCGGCGCCTTTCGGTATCTGATCAATGATGGCGATATCATTAGCCCGAAAGTGCATGTGGTGGAGCCGCTCAGATGCGAAACCGATGCATTTGTTGATCTGATACTTGACGACAAGCCAAACCCCGCCTCTGCGGTTTTCGCCGCCGATGTTTCGGCTGTATTGTCGGCTGGGGATAAATCTTCTGCAAATAACAGCGCCTTGCAAACCGTGAATTGATTATATGGCATCGCCCAGCCTAGGCCCCAATTGCACCGTTTCCGACGACGTTGTCTTTGGTGGCGATGTCATCGTTCACGGATACGCAAACCTGTACGGATGCAAAATCGGAGACGGATGCCGTATCGGCACGTTCGTGGAAATCCAGCGCGGCGCGACATTGGGCCACCGGGTGCGGGTTCAGTCCCACAGTTTTATTTGCTCTGAAATTGCAATCGGCGATGACGTTTTTATTGGCCACAATGTGTCCTTCATCAATGACCGGTATCCGTCGGTGTTATCGGCCGAAGATGGAAGCTGGAATTGCGAGGTAACGACGGTCCAGAATTTTGCATCCATCGGAACCGGCTCGACCATCCTCGCTGGTCTCGAAATTGGCGAAGGGGCGATAGTTGGCGCCGGCGCCGTGGTTACCAAGGACGTGCCGGCCTTTACCGTCGTGGCGGGCAATCCCGCTCAGGTTTTGCGGGAACTGGATGCTGTTGAAATTGCGACCCGAACCGGGCGCGGAGAAAAATAAATACATGATTCCATTTGTAGATCTGCGGGCGAACTACGCCAACCTTAAAGGCGCGTTAGAAGGCGCCATATCGGATGTTTGTGACAGCGCATCGCTAATCCTCGGCGCCCCAGTCGAGCAGTTTGAAAACCGATTTGCTTCATATGTTGGATCAAAGTTTGCCGTAGGCATGGGGACGGGAACCGATGCTTTGTTTCTTGCCTGCCGCGCCCTTGAAATCGGACCCGGGGACGAAGTTCTTGTTCCCGCCAATACCTTCATAGCGTCGGCGCTGGCGGTAAATATGGTCGGCGCCATACCGGTGCCAGTCGATATCGATGCCGACAGTTCCCTGATGGATATCGCCGCGGCCGGGCGCAGCGTATCGAAGCGTACCAAGGCCATCATGCCGGTGCATTTGTATGGGCAGGTCATGGACATGGATGTCGTTTCCGATTTTGCCACGGCCCATGGATTGAAAATCATCGAAGACGCCGCCCAGGCCCATGGGGCCAAATTCAAGGGCCGCTCTGCCGGCGCTATCGGTGATATTGGCTGTTTCAGTTTTTACCCGTCCAAGAATTTGGGCGCGCTCGGCGATGGCGGCCTCGCCGTCACCAGCGATGAAGCTTTGGCGGAAAAGTTGCGCCTGCTCCGAAATTATGGCTCCACCAAGAAATATTTCCACGAGTTGGCGGGAACCAATAGCCGGCTGGACGCAATCCAGGCGGCCGTGTTGAATGTGAAACTGGATCATTTGGATGGCTGGAACCGCGCACGTTTTGCGGCGGCTAGCCGGTATTGTGAAGGGTTGGAGGGTGTCGGCTCCGTGACCGTGCCCAAATTCGAGCGGAGCGATATTGAACGGCACATCTTTCATTTGTTCGTCATCCTGGCTAAGGACCGAGATGGGTTGTCCGAGCATCTGAATGGCCGGCAAATTCAATCAGGCGTCCACTATCCGATACCGTTTCACCTGCAGCAGGCATTTGAGCATATTGGGTTTGGGCCAAGCAGTTGCCCGGTTGCAGAATCCCAGGCCAGTCAAATTCTATCGCTGCCGATGTTTCCGGAAATTTCGAATCGGCAAATCGACAATGTGGTAAGGGCCATCTCGGAATATTATGGTTGATCACCATCCTTCAATCACGATCCTGATTCCTGCCTACAACGAAGAGCAAACTCTGGAGAAGGCAGTTTCCATCATTCGCGAAACCTTGTTGGCGCTTCGCATCGAATCGGAAATTGTCATTGTCAATGATTGCAGCATCGACACCACCGGCGCCATCGCGGATAGCCTTACCGAAAATGAGCCATCAATCACCGTCATTCACCATTCCGCCAACCAAGGTATCGGCGGCGCCTTTCGAACCGGCACTGGCCACGCGACCAAAGATTTCATAATCCTGATGCCCGTCGATAATCCGCTCACCAAGGAAGAGCTGGAAATTTACCTCCCGAGGATGAGCATCTGCGACATCGTTGTTGGCGTGCGCGTTGAGCGGGTTGGCTATCATCCGGTCGCCCATGCGGCTTCATTTATTTACAATCGAATACTGGTCCCGATTTTATTCAATATTGGTGTTTCGGATGTAAATTGGATTCAAGCCTATCGCCGCGAAATATTTGTCGGAGGCGGAATAAGTATTGAATATACTGGCATTTTCTTTCTGGTTGAATTGTTAGTCAAAGCACGGCATAAAAAGTTAATTATTGCCGAGGTACCATCACAAATGCGGCGCCGGATGTATGGAATTCCAACTTCGGCGCGCTATGGGACGATGTGGCGGACATTTTGGGATATGATTGATTTTTTCGTGAAAATTCACTCGCGTCGGAGAACAAGATCATGAAGTGCGTTCTGGTCGCAATCGGTTGGGAAAATATCGCCCTACAGGCTTTATCGGCGAAGCTCAAAGAGAGCGGGCACGAAGTTGAGCTGGCCTATGATCAGGCTTTGTTCGACGACAAGAATTACATCAAAATCGATTGGGCGGCGAAGCTTCTGGATCAGCGCAAGAAGCTGATCCAATATATTATCGAATTGAAACCTGATCTGGTCGGCTTCCATGTGCAGACGGTTCAATACCGCGAAATGCGTCTTATAGCGGCGGAGCTGAAGAAGCACTATAGCGTGCCGGTAATTTTTGGCGGTATTCATCCCCATTCCGCGCCGGATGCGGTTCTGAACGAAGATGATGGCGCGGTCGATATGGTGTGCCTGGGCGAAGGCGACTTTGCCATCGTCGAATTGGCCGATAGCATTGAAGCGGGGAAAATCGACTACACCATACCCAATATTTGGTATCGGCTTGAAAATGACGAGATTATCAAGACACCGCGCCGACCGTTGATTGCTGATTTGGATGTATTGCCGCCGGTCGATAAGGAATTGTTTGCGCCGCACGTTCCGTTGAAAAATTCCTATTTGTCGTGCCCGTCCCGTGGCTGCCCCTACGCCTGTAATTTCTGCTCTCTGTCATTTCTGGCCGAGGATGCGCGCCAATTGAAGGGTCCGCGCGTGCGCGAACGATCCGTCGATTCTCTAATCGCCGAGCTGAAAGTCCATGTTGAAAAATACAATTCAGCCTGGGTTGATTTTCGCCAGCCCGTCATGGCATGCAGTGCGAAATGGATGGAAGAATTTTTCACAAAATATAAGAGCGAAGTCGGCGTTCCATTCCGCTGCTTCCTGCACCCGAAACTGGTGAGCGAGCGGGCGGTTCGTGCCATGCATGATGCAGGATGCTTTGCCATTCAGATCGGCGTGGAATGTTGGAACGAGGAAATTCGTAATACCATTCTCAACCGGCCCGACACCAATGATGAGATACGCGCGGCAGCGGATATTCTTGAAAGTGTCGGCCAAGATTATGCGTTTGATTATATCCTCGGGATTCCAAGGCTACCCGTTCGCGAGGCCGACGGATCAACCCGCCCGCCGACGCCGGAAGAATCCCTGGCTTCCATCAAGGTGGAACTGATGGAGTTTGCGGAGTTTCTGGTGCCGCTCAAGCATTGCTACCGGATCGCGCCGTTTATGCTGCAATATATGCCCGGAACGGAAATGATCGAGCACGGCTTGGCTGCAGGCGAAATTCACATTGATGAAGTAGACCGCATCGACAACGGTTTTCATGACAACTACATGAGCGGCGGCTCCGTCGGCTTGGACAAAGACCGTCTCCGGCTTTTGAACGGTTACCGGGTTATGCTGCGGCTGATGAGCTTTCTTTCGCCTAATTCCAAGCGTCTTCTCCTGAAATGGAAGGCCTATAATATCTTCTGGATGGGGCCGTTTCGTTTATTCATAAGTCTTCTGGACATTGCCATTGCGACCCGCGATACGGATGCGACCACCTATGTAAAAAATTATATTTGGTGGCTTAAGAAGCGGCTGGATCCGAAATATCACCTTAGCCTGTTCAAAAGGCACAAAAAATTCCCATTGGTTGAAAAGCAATTCAGGCTGCCCGCCGATGGCCTGCTTGGCGAAAAAGTGGTTGATGGGTTCGCATCTATGGCCGCCAGCCCCCAAGAAGAGCATGAAATCAGCAATTCCGTGGCCGCCGAGTAATTATGTGTAGTGATATTGGTGATGTTGGCGGTGACCCGGCCGGCGGGCGCCGCGCGTTTGTTTCTTTGGACCCAGGCAAATTCGATTTTATCGACCGCAGTTGCGATTTTTGCTCCAGCTCAAACCTTAAAGAAATCCATTCCTTCCGCATGGCGGGGTTTCTGATCCAGTTTTCCCGCTGCGATGACTGTGGTTTAATATTTCAAAACCCTTCGCTCAGCAAGGAAGCCCGCGCGCATGTCTATGAGTCGCAGGAATATTGGGAATTCAGCAATGTAACGGACGGCGACGAAGCGGATAAGGACTTCGTCAATTATGATTCCTATATTCAGGAAGAGCCTTTGCGCCGCATCAATGCCGCCGTTCGCGCCAAAAGACTATCAAAAGAGCTCCCCGAAGGAGCCAGAATAATGGATATCGGCTGTTCTGACGGGGTGTTTGTGGATGTTCTGAATGCCCATGGTTTCAAAGCCGAGGGGATCGACATCTCGTCGACCATGGTCGATTACGGGCGTAAATCCTTTGGCGCTAATGTAACCGTGGCAGATTTTGAAGGACAGTGGGGAGACAATAGGCAATTCGATGCGATTACGTGTTTTGCAACATTGTCCAACTTTGTAAATCCATCGTTGGTGTTCGCCAATATCGCGAGGAATCTCAAGCCGGGCGGTATGTTTTATTTTAATTTTGCGGATTATACCCGTTGGCTATCGCGCCTTCTTGCTTCGCGTTTTTATGTATACCGTTTGTCTGCGGGAACAATATACACTGCAGACCTTGTGCGCCAATATTGTGCGACCAACGGAATGACGATCGATGAATTG
Organism: Rhodospirillaceae bacterium; assembly: GCA_018674495.1. Lineage (GTDB taxonomy): Bacteria > Pseudomonadota > Alphaproteobacteria > Rhodospirillales > UBA2165. The sequence continues at coordinate 97,976 of JABHAA010000026.1, read as the reverse complement.
AAAACCGACAGGCAGTCGATGCCTGTCGCGCGTATCCTTGGGCTCATTGGGTTCGAGCGCGCGCTTGCGCTCCTGTACCGGGCCAAGCTCGACCATGTCAGCGTTACGGCGCCATTATATACAGGATATATTGCGGTGGCGCACAAGACAGGCAAACTGGTATCGGATATGGTGCGATCAAACGCGCTCCTCAACAATTAAATGCGGCCTAGCATCTAATAAAAGAAACCCGCGATGTTTAATTTCAGCAAAGACGATTATGCCAAATTTTTATACGGAATTATCACCCGTTCCGCATTGAAACGTCAATCGTTGTACGCCTTTACCCTTTGGGGCCGGGATCTCATCCTTTTTTGGAACGATGGTGATCCGAAATGCTATCAAAATTTCTGCCCCCATTACGGATTGCCGCTGGATCAAGGCAAAATAACCGGCGGCAAGGTTAGTTGCGGTTTCCATGGCTGGACGTTCGATTTAAAAGACGGCGCGCTGCTTGATGCGCCGCTCGCCCGCAACAAGCCAGATTGCGCCCTGCAGTCCTATCAGACCTATTCGCGCGGCAATATGGTATTCGTTTACCCGGGATCGGCGGATGGATTTGAGCGGGCCAAATCTTTCATTCTCGATGAAATTCCCGAGCGCTGTCTGATCAATTCGGTTCCCTATGAGGTGCCGTTCTATCTGGCCATGAACAGTTCCATGGACTTTCCCCATCATGCCTATCACACCTATTTTTATGATTTCTATGGACTCTACCGGAAATTTTTTGGCCGCAAGAACCCGTTGAAAACGAGTTATACGCCGGAAATCCTCAGCGAGGATGAAAAGCATTTCAAATACCGGATCAACGAAAACCAGGTCGAGGTTACCGTCCACCCCTTTTGCAGCGAATATCACGATGTGGTCGCCAAGGCGCAGTGGCAGATTTTCGTCCGCCCGATCAGCCACCAAGTTTCCCAATATACCATCACCATCAACAGCTACCATCCCAACCCGATTATCAGATTGATAGCCACCGTCGCCTTCAAAAGCGTGATCCGCCATCTGGCCATGGTCGAAGATCAACGCTGGTTGAAATCGGCCTATGTTGCCTGGGAGAAGGGGCAGAACATTCATTTAAGCGACCACGATTTCGGCTTTAAAAAATATATGCGCAAATTTTTTGTTCATGAGAAAAAAGGCGTAACCGGCGCCAATCAAAATTTGGATCTCGAAAATTAAGGTCACGGAACCCGCCAGGCAGACAGCGATTATAGAACCACGCAATTCGCCTCATTCGGATGGCCGGAGAGAAGAGTGGCTGGCGGCGCGCGCCAAAGTGGAGGAAGCGCGCAGCCGCGAACATTCTCTGCCCATGTGGCGCCACAGCCTGCTGGGCTTTGGCTATTGGGTGTTTCTTGGCCTCTTGCGCGTCACTGGAATTATAAAACTTGGTACTCGAAATGCGCTGAATATAAAGCTGACCGAGATTGATCTTAGCTTTGAGCATTTGCCGGAAGAATTCGACGGATACAGATTGCTGCAAATCAGTGATCCACATTTCGATACGATAGCGGGCATCGACGACGCGATTTGCAAAATTGCAAAAAATGTTGCCGCTGATCTATGCGTAATTACCGGTGATATCCAGGGCCGCCATGTTTACCAGTTGGATCAGCCGGTAGCTTCTGTCGAACGGCTTTTGCCGCATATCACCGCGCCCGACGGCATCTTTGCCATTCTCGGAAATCACGACAGTCTCCGGCTCATTCCGGCCTTGGAAAAATTGGGAGTAACCTTCCTGGTCAATGAGACGGTAAGTCTAGCCCGTGGGAATAGCCAAATTTTTATAACCGGATTAGACGATGTGCATTCTTATTATACGCCGGCTGCGTCCGGGGTGCTTAAAGACACGCCGCAAGGTTTTAAAATTGCGCTGGTGCATTCGCCTGGAATTGAAAACGAAGCGGAGGCGGCCGGTTACGGACTTTACCTCTGTGGCCATACCCATGGCGGCCAAGTGGCCCTGCCGGGCGGGCACCCTTTGAACTTGAACTTGCATGATGGCGCAATCCGTGATGTCGGGGCGTGGAAGATCGGTAATATGCTTGGTTTCACCAGCCGCGGCGCCGGAGTCTCGATATTACCCGTGCGCTTCAATGCGCCGGCGGAGATTACCGTGCTGACACTTTGCCGAGACCGGTGACGTTCAATATTGCGCTTTGCGCCGAAGCAATATCAGCCCCAGCACAAGAACCAGTAGCAGCCATGTAATGTTCATTAGAACCAGCGCATCATGCGCCCGGCTCCGATATTCGAACAGCACATCGCTGACACCGGCGCCAATCTCGACGGCCTTGAACGTGTGAAAGGCCTTGATCAGCGGCGCCGGTTGGCCATTCACGGAAACCCGCCAACCCGAATTCCACAGGTCCGTATAGATCAAAAGTCCCGCTGATTCCGACGCGACCTTGAATCGGGCACTGTTCGCATTGTAGTCCACCACCTGGGCCTGGACCTGGACTTGCGCTTTCGCCGCTCCGTCGAGCGCCTTTTTCAAATTAGCGGCGGTGAGATTTCCATAATTGGCTGTCTTGCCGGCGACCCTATCGACGACAGCCACGCCGGCATTTCGAATATCACCTAGAAGCGTTGAATTTCCATTGAACAGGGACATGTCCGAGCGATCGGACGACGTCAGGGCACGCGTCGCGAAATGAAATTTACCCGCCAGATATCCTTCGTGCCCGGCCAGGGACCGGAATAAAAAGTAAGGAATCTCCTGGGGAAACGCCGCCGGTTGCGGCAGCGTGGATGGCAAATAGGAATTGTCGCGCCGGGTCAGGAACGATGAAAATTCATGCTGCAGGTTTTCGGTAAAATCTGCCGGTATTTTTTGCGGTTGAGTTGGAATTACTTCGATTTCTTTTGGCCGCGTATGCTTGAAGATCAGGCCGTGGCCGTCCCTGTACCGATATGCGGCATAGGCTTCGGCATCTTCCAGATATGCGCCGGCTATGGGAAGCCGGTCATAAGCCGCCAATGCCAGCCCTGTGTAAAGCGAAGCGATTACCGTCATGACCAAACCGAGCCGCTCCGTCGCGACCCATTTAACTGTCGCGATCATTGAGATGGTGGCAGCGCCGCCCGCCAGGATCAGAAGCACATTGTGCGAGCGGTCCAATGGGCTGAAAATGAATTGCGCGCCGAGCCATAGGGCGAGAAAGACCAGGAATAAAATCGCCAGCCGCCCAAACCATTGCCGCGCCGGGCTGTCATAAATTGCTGCAAACCCCAGTGAGGCGACGATAACCATGGCGAATAGCGCCAGCTGATAGAGAAATCCACCATTATGGATGAGCGAAAAGGGAAAAAACCCCAATAAAATTCGGAGCGGATAGATATTGCTCAAAAATATCATCAGACCGGCGAAGGTAAAAATTAGGGCTGGTTTTCGATATTTTGGCGAGAGAATAGCCGTTCCCGCCAAGGCCGGGACCAACGCACCTACAAGGTATTGGAGCTCGTTAAAATCTGTGAAAACGGCGCCCGAAAACAAACTAATCCAGAATTTGGGCCGAAACGCGTAATCAATAAAGGTGGCCGTCGAAATTTTGTCGAACGTAAGCCCAAAATTTTCGGTTACATTCAAGTTAGCCAGACGGGTTAAAGCCAGCTGTTCCAGAAACTCAACAAATAGAAACAGATTGGGCACCAAGAGGATCAGCGCCAGTACCGCGCCAATGGATATATGGGTAACTGGAAGTTGTTTGATACGGCCCAGCCCGGCCGCAAGCTTGCCACTCCCGAATCCATGAAATAAACCCAACCCTATCAACAGGAACAGAAGGAAAAGAAGCCCCATCACAAATTCATAGCCGTGCAGAAACGCGATGGATGCGATGGCGATAATAAACAGATACCGCAAGTGCCCTTTACGCCAATAAGCAACAAATCCATAAATCAGCCAGGGTATGGCATGCACGATCAAGATAAATTCAAAATGTAAATTTATAAAAACCGATGACGATGAGCCGATCGCCAATATACCGCCAAAGGTGCCAGCCCAAGGGCTGCCGGTTAAATATCGAAGCAAAACATATATACCGGCCACGTAGAATATGGCGAACAAATACAATGCCTGGGCCCATGCGAACACCATATCGCGGGCGTTGGCGGCGAAGGATAACAGGGCCGAGAAATTGAATATGGGATTGCCGGTCAGAATGACATGGAACACCGGTTCCCGCTGGCCGGTTCGCACCAAGGGGTTCCATGCCGGATACTCACCCCGGTGAAAGGCTGATATCTGGTGCGCCATTAAACCCACGCCATTGGATGTATCGCCGGTGAAGGACCAATGGGGATCATAAGCCCGGCTCAGGTAGAGAGCGCCATACAGAATGACGAACAGGAACAATACCCATGCAGAGATTTTGCACTGACGTGGATGGGACATTCGTTTCAGACTTATCCGTTGTTTCGGGCGTCCGTGAACAACGCCCAATACATGGTAGTTGGTTTATAGTCAATTTGAAGACTGCGGATTCATATATTGCCGGGATGGCGATATTGCCGAAAAGGGGGTAACCTGCTACCAAAGATAGCCAAATCAGCGGCATGAAGTTTGTAACCTGCCATGCCTCAACTATTAGCTAGCAACACATGTTTAGAAAAATAACAGGCACTGCAATTGTGCACGGATTGGCATCTGGGGCCGCGCTGGCATTATACTTTTTTGCCCATTTTTCCTCTAAATTTCGAATTTGGGAAATATTTCCAGGCTCGTATAAAATTAGGCAATTATCGATTTATCTGCTCGATATGCTTCCGTTTTACTTGGTGGCGCTTCTACTCGTCTGCGCAATTTTCTTTATCCGGTTACGTGGGCGGGAAGTGGGAATTTTGCGCTTTTTGTTGGCGGCTGTGGCGGCGATTCCCGTATCTGCCTTGCTGCATCAACCGTTTTTTCCCACGGACCCCCGTGGATTGCTGGTGGGCGTTGTCTTTGCGCTGATTTACGCCAGCGTCTATCCGTTTTTCTATTATTTATTGGCTCTGGTTAAATTCAGTAATCCGCCCACCGGGGTGTTTCCAGCAGTTGCATCGCCGTTCAAGGGCTTGCTTCTCGGCACCGGTATTGTCGCTTTCTATATAGCCATGTTCAACATATTCGGTCGTAACTTGACTGTGGAAGAGAGGTATGATGCGGCGCGGATGCCTACCGCCAAAGAGGCGACCTATTCTGCGGACAATCCTGACAAGACAACCCAAAGGAATGGATCCGAAGTACCAAGTTCGGCGCGGATGCGGACGGACTTGTTCAGCATTGAAGAATTGGATCTGAGGACTACCGTTCAGAGTATTATCGATATAGACGGCAACGGCTATTACGACCTTGTGGGTTTCGACGAATCTAGAGAGATAGGGTTGTGGTTGAACAAAAAGGGAGTTCTGATCAAAAAGGCCAATTTCCTGGATGTATTAAAGTCGGACACACTGGGCAGCTTCAACTTTTCTGATCTAGATCGGGACGGTCGACTAGATTTGGTCGTCGCGAATTTCGGGCCCAATCCGGAATCGGCATTTGAAAATGGCTACTTGAAGAAGCTCTTTTGGTATCCCGTATCGAAGCCGGCCATCAAGGGGCAGGTGTTCCGCCAGATTAACTTGGACAATTGGAAGAACGTCACGGCAAAATTGTTTCCTGATGGGGCACCCCAAATGTACCGGAAGCTGGAGCCGCTTTTGTTTTTCGATGCCAATAGCGATGGGCGGCTGGACATAATTTGGTCGGGATATCCCCACCCGAGATATTCCGAGAACAAACTGTATGTGGAAAACGCCGATGGCACCTTTTCCGATCAGGCGCTAAATCTGTTGAATTGGTCGCCGGGCGCGGTTTATTCCGAAGGATCCGACATCGGCGATTTCGATGGCGATGGCGATATCGATTTGTTTGCCTATGGCTTTTTGTTTCGCAATGAAGACGGAAAATTCCGACAGGTTTGTGGCGATCAACTCCCTGAAATCGTATGTGACATGCCGACGCGGATTGATGAAGGCGGATTGCTGGAAGACGTCAATGGCGATGGCATTATGGACTTTATCCTGAATTATCACGGCGTTGGCGTTCATATGCCAAAATTTTATCTGCAACTGTTTTTGGGCACCGGCGAGCGTGCCAGGCCCTTTAAACGGGTGGTGGAATCAGAGCGGCATTTCTATGGGTTCAACACCTATCTGCGGGCCAAGGATTTCGACTTTAACGGCCGGGGCGACATACTTACGGCGCAGCCTGGGCGACTGTTGAGCTTTCATCAGGGAAAATTGATGGATCTGTTGCCGGCCATTTCAGGATCCGCCAGCGGAACCATCTATCCGCTGGGTTGGATCGACATCGACGAGGATGGCGACTGGGATTTCCTTGCCCGGCGGCTTTCCGATGCCAAGACATTGTTGTTTCGAAATAATCTGAATCCGGCGCGCTTCATCAAGCTCGCGGCTCGCGGCGAAGGCAATATTGAAAATCAGTTCGGCACAACATTTGAGATCGAATATTCCGATGGACGTCGCCTGGTCAAATCCTATCGCCAAGACGCCGGCTATGGCGGGTCCGCCGATCCGCGCATAATTTTACCCGCTCCGGTAAGCGGTAATATCCGCATCCGAACCTGTTTCGCTTCGCTGAAATCCGCCCCAAAGGGCTCGGTATCGGTTGGCGGCGCGCGCCTGAGCGTGAGTCAAAGCGAGGCGCGCTGCGTCCGCTATGCTCTCGAACTGCCAAGCGAATTCGAACGCATCAATCTTACCCTGATTGCCGGCACTGAGATTGCGGTCATCAAGCTGGAAGAAATTGCCGCCAAATAGGTGTTTTTGCACGAACCAATGATCGCGGTAAAATCCCAAATATGGCCGCCAAGTCCATTGTATAAAGGCAATTTCAAACTTGACGTTCACAGATTGAACGCTATAGTGTTCGCAGCGTGAACATGCTGGGAAATTGGGCCTTTATGCCTTCCCGAGTGTAGCTATTCAGGCCTTTGTGCGATGCTGCGGATGAGTGCTTTCACCCGGGCTGCGGTAGCTTGCCTGGTCCCCGCAAAAACGCTATGGCCCTAAAAAACGGATCCCGCCATTATCCCAATATCTGAAATATCCGTCATCTGTTACGACTTCGACGGCGTCATGACCGACAACCGGGTCATGGTTCGCGAAGACGGGCTAGAATCGGTTATGGTTCATCGCGGCGATGGCCTTGCGATCGGTATGCTGAAGGCCGCCGGCGCCTCGCAAATCATCTTGAGCATGGAAAAAAATCCGGTGGTCGCGGCGCGCGCCGCCAAGCTTGGAATTCCTTGCATCTCGGGGCTCAACGACAAGGCTGCCGTCCTCAAAAAATATGCGGCGGAACATCACTATTCGTTGGCCGATGCCGTCTTTGTCGGCAACGATATTAACGATTCAGGCGTAATGGCGCTGGTTGGCCACGCCATTGCGCCGGCCGACGCTCATGCCAGTATTCGCGCCGTCGCCCATCACATCACCCGAGCGGAGGGCGGCTACGGTGTGATCCGTGAGCTTATTGACGGTTATTTTCAACTGTAAAACTTAACGCTTTCAGGACCGAACATTATGGCAATATTTATTATCGCTGAAATTGGTATCAATCATAACGGCGATATCGACACCGCAAAGCAATTGATCAGCGGTGCCGCCGATTGCGGCGCCGATGCGGTCAAGTTTCAGAAACGCTCCATCGATAAGGTTTACAACGCGGATTATCTCGCTCAAACGCGCGAAAGCCCGTGGGGTACGACCCAGCGCGCCCAGAAAGAAGGGCTGGAATTTGGCGAGGCGGAATTTGCAGAGATCGAGCGCTGCTGCCAGGAGCACAGGATTGCCTGGTTCGCATCGGCGTGGGATTTGGAGGCGCAGGAATTTTTGCGCCAATATGAAGGCCGCTATAACAAGGTGGCATCGGCCCAGCTTATAAATCACGCTTTGTTGCAAATGATCGCCGAAGAGAAAAAGCACACCTTCATTTCTACCGGCATGTCCGAGCTGGAGGAAATCGATGCGGCCGTGGAAATTTTCCGCAAAGCCGGATGCCCGTTCGAGCTGATGCATTGCAACAGCCAGTATCCGATGCCCGATAGGGACGCCAATTTGAACGTTATCCAGACCTTACGCGATCGCTATGGATGCGACGTGGGTTATAGCGGTCATGAAACCGGCATTGTCATATCCATGGCCGCCGCGGCAATCGGCATTTCGTCCATCGAACGCCATATTACGCTGGACCGGGCCATGTATGGCTCGGACCAGGCCGCCTCGGTGGAGCTTGTCGGTTTTCGGAGGCTGGTCGATGGTATTCGCCTGATCGAAACTGCCTTTGGCGATGGTGTGAAAATCCTGTCCGATGGCGAACGCGCCGTCCGCGAAAAGCTGATGCCAATCGAAACGGCGATGCGCTGAGCGGCGTATGAGCACACCTTCATTCCGCCATATCGGCATTACCGTCAGCGACCTGGAGCGCTCCATGCGCTTCTATTGCAGGGCACTTGGATATCGCCTTGTTCGGGAACGCCGCGGGCAGTCCGGGGATTACATCTCGGAGCTGGTTGGTCTGGAAGACGCCGAGGTGGATATCGTGCTGCTTGAGGCGCCCGATGGCTCCAAGCTAGAATTGCTGCAATACCGCTCCCATGCATCGGCTCCGGGCGCCGACGCGTCGGCGTCGGAGCCTGGCCGTCCGCACTTCGCATTGACGGTTTCCGGCTTGGGCGGGATTTATGACCGGCGGAGCAAACTTGATATCACCTTCAAGAGCGCCCCCCTCGAAAGTCCCGATGATCCGGTTCTGGTCGCCTACTGCCATGACCCCGATGGCGTCATAATTGAACTGGTCGAACTTTTGGGCGTTCAGCGTTGAGCACAGATTTGGGCGGCAAGCGCATCCTGGTGGCCGGCTCGTCCCGGGGCATCGGCTTTGCGATTGCGGAGCGATTTGCCGAAGTTGGCGGGGGCCTGATATTGACGGGGCGCACCGGGGCCGATCTGGACGCTGCCCAATCCCGTCTGCAAGATAAATTCGACCGTCCGGTGACCGCCCTTCAGGGTGATTTGTCCGATCAGGACCAGGCTCTGGAAATCGTGGCCGGCGCCGGCCCGGTGGATATAGCCGTGATCAATTTCGGCGCCACCGACACGGCCCCTGGGTTTCAAACCTCGGACGGTGAATGGGATCGGCTGATCGCCGCCAATCTCGGCGGACCGTTTCGCCTGGCGCGGCACTTGGCAACGGACATGAAGGATCGGGGGTCGGGGGTTTTGTTATTTATCGGCTCGATCGCCGGTATCGAGGCCATCGGCGCGCCCATCGCCTACGGCGCCGGCAAGGCTGGATTGCGCCATGCCATGAAGGCCATGGCCCGCGAACTAGCGCCTTTTGGCGTTCGCGTCAATATGATCAGCCCTGGAAATATCCTATTCGATGGCGGACGCTGGGCGACGCGGCGATCCAAGGATCCGAAGGCAATCGATGATTTGATCGATAGAACGGTTCCCTTGAAACGGTTTGGCACCGTCCGCGAAGTTGCCGATGCGGCCGCATTTCTGTGTTCACCCGATGCGAGTTTTATCGTCGGCACTGATCTCGTGGTAGACGGCGGACAAACCACAGGCTTTTAGCAGATCATAATGCCTCAATCTCAATCATATCTTTGTGTCCATGTGGGCTATAACGCTTCGGCTGCGATTATGGTCGATGGCGTCGTTGTCGGGGCGGCGCAGGAAGAACGCTTTACCCGCCAAAAAAACGAGACCGGATTTCCCGCCCGAGCCATCGATTTTTGCCTCAAAGAGGCCGCCATTGAAGGCTCCGATCTGACGGCGGCCGCCTATACGACGATTTACGAACATCCCTGGGAAGTGAAAGCGAAAGTCACGCCGACCTATAGCTTGCGCGATTACCACGACTATTACGGCGAACGCTATCACGCCAGGAAAATGCGCGGCGAGGACGGATTGGATTACCTGCGCTGGCTGCGCGATGACGATAAGTTTGCGCACGCCGACCCGGTGTTCGATTATTCGTTCCTGACCGATGAAATTCTCGACGATCCCGCCGCCGCTGTCGATAGCTGGACCAATGAGCGGCGCCGCACGCTGGCCAATTATCTCGGCCTTGCGGAAAGCCAGATTGAATTTATCGACCACCATTCTTGTCACGCCCATTATTCTTACTTTTCGGGGCCAACCCGGGGCCAGGATGTGGCGGTGGTTATCCTCGATGGCTGGGGGGACGGGCGCAATCAAACGGTCTGGCTGGCCAAGGATGACGCGCTGTCGCTAATCGGCGAATCCGATCAAAACGATATCGGCCATGTTTACAAATTTGCCACCCTGCATCTCGGCATGCGGCCCGATGAACATGAGTTTAAAGTTATGGGATTGGCACCCTACGCCAAGCAGCAATATGTGGAAAAGGCGGCCCAAAAGATCAAGCCCATCAACCGCACCGATGGCATGCGCATCCAGCACGATCAAAGGCCCGCCGATCTTTACAATTATCTGCGCGAGGTTTGGCTCGATGAGCGGTTCGACAACATCGCCGGCGCCGTTCAGCTATATACCGAAGATCTCGCTTGCGGTGTATTGATCGCGATCCACGAACAAACGGGGCTTCGCCGGTTCGCCATTGGCGGCGGCATTTCCATGAACATCAAGATGAACAAGGTGTTGTCGGAACTGGATTGCGTCGATGACATCATGGTGGCGGCATCCTCATCGGACGAAAGCCTGCCAATCGGCGGCTGCTATTACCTCAATCAAGGCGCTGGAAGCAACGTGGCCTTGGAGAGCATGTATCTGGGCTATAACGTCAACGAAGAATTGGGTTCCATCGATTGGGACGGAATAGCAAAAACCCATCAAGTAAGCCACGGTGTCAGCGCCGGAGACGTGGCCGAAAAGTTGGCCGCCGGCGACATTATCGCCCGCCTCAACGGACGCTGCGAGTTCGGCGCGCGCGCCCTTGGCAACCGGTCAATTCTTGCCGATCCTTCGCGCCGGGAATCGGTGCAGAAAATCAACGAGGCCATTAAGAACCGTGATTTCTGGATGCCGTTCGCATTTTCATTGCTGGAAGACTACGCCGACGCCTATATCGAAAATCCGAAAGCCCTGGCCGCCAAGTATATGGCGATCGCTTTCGACACCAAGCCCGAAGGGTACGACCAGATCGTTGCCGGCACGCATCCCTATGACCGGACGGTGCGCCCGCAACTGGTCGAGCGCACCGGCAGCGACGGCTATTACGAACTGATCGATGCGTTCCGCAAAGTTACCGGAATTCCGGCCCTGTTGAACACAAGCTTTAATCTGCACGGCGAGCCCATCGTCAACAACGTCAAGGACGCGATGCACACTTTCGAAAGTTCCGGGCTCGATCATCTGCTTATCGGCGATACGCTGATATCGAAGGCCGGTTAGATATGCTTGGCCGCTTTCAAATTGGCACCATGCAGGGCCGCCTTTTACCCAAATATCAAGGGCGCTATCAGGCCTTTCCGGCGGGCAATTGGGCAGCGGAGTTTTCCGCCGCGAAGCAATCGGGCATCGAATTGATCGAGTTTATTCTCGATTTCGAAGGCGCCGAAGAAAACCCGTTGCTGGCCGATCCGGCTGCGATCAAAGCGACAGCGAGCCAATCGGGCGTTTCGGTCATCAGTATTTGCGCCGACTATTTTATGGAAGCGCCATTGCACCGCACCGATGCGGCGCGCCGGGTTCTGGAACGGCTGATGGACAGCGCCGCCATTATCGGCGCCCGCGACATCGTTGTCCCCTGCGTCGATCAATCCAGCCTGTCGGGCGAAAAGGATGCGGCCGAATTTGTTGCGGTCATGGCTGATGCGGCGCCGGTGGCGGCAAGTCGGGGCCTAAACCTATCGCTGGAAACCGATCTCGGCCCGGCCGAGTTTGCCGGGCTGTTGGACCGGATCGGATCGGATTCGGTCACCGTCAATTACGATACGGGCAATTCCGCGTCGCTGGGCTTCGATGCCGGCGAAGAGCTCAGCGCGTACGGTACGCGCATCACCGATATTCACATCAAGGATCGCGCTCTTGGCGGCGGCCCGGTGGAGCTTGGCGCCGGCGATTGTGATTTCGATGCGGTGTTCAACTGGCTGGCGGCTTCGGACTATCAGGGTCCGTTGATCATGCAGGCCTATCGGGACGATGAAGGCATCGCAATATTCCGCTCCCAACTGGCCTGGCTGCAATCCCGATATGGCGATTTATTGAACTGATATCATGACCGGCGCATGCGAAGTGATTGCATTGATACAGGCGCGCGGCGGCTCCAAGGGGGTCGCCGGCAAGAACATCCGCGATCTTGGCGGTCATCCTTTGCTGGCTTGGTCCGTCGCCGCCTCGAACATGGCGCAATCGATTGAGCGCACAATCTTAAGCACCGATTCGGAAGAGATCGCCGCCATCGGGAGCAAATATGGCGCCGAGGTGCCGTTCATGCGCCCGGCCGAATTTTCCAGCGATACGGCGACCGATTACCCCGTCATCCGCCATGCCATTGAATGGTTGCGCGATGAAAAAGAGTTTGTGCCGGAATTTGTGGTTCAAATTCGCCCGACCACGCCTTTGCGCGATCCCGCCTTGATCGATATGGCGGTCGCCAGGCTGAAGGCGGCACCCGATGCAACCGGCCTCCGCTCGGTTTTCAAAATGCCGGAAAGCGCCTGGAAAAATTTTGAAATGCAGGATGGATATCTTATGCCCCTGGGCGTGGGTCCCGGTGCCGATACCGAAGCTGCCAATAACCCGCGCCAAGGTTTTGCCGCCACCTATACCGGTCAGGGATATGTAGATGTGGTGCGTTCCAGCGTTATCTTGGAACAAAACGTTACCTACGGAGATCGCGTCATCGGGTTCGAGACACCCGATTGCGGCGAGGTCGATGTCGAGGCGGATTTTCGAAAACTTGAATTTTTCAAAGAGGATTTTGGAGGCGCCGTGTTTGAATATTTGCAGGAAAATTATTCATGAGTGCCCTGGACAAGTTTGATCTGACCGGCCGCGTTGTGGCGATCACCGGCGGCGCCGGACTTTTGGGCCAAAAGCACGCCGAGGCGGCGGCTGAGCTTGGCGGCATTCCGGTTCTTCTCGACATCGACGAGGCGGGCGCGCTGGCGGCGGCCGAGGCGATCGGCGGCGGCGCAAGGGGCTTTAAGCTGGACATCACCGACGATGCGCGCGTTGCCGATATGGGTTGCACACTCATGGCCGAGTTTGGGCGCATTGATGCGTTGATCAACAACGCCGCCAACAATCCCAAGATGGAAGATGGTGGCGGGACGGAATTCTCCCGCCTGGAAAATTTTTCCATGGAGGTTTGGAATGCCGATATCGCGGTTGGGCTTACGGGCGCCTTTTTGTGCGCGCGTGTCTTCGGCGCCGCCATGGCCGACGCGGGCAGCGGCGTTATCTTGAACATCTCGTCCGATCTTGGCGTTATAGCGCCGGACCAGAGGCTATACCGGGAAGACGGCAGGCGTGATGCCGAGCAGCCGGTAAAGCCGGTCACCTATTCAGTGGTTAAAACCGGGCTCATCGGTCTCACCCGGTACCTGGCCACCTATTGGGCGGACCAAGGCGTGCGCGCCAATGCGCTGGTGCCGGGCGGCGTCCATAACGGCCAGGATGATGCCTTCGTGGAGCGCCTCACAAACCTGATCCCCATGGGCCGCATGGCCGATGTGAACGAATACAAATCTGCGGTCGCGTTCCTGATTTCGGATGCATCCAGCTATATGACCGGCGCGTGCCTGACCATTGACGGCGGCCGGACGGCGTGGTGAGCGTCTGATGGCCCACGTCCTGTTCGTTGTTGAAGCCGCCCTGTCGCGGCGCAATTTTGAACGTTTGGGCGTCGCCTGCATGGTCGAGCGCGACAACCGCGTGACGGTGGTCGATGTGGCCGATGTCACCATGGCTTCCATAACCCACAACCGCGATCATTACGGCAGCTATGAGGGTTTCGAAATTCTCGTCGCCAGGTCGCCCAAGGATTTGTGGGAATTTCTAAAAACTATATCCCACGTGGATTTGATCTTTTGCTATCTCGGCGGCGGCAATGTGACCGCCGATAATTATTCCGCCCACAAATTCATTGCCCGCCTCAACGCGCCCTATTTGATCGTGTTTTCGAACGCTTTTCCCGGCTGGCAGCGCTATCGCGGTGAAGCCGGAGCTTTTTGGACCCGCATCCGTGATATTGCTGGGCGGCTGGGCGAAATTCGGCTCCTGAATTCCATAATCGCACGGCTGCCGCCGCGGCTGCTGGGCGTTCGCGCGCCACGTTTTCTGGTTGTCGGCGGCGATAGCTGTGCCGGGTTTGGCACCTTGGTTGATCCGTCGACCGAGTATATCCGGGCCCATGCGATGGATTTCGAATCTTATTTAGAGGTCGAGGCGGCGGAGTATAGCGAAACCGAAACTGCCGTCTTCATCGACGAGTTTCTGCCCTTTCATCCCGATTTATCCATGATGGGGGTTGGTGCGCCGATGGAGGCTGAGCCCTATTTTGCCTGCCTTCGCGCCCTGTTTGACAGGATCGAGGACGAGCTTGGGCTGCGCGTCGTGATCGCCGCGTGTCCGCATGCCGACTACGACAAACGAGAAGATGATTTTTTTGGCGGAAGGGAAGTTATCTTTTCTAAAACCGCCGAGTTGGTCGCGAAGAGCCGCATGGTGATTGCCCATCGCAGCACGGCCATTAATTTTGCCGTTCTGTTTCGAAAGCCGGTCATGATTACCGCGACCCGGGAAACCTATGAGCACAATTCCCAGACGCCGTTTCTCGATGCCGTGGCTGGATCGCTCGGACAGACCATCCAATTTTTTAATCAGGCTGGCGATGTGGATCTTGCAAGCTCCTATGAAATGGATGAAGGCATCTACCAGCAGTTTGTTGAAGATTATATAAAGTCAAAAATTTCTCCGAGTGCACCCTTCTGGGACCTCGTCGTCAATCACGTTAACGATTCCGGCGTCGCCGCCATTTAATGACGCAAAGCCAAGGCCATGAACAACACACGTAAATTTTCGCTCACCCCGGTGGAAGTCCCGTTGGTTGAAACCAAGCACCGGCGCATTCAGACCGCGTTGCCAGTACCGGAATCTCTAGATATCCTGGAACGCATCGCGGCCCACGAAAGCGCCGACGTCATGAACCAATTGCCGATAGTTTGGGACCGCGCAGAGGGTCACCAAATTTTCGATGCCTGGGGCAACGCCTGGATCGATACCACCGCGTCAATATTTGTCGCCAATGCCGGTCATTGCCATCCCCATATCGTCGCGGCCATTCAAACCGAAGCCGCGAAATTGTCGCACACCTACAGCTATCCCACCGAGATTCGCGCCCGCTATCTGGAAAAACTGATTGCCGCCTGTCCCGATTATCTGGAAAAGGCGTCGCTCTATTCGGCTGGAACCGAAGCCACTGAGCGGGCCGTCAAATTGGCGCGCATTCATGGGCTAAAATCCAACCCAAAGCGCAATGTCATCGTCGCCTGGGACGGCAGCTACCACGGCAAGACCATGGGTGCGCAGATGGTTGGCGGTCAGCACGGCGACAAGGAATGGATCGGCTATCTGGATCCCAACATGGTGCATCTGCCTTTCCCGTTTCCCTGGGTGCTGGAGGAAACCGGAAAGGACGGCGCCGCTTTGTTTCGCGATCATCTGAAACTGATCGAGGGCAAAGGCGTGGATCTGAATTCGATTGCCGCCTTCATTGCCGAGACCTATCAGGGCTGGGGCGCGGTATTTTACCCCGCCGATTATATTCAGGAGATGCGGGCCTGGACGCGCGCTCATGACGCGCTTTTGATCTTCGACGAGATACAGGCCGGGTTTGGGCGCTGCGGAAAAATGTTCGCCTATGAACATTACCGGGTGGAGCCCGATCTGGTCTGTTGCGGCAAGGGCATATCGGGAAGTCTGCCTTTGTCGGCGGTCCTAGGCCGGGGGTCGGTCATCGATCTGGACCCGGCCTATACCAGTACCCATGGTGGTCATCCAATCGCCTGCGCGGCGGCGCTAGCCAATTTAGAAGTGTTCGAACAGGAAAATCTCGTTGCCGAGGCGGCGGCTAAGGAAGATATCTTCCGGGCCGAAATTGACGCTTGGGCTACACGTACGCCGGCGCGCATCGGATTGGTCTATGGCCATGGTTGTTTGTTCGGAGTTTTTCTGACCGAGCGGGGCGCACCAGGAACTCTGGACCCTGAATTCTGCGACCGGGTGGTCGAGCGCGCCATGCAAAAAGGCGTGTTTATGATCAAAACCGGGCGCGGAACCATAAAATTGGGACCACCACTGAATATTCCCGATGATGCCTTGATCGAGGCCATGCAGGTTATTGGCGAGACGATAGCCGAAGTTGACAGTGAAAATCGATGATTGAAATGGCTTCATAATGAAAATCGTCATCGCAACAACACCCATCCGTCCGGTGCCCGTGTTTTTTCCGCCTGTCGGCAGTCTTTCGCTGATCAATTATCTGCGCAAAAATGGCGTGGAGGATGTGGAATTCCATCATATCGACGGCAACCGGCCCACATACGAAGACGCACTGGCGCGCATCGTGGCGGCGAAGCCCGATATCGTCGGTATCAGCTCGGTTGTTTCGACGGCCTATCACTACACAAAGCAATTGTCCCTGGATATCAAGGCAGCGCTGCCGAACTGCCTGATTGTGGTTGGCGGCAACCTAGCGGCCAGCGCGGAAATATTGCTGCGCCGCACGGGCGTCGATCTTTGCGTTTTGGGCGAAGGCGAAAAGGTTTTTCTGAATATTGCCGAACACGCCAAAACACATCATCAGGCATCCGATTTCATTGCCGTCCCCGGTTTGGCGGTTCTCGACACGAACGGCAAGCTGGTGAATACTGGCTATGAAGCGCAAATATCCGCAGCTGAGGTTTATGATTTAGACTGGCAGGATCTAGAAGAAAATTGCGACATGGGATTATACGTTATTCCAGCATTCGGCGACGATGGCGTGCCCATGCGCCCGCAGTTCCGCCGCGATGCCCGCTCCTTTGCGCCCCACCGCCAGGGTAAAAATTTCACCCTCCTGGTGGATGGCAAGGGATGCGTGGCCAAGTGCACATTCTGCCACCGTTGGGATAAGGGCATGCGTTATATCCCGGTGGAAACTTTCATGCAGCGCATCGATGAGGTGGTCGCGCGCTACAATGTAGGCTTCCTGGAAATCGGTAGTGAGAATTTCGGCTCCGACCGGCGCTGGCTGGCGAGTTTTTTCGAAGAAATCAAAAAGCGCGATGTTTTGTGGTACACCGGCGCTATGCGCACTAAATCGGTGTCGCCCGAGTTGATTGCCGCCATGAAGGACGCTGGCTGCGTTGCCATCAATTACGGCATGGAAACCGGCAGCAAAAAAATCCTCAAGGTCATGGAGAAAAAGGTCGATCTACAGGACAATTTCAACGCCCAGAAATGGACTGCCGATGCCGGCTTTGAAACTGTTGTCCAGTTGGTGTTGGGCATGCCCGGGGAATCGCCGGAAACCATTCGCGAAACCGTTGAATTTTGTAAATACAGTTTTACCCTGCACCCGGAGCTGAACCCGAACAATTTGTCGATCAATTATGCACAAGCCTTGCCGGGCACACCTTTGTACGAATACGGACGGCACCAGGGGCTGATCGGCCAAGACCTGGACGGCGAGGAAGAGTATCTGCTGCGAATTTCCGACCGGGACGCCCATGACGAAGCCACGACCTTGAATTTTACCAACTACCCGGATCTGGTCTGTCAGTCGTGGCGGCCGCTGATCAATATTGAAGTGATCCATGCGTTTGTTCAAAAATTCGGGCTGGAGCAATACCGCCGCGTCATGCGCGGTGAATATACCACCGCGGCCCCGGCAAGGGACGACGGCTATTTCGGCAACCCAAAGCGGTTAGTTGGGCGGAATCCAGTGCCCCGAACCGGCATCGGCGGATTGATTTCACACATCGTGAACGGCCGTTTTGGTGAAGCTATAATCAGCCATCCGACATTGTTTTATCGCCTTCGCCGGTTCCTGCCGTTGATCGTATTTCTCCGCAATCTGACACGTTTTCCCATGGGCCATAATTTGCGTCTTCTGCGGCAATATTTTGCCTTTTTATTGTCTTATCCGCAGCGCCGGAGCGACGACAAATTTGAATATGTTTCTTTACGAAAAATCGTATGGGAAGACGCCGGAGCCATATCCTCCGACGATGTGGAAATGGCGCCGCTCCGGCGTGGGCGCTGAAAACACGTAGTTGCTAATTAGAAACATTATCGAAAAGCTTGGTAATAAATTGAATAACAACTATAATTCTATAAAATGGTATTAAGGATATAAGTTTATGCGCATATTATTAGTTGTTTATGACAATGGATCTTTTACCCATACTTTTCCCATGGGCCTAGGGGCCATCGCGGGTGTGTTGGAAAAAGAAGGCCATGACGTCACAATTTATAACCAGGATATGCACCATTACCCGGATTCGTATTTGACCACCTATTTGGAGGCGAACGAATTCGATGTGGTGGCGGTCAGTCTGATCGCCGGATACTACCAGTATCAACGTCTGTTGGGTCTGTCCGAAGCCATCAACCGCTCCAAGAATCGCCCGTTTTATGTCATTGGCGGTTACGGTCCGACGCCCGAGCCCGAATATTTCATGCGCAAAACCGAATGCGATGTAGTGGTTCTGGGAGAGGGGGAATTGACAGCGATCACTTTGATGGATGCGATCGAGCACAAAAAGTCATTCTCAGGTGTATTGGGAATCGCTTATCGTGACGGTGCGGAAATCAAAATCAATGAACGGCCGCCCCAGATCCAAGATTTGGACACCATGCCTTTGCCAGCATACCACTTATTTCCCATCGAATATTATCGGCTCTTGCGCCTGCCGCGCGCAGAAACAAGCGATTTCATCATGCCAATCATGTCGGGTCGCGGTTGCACATTTAAATGCACATTTTGTTACCGTATGGACACCGGCTATAGGGCGCGGAACGCCGAAGCGCTTCTGGACGAAGTGGAAATGCTGCACAAAGATTACGGCATTACTTACATTTCGTTTCAAGACGATCTGTTGATGACATCGGTGGAACATACCGAAGAGGTCTGCCGCGCCTTTGAAAAACGCAATCTGCCGGTAAAATGGAATTGCAACGGGCGCTTAAACTATTGCTCCAAGGAATTGCTGCAATTTATGAAAGATACCGGCTGCGTGTTCATCAATTACGGCATCGAAGCGATGGATAACGAAGTTTTAAAACGCATGAAAAAGGGCCTTCGAACTGAGAAGGTTATCCAAGGCATCGAAGAAACCCTTGAAGTGGGCATCAGCCCGGGTCTGAATATGCTTTTCGGGAACTATGCCGATAGCCGCGAAACCATGAAGAAGGCGGTCGATTTCTTGATCAAATATGATGATTTCAGCCAACAGCGTACCATCCGCCCAGTGACTCCTTATCCGGGATCACCGCTCTATTATGACGCCATACGCATGGGCCTGTTGGATGGCGTTGAGGATTTCTACGAAAACAAGCATCTCAATTCGGATCTGTTGTGTGTGAACTTTACCGAGTTGAGCGACGATGAATTTTATGATTGTCTGGAGTGGGCCAATAAAACCCTTCTCGAAAATTATCATAAAGAATCCCATAAGCGCGTAATGAACCAGATCGAAGATATATACCAAAATCGGGATTCCACTTTCCGCGGATTTAGGCACGCTGCGTCCCCCACCACGGGGCATGTTACGATGATGAGCTGAAGTCCCATTGAAAAATTTCTAATCTAGAATGATCCTATCCTTACTAAACGAACCTGTGCTAGGCCGTGCCTGATAAAATCATACTCGAATCGCCCACCGACGAAATGTTTCGGTATGAGAACGGCTTTTACCGAACGGCTTCAGTCGCCCGTATCAGCAAATTCGTTACCCACTTGGATATCTTTCGGAATATCTCTAATCTTCCGGGAGAGATTGCCGAATGCGGCGTTTTCAAAGGCTCGTCCTTATTCCGCTGGATTAAATTTCGCTCACTCCTCGAAAACCCAGCCTCGAGACGTGTCATAGCCTTTGATACCTTCGGCAAATTTCCCGAGGCTTCTATGGAGGGCGACAAGGAACGGCGGGCTCGATTTGTCGATGAGGCCGGGGAATTCAGTCTGTCGGCGGACGATATTATTGCCGAGCTTGACCGCAATAACCTGAACGAGAACATTGATCTGGTTGCCGGTGACATCTTGCAAACGGTTCCGGAATATGCGGCCGCGCACCCGCAGCTACGCCTTGCGCTTTTGCACGTGGATGTGGATTTGTACGAACCGACAAAATGCTGTCTTGAATATTTGACTCCGCTGGTGGTCAAAGGTGGTGTCATCGTTCTTGACGACTTCGGCGCATTCCCCGGCGCCAACAAAGCTATTGGCGAAATCCTGGAAGCCCAAGGTATGGCCATTCGTAAAATGCCCTATTCCAACGCTATCTCTTACGTGGTCAAGGATTGAGCGATCATGGCCAGTCCATACCCTGAATTTATGATCAATGGACGATCGGTGGGATCGGAGCACCCGCCATTTGTCATTGCTGAAATCGGCATCAATCACGAAGGTGACGAAACCAAGGCACTGCGGATGATTGACGATGCTGCCGCCGCTGGCTGCGAGTGCGTAAAATTTCAAACCCACGTCGTCGAAGATGAAATGATCGAGAACGATGTGGTTCCAGGCAATGCCGACGAGCCCATCTACGCCATGATGCAGCGTTGCGCGCTGGATGCCGAAACCGAAGCCCGTTTGAAAATGCACACCGAATCCAAAGGAATGATTTTTCTTTCGACGCCCTTTTCTAGGGCTGCCGCAAGGCGGTTGCATGACCTGGATGTGCCGGCGTTCAAAATTGGTTCCGGCGAATGCAATAACTATCCCTTGATCGAATTTATTTGTTCGCTGGGCAAGCCGGTCATTCTTTCGACGGGTATGAACGATCTGAATATGGTGCGGAAATCGGTGGACCTTATCCGCGCCGCCGGTGTGCCGTTCGCGCTCTTGCATTGCACCAGTGTATATCCAACACCCTACGAACAGGTGCGCCTGGGTGCAATGACCGAATTGGCTGGCGAATTTCCCGATGCTGTGATCGGACTTTCCGATCACAGCCTTTCGATCCATCCGTGCCTGGGTGCGGTTGCCTTGGGCGCCAGTATTCTTGAACGTCATTTCACGTCGGATAAAACCTGGCCCGGGCCCGATATCGAAGTGTCCATGGATCCGGCGGAGCTACGCGAAATGGTGGTCGGGAGCCGCGCCATCCACGCCGCCCGCGGCGGCAACAAACGTATCCTGGATGAGGAAATGCCGACCATCCGATTTGCCTATGCCAGCGTTGTGGCGCTGGAGGCCATCGGCTCCGGCGATGAGTTGACCCAAGACAACATCTGGGTAAAACGGCCGGGCACGGGTGAAATTCTGGCTAAAAATTACAATGAGATTTTGGGGCGCCGAGCGGTAAGGCCCATCGACAAGGATGCACAAATTCAATGGAGCGATCTGGCCTAAACATGCCCTTGCGGAAAATCCTGTTCGTAACCGGTACGCGCGCTGATTTCGGTAAGTTGAAACCGCTCATATTCGCGGCCGAACATTCCGATCAATTCGAGGCACGGATATTTGCCACCGGCATGCATACCCTGCCACGCTATGGCGGCACTATTCACGAAATTTATAAAGAGAAGATTGAAAACGTTTTCTCCTTCGTCAATCAATTTGTCGGCGACCCCATGGAAATCATGCTCGCCAACACCATCAGCGGGTTGTCACGCTACGTTGCCGATGACCCGCCCGACTTGATTGTTGTTCATGGTGATCGCATCGAGACTCTGGCCGGCGCAATCGTCGGCGCCTTGCGCAATATCCGAGTAGCCCATGTGGAGGGTGGAGAATTATCGGGAACCGTTGATGAATTGATCCGTCACTCCGTATCCAAGCTGGCCCATTGCCACTTTGTCGCCAACGACATGGCCTACCGGCGCGTTGTGCAGATGGGCGAAAACCCGGAATCAGTGTTCATTATCGGCTCTCCGGAAATCGATATTATGCTTTCAGACGAACTGCCGACCCTGGACGAAGTCAGGCAGCATTATGAATTGCCGTGGGAAAGTTATGCGATATCGCTCTTCCATCCGGTAACCACGGATAATTCGCAGTTGGCGGAGCGGGCTGCCGCCTATTCCGATGCTCTCAAACAAAGCGGACGCAATTACGTTGTGGTCTATCCCAATAACGATTTGGGATCGAATGCGATCTTCGATCAGTTGTCCAAGCTGAACGGGCTCCTCAATTTTCGGGTATTTCCGTCGATCAGATTTGAAAGCTTTCTGTGCCTGCTAAAGGAAGCCGATTTCATCGTCGGCAATTCTAGCTCTGGTGTCCGCGAAGCTCCTATTTATGGCGTGCCGGCGGTCAATGTAGGAAGCCGGCAGCATAATCGCTTCGAACACGAATCAATCAGAAGCGTCGGCTATGAGACCGAAGAGATATTGGAAGGCATCAATTGGGCGCTCGACCGGGCGCGGTATGAGCCCGTAAAATGGTTTGGCTCCGGTGAAAGCCGGAAAAAATTTTTTGATGTTATTAGTTCCCAAAATTTTTGGGCTATTCAACTGCAAAAACAGTTGCGCGACATCTCTTTCGATTTGAACGAAGATTATATTGCCGCGAAGTAGCAAAAGTTGCACAACTTAAAATGAAAAGGAACGGCGCATGAAACCCCTGCTTCGTACACCCGCAGTAGTCAATTTGGAACTCACCGAAGTTTGCAACGTGAGCTGCAGCCACTGTTACAACCCTTGGCGCGCTGAAAGCATGGGTGAGGTCTCGTTGGAAAAGGCACGACTGGATGAGATGATTGATCGTCTGGTCGGCGCTGGCGTATTTCATGTGGTGCTAACCGGCGGCGAGCCGATGTCCAAGTTCAAAAATCTGACCCATGCGCTCAGACGCCTCGCCGAAAACAATATTTCAACCAGCTGCAATTCCAACTTGATGCTGGCCACCGATGCGCGCTGCAAAGAACTGCGCGCTCTCGGTCTGGATCACATCCTGACCAGCCTGCCATCGTGCGAGCCGGATGTGACCGACGCCATCATGAACAAGATCGGCGCCTACGAAAAAATAATGGAGGGCATCGAGAATGCCGTGAACAACGGTATTCGCGTCAGCGTCAATATGGTTATAAGCCGAACCACGGCCAAGCAGGTCTACCGGACCGGCGAATTGGTGGCCGCCAAGGGCGTGCAGAAATTGTTCGTGACGCGCGCCGTTCCGCCGCACTACGCCAGCGCTGAGGTGTTGGCCGAATTGCAGCCACCGCCAGAAGAGGTGATCGCCGCCCTCGACGACGCACTGCGCGTCAAGGAGGATTTCGGTATCATGATCGGGACGCTGGTCAGCTACCCGCTCTGCTTCCTTGGCGATCTTGAAAAGTACCGCGATTTCGTCGGACGCGGTTGTCCGGGTCAATCGGGTCAACTATTGAGCATTCATGCCACCGGGGAAACCCACTCCTGCGTTCATGAAACCGACGGGCCCGGCAATGTTCTCGAAAAATCAGTAGAGGAAGTTTTCAACAGCGCCTCGGCACGCGCCTGGCATTCGGGCACCCATCACTATGTTGGTTGCGAGGGCTGCCATTATATCGACGTGTGCGCGACCGGGTGCCGGATGACCTCGCTCGGCGTCAATGGCACACTGGACGGTAAAGACCCATTGTTTGCTGGCAAACATGCGTTTACGCGTGAATTCGATATTGTGACCAACGAGGCGGAAGTGGAAATGATCGACGATGGCGCTTCATTTATCGCGCCCCAGCGCCTTCGCTTTCGCAAAGAGGATGGCTTTTTCCTGCTCAATATCCGCTGGGCCAATTCGATCCGCGTAAACAACGATGTCGCCAAATTTTTGGTTGAACATCATGAATCCGGGATGTCATTTACTGCCGCCGACTTCGGCCTGGATCGCAAGGATTATTTGGAATATCTGTTGTTCAAGGATGCCGTTGAAATGGTCGATCAGGAGATCAGCGATCTTCGCCGCTATGCCGGCCTCGGCCTCGACAATAAGGCGCCACTAATTGACGCCTAAAATGCTCGGCGTTTCCCAGCAATAATTCCCCCACCAAGCTATCTGAAATACAGTGACACCCACAAAACTTAGAATTCAGATCTGGGCAAATCGCCTGTCATTGCCGCTGTTGCTGTGGATATTGGTCCAATTTGGCGCCAAGCGGCCGGTTATTCGTGCTGCGAAAATGACACGGTGTTGTAGTGTGATTGTCGCCGCTGTCCGGCGTTTGGCGGCTTCCGGCTCTGAATCGATGGTCCGGCTGGTGGATGTGCAAATGGGCGAGATTGGACCAGATGGCTTTGCTTTGAACATCAATTTAGAATCCAGAATAATTAAATTTGCCGTGGCCCTGGCAGGCCGTCAAAGTTTATTTGTTAAGTGCCTACCTGCGGACGAGAGCGAAAACGCCGATCTTTGGTCAAAAATCTATAAATCACATTTCATGGCCTACAACCGGAGTGAGATCTCCTTTCTGATCTATGCGGAAAACCAAATAATGCGCCACTGTCGGCCGGCGGAGAAAACGATGCCGCCGGTTTGTTACCTGACCCTAGATGTGAAGTCTTCCGCATTGGACGAGGCGATAGAGCAATCAAGCCGAATACCGATGCGGGTTCGCCGGTGGCTTAGTCTGAGAAACGCCGTTTCAATGTTCGTCATACTCCCAGGGAGGCCGTCGAATTGGCTGCGCAGGATTGTCCGCTCGGCGGTCAACCCGCAGTGGCAACCGGCAGTACATGTGGATGAGGCGGCGATCGCCAAAGGGATTATTTTGCAGCAGCACGCGCCTGACGCCACCCTTCGCTATCCGTCGGCCGGGCAGCTTTATTGGCTGGAAGGCAGCGATGTCTCGCCGGTCCGTGTGGCTCTCTATTTTAATCGGCCAGGGGAATTTGGCAGTCCAGATTATCGTGCCGGCGCCGAAGCCCTCGGCGTCAATTGGATCGATGCAAGCCATGTTACCGACTATCTGGAGCACCCGATACGCGACATGCTTGGTTGCCTGAAAGAGGCGCGCTCGGTATTCAAGGTCAAGGCTCCAGGACAAGCCGCCTGGCGGTTTAAAATTCTCGCGCGGCACCTGATACTGATGAAATCCTACCAAGCGATATTTTCCAGATTGAATGTTCTCGCGGTTAAGCAAACCTGGGTATTCCTACCCGAGACACTAGCCCAATTGATTGCCGCCCGGAAGCAATCCGTTATCCATATATGGAACTATTGGTCCATCGCTCATTACATGAGCGATGAAGCCTCCCTTGGTGTTGCGGACCTCATTTTGGCGTGGGGCCCGTTGCAGGAAGGGTATGTAAAGGTAGCCGGTTTTGACTTCGCCTGGATACTGCAGGTGGGCATGATCCAAGGCGACGGGTTGGAATCGGATGACGAGGATAGTGCCAAGCGCCTGCGGCAGGAACTTGGGGACGGCGCGGAATTTGTTATTGCCGCCCTGGACACAAGTTTTGGGCCGACAACCCATAGCCACCGCGATCATGTTCTGGATTTCTACAAATCCATCGTCATTCTTCTGGAGAAGCAGCCGCGTTGGGCCTGCATTGTCAAACCCAAGTCAAGCCTGACCAATTTGAACTTGCCCGACGATTTGTCGGCTGCAATCAACCGGCTGGAAAAAGAAGGCCGCTGGCTGGAACAGGTGTGGGCGGAGCGAATTTCAGTGGCGGCGCGCGCCAGTGACCTCGTTGTATGTTCTTCTATAAATACCGCAGGTTTTGCGGCGGCCGTGGCCGGTCGGCGAGTCCTGCACCTGGATTTGGCGGGCATTGCCCCCCATCCTATCGTTATCGCCGGCGGTACCGGTAAGGTCGTGTTTAATACCGTTGAGAGTTTTTCCTCCGCTATCGAGCGGGTGGCGGGCGGCGACAAGGAATTGGGTGATCACGGCCCTTGGCGCGATCTTATTGATCCGTTCAATGACAACAAGGGCCGCTACCGCGCCGGCCAGGTAATCAAACAATATCTCGATGGGCGCGATACTGGTCTTTCCGCGCGCGATGCGTTGGACAGCGCTGCCATGGCTTACCAGGCCAAATATGGCGCCGAAGCCGTCTCGAACCCAAATGATGGAATAGAGACAATCGGAATGGATTTGTGGGCCCGTTCGAAACGGATTTCCGATGGCGAAGCCAGTCTGGAAGAGGTGAGCACTTCGCGGGCTGGCATTACGGAAGAGCGATCTCCAAGTTCCAAAATCGCGCCGGAACCAACGAATTATTCAATTAGGCAGTAATGTATATGAAATCGTTTTATAGATATGAGGATATCGATCTCACGCCGTTTCAAAGCGATGTGAGGCCTGAAGAAACCCGGTATGGTCTCCCGATTGAGGTGAAGTATTGTGCCAGGTGCTGCATGTCGAACCAACGGCCCAATACGGTACGCGAAAGCGATCACAAATCGGACAGTCTCAAAACCACGATTAACTTCGATAAAAATGGTGTCTGCGATGCGTGTAATGTTGCGGATGCAAAGCGCGGCTACGATTGGGATGACCGGGAACGCCAACTGATCGAGCTTTGCGACCGCTATCGACGTGATGATGGCCGCTATGATTGCATTATTCCGGGCTCCGGCGGTAAGGACAGCTTCTATACCGCGCACGCTCTCAAATTCAAATACGGCATGCACCCGCTCACCATCACCTGGGCGCCGCACACCTATACGGAATGGGGATGGAGAAATTTTCAGGCCTGGATTCATGCCGGGTTTGATAATGTGTTGACGACCCCAAACGGACAAGTGCACCGGTTGTTGACCCGGATCGCGCTGGAGAACATCTATCACCCGTTTCAGCCTTTCGTTCTCGGCCAGAAAAACTTGGCGGCGCGCTATGCCGCCACGCACGATGTAGAGCTTGTTTTCTACGGTGAATATGAAGCCGACTACGGCAATCCTAAGGGCGAGGTCAATTCTGCCAAGCGGGACGTGTCCTATTTTACCTCTGATAGCGACACACAGTTTTATCTCGGCGGCGTGTCCCTCGCCGATCTAAATCAATACTTTGGCGTCTCGCGCAATGACGTGGAACTCTATCTGCCCATCGATCGTGAACTTCTCAAAGACAAAAATATCGATGTTTATTATCTCGGCTATTTTCTGCCCTGGCATCCACAGGATTGCTATTATTATGCGGTTGAACATGGTGGGTTCGAGCCGTCGCCGGAGCGCAGTCCGGGTAGCTATTCCAAGTACTCGAGCATCGATGATCGGATCGATGATTTGCACTATTATACCAGCCATATAAAATTTGGAATTGGACGGGCCACATCGGACGCCGCGCAGGAAGTGCGCAACAACGACATCACGCGCGAAGAATCAGTAGCCCTGGTTAACCGCTATGATGGCGAGTTTCCGGAACGTTTCATCGAGCAGACGTTTAAATATCTCAGCATTTCCGAAGAGGAATATCCCATCGCCTCAGAGATGTTTGAGCAACCGCATATGGACCGCGAGTATTTTGATCATCTGGCCGACCGCCATCGGACGCCGCATCTTTGGAAATTTGGAAATGAGGGTTGGCGATTGCGCTATCCAATCACAAACTGACGATGCCCCATCTACGCCTCATAGCCCGCTTAGACATCAAGGGGGCAAACCTGATCAAGGGCATTCAGCTTGAAGGGGTGCGTAAAGTCGGTGATCCCAATACATTCGCGGTGCAGTATTACCAAGAAGGGGTGGATGAAATCGTCTATATGGATGCAGTTGCCAGTCTTTATGACCGTCAGTCCATGATGGAAATCGTTCGCCGGACGGCAGATAGTGTGTTCATTCCGATCACTGTCGGGGGCGGTATGCGTTCCGTCGATGAGGCCCGCGATATGCTGCGCGCCGGCGCTGATAAGATTGCGGTCAACTCTGCAGCAACTCTCAATCCCAGCTTGATCAGTGCCATAGCCGAGCGCTTTGGATCGCAATGCATGGTTTTACAAATCGACGCCAAGCAGCGTGCTGCTGGCCGTTGGGAAGTTTATCGGGACTGCGGCCGCGAGCGCACCGGTATCGATGCCGTTGAATGGGCGATGCGCGGCCAAGAGCTAGGCGCCGGTGAAATTCTACTGACATCCGTGGACAAAGAAGGCATGCGCCGGGGATTCGATGTAGCGCTTGTCCGCGCCGTTTCGGAGGCGGTGTCGATCCCGGTAATCGCCAGCGGCGGCATGGGCAAGTTGGAACATCTCGGCGAGGTTGTCGAGGCAGGCCGGGCCGACGCGGTAGCCATCGCCCATGTCCTCCATTATGGCTCACTATCGCTCCCTCAAATTCGAGATTGGGCGGGAGCCGCTGGATTGCCAGTGCGGGCGATGGCGTGAGCCGTGCAATGCTGTTGGATTCCGGCACTAGCAATCTGCTTAGTGTGCAACGCGCCCTGGATCATGTCGGCGCCGATGTTGTCATCGCAGATCAGCCATCCATGCTAGACGATGCAGACCGATTGATACTACCCGGCGTCGGCGCCTTCGGCCACTGCGTGGCTAATCTCATCGAAAACGGTCTTTTTGATGCGGTTTTGGACTACGCCCGCCGGGAACGGCCTTTGTTAGGCATCTGCGTGGGCATGCAAATGTTGTTTGACGGGAGCGAAGAATTTGGTTGGAACGATGGCCTGGGCTTGCTGCCGGGACGCGTTCAACCGATCCCGATGTCTGGCGCTGATGGAGGCCGGCATAAAATACCGCATATCGGTTGGGCTACGCTTGAACGCAGTGGGCCCGATTGGGCTGGAACATTTCTTGAGGGGTTTGGTCGGGATCGGGCTGTTTACTTCGTCCATTCGTTTTCGGCTCGGCCCGAAGCTGTATCGGATATATTGGCGTTCGCTGACTATGACGGCATTCAACTGACCGCCGCCGTGAGGCGGGACAATATTATGGGAACGCAGTTTCATCCCGAAAAAAGCGGCCAAGCAGGCCTAGGGATATTGTCGCGCTTTTTGGCGATGTGAGGCGAGAAAGTACTGGTTAACCATGGTAAATGATAAGTTGGTTATCGCCATCGTGTGTGCGCGCGGCGGATCCAAGGGCCTTCCCGGAAAGAACATCAGGCCGATTGGTGGAAAACCATTGTTGGCCTGGACGATCGAAGAAGCGAGGCGTTCCCAGACTCTCGACCGGCTGATCCTTTCCAGCGACGATCCGCTCATAGTCGATGTGGCAGGTCAATATGGCTGTGAAGCGCCCGTTCCGCGTCCCGCCAAATTTGCGACTGACGAAAGTCCGGTGGAAGATGCCATCTTGCACGCTCTGGAGGCTCTGACGGAAAAATATGATTATGTGGCGCTGTTGCAGCCGACCTCACCACTTAGGCTGGCAGAGGATTTGGACGGCTGTATCCGGCTATGTATAGAGCGGGAAGCACCTTTCGCGTTCACCATCGTCGAGCCGGCTAGCAATCCCAATCTCTCATTCTACTTAAAGTCCGACGGCCAACTTGAGCCCCAGTCCGGCGAGAGTTTTTATGAGCTAAAAAGCCGCCGCCGCCAGGATTTGCCGAAAATTGCGGCCCCCAACGGCGCAGTATTTGTTGCCCGGGTTTCCGATTTGCAGAAATCCAGAAGCTTTTATGGAAAGGGCGCGGTAGGTTATATGATGCCGCCGGAACGCTCCGTTGACATAGACCGGGAATTTGATTTTATGATTGCAGAAACCTTATTACAGGAACGGGCCAAGCCCTAACGGGCGCTGGGCCATACCAACACACCGATGAGAATTTTCCTCGCCGATTTAAGCCATACGCATACGGTATCCGATACCGAACTTACAATTCCGTTGAATATTGGCTATCTAAAAGCCTATGCTGATGACCATTTTGGTGGCGCAGTTGATATCGGTCTCTACAAACATCCGCAAAAACTACTTGATGATATATCGGGCCGAAAACCTGAAATTGTTGGAATTTCCTACTATAGCTGGAACATTAATCTGAACCGGGCCATCGGAAATGAGGTGCGAAAACTATTGCCCCATGCCCTGATCGTCGGCGGCGGACCGAACATGGATGACGATCCGGAATGGCGCACCGAGTTTTTCAACAGCAATCCTTATCTAGACTATTACATCATCGGCGGCGGCGAAGAGCCTTTGGCTGATTTAATAGCTTGGTTTGGCGCCGAGTACGCAAGTCCCGATGATCTTCCCGAAAATCTTGTTTGGATGAAAGATGGGCAAATGCGGGACACCGGTCGCCGGCCAATGTCCAAGAAAATCGATAACATTGTGTCACCATACGTCACCGGCGTACTCGATAAATTTATCGATCTCGGCATGGTGCCGTTGTTCGAAACCAATCGGGGATGTCCGTTTAAATGCGGGTTCTGCGCCTGGGGTGCAGCCTCCTTGGATCTCCTGCGCCAGATGGATTTCGCGACTGTATTGGCCGAAATGGACTATGTGGCCAATCGATCATCGGCGCGCAACTGGATTTTGTGCGATGCGAATTTTGGCATTTTGAAGCGCGACATCGAGATTGCCGAAAAGATTAAAACTCTGAAGGAGACCGTCGGCACGCCGCAGAATATACAGACCTTCGTAGCTAAGAACACCACCGACCGGAACCTGGAAATAGGCCATATATTAAACGACATGACCACGGCAACCATGTCATTCCAAAGTCTCAATCCCGAAGTTCTGGTAAATATAAAACGCGACAATATTTCGCTAGACACTTACAAAAATTACCAGAAGCAATTCTACGATATGGGCCACCGGACCTATTCGGAATTGATTATCCCCATGCCAGGCGAAACGCGGGACAGCCATTCGGACGCGCTTCGCCAATTAATCGATTACGATGTGCATGAGCTGCATGTGCATAATCTCAGATTGCTTGCGGGCACGGATTTGAATTCAAGGGAGACTCGCGAGAAGTTTGATTTTCGCTCCCGCTTTCGCCTTATCCACGGCGATGCAGGAAATTATACCGCGCCCGACGGAAGCGAGATCAGAGCGTTTGAATTTGAAGAAAGCCTTCGCGAGACAGCAACCATGTCGGAAGACGATTTATTTTACTTCCGCCGGCTGCAATTCTTCATTGAATTGACTTGGAATTATGACGTTTATGGACCGCTCCTAAAAACGGCCAAGGCCTTTGGTATCCATCCGACCCAAATATTCGAAGAGATTGCCACCCGGCCGGAATTGTCTGATGAACAGGCGCCAGCATTTGCGCCCGGCGTCGCAGAATTTATCGACCGGTTTGAAGGCGCGTCACACGGCGAATGGTTCGATAGCAAGGAAGACATTACGACGCATTTTATGAAAGATAAAAATTTCCAAAAACTGATCGATGTGGAATATGACAAAATCAATATTCAATTTGGATTAATTTTGCTTAGCGAATACAAGGCCGACTTCGACGCGCGCATTCTCAATATCATCAAATCTCACGACAAGGTACCGGAGCGCATTCTGGACTATGTGTCAGAATTTACGTTTGCCCGGTTTCCCAGTCTTGGATATTCCGGTGAGGAATCCCGCGTCGAGCTGCCGCTGAATATAAATAAACTCAGCGAAAATGAGCCCGACGCGGGCACGGCTCCGGGCCCCCTCGTCATGGTTAACTTGTTCGAGGGGCCAAAACGCGAAGAAATGCGGATTCAACTGCAAAGAGTTCAAACCACCACGTTTTCCAAAATTATGAATACGCAGAAATTCTTTTTGAGAAATCTCAAACTATCGATCAAACCCAACGAAAACTTTGTGACACCACTGTTATATTGTGCCGATTGATTTCAAGTTTCATAAGGCAACTTAGCAAACAAATACCCTAGACATTGTTATTGACCGCAAAACTTTGCTGGATGACCCTTGACGATACGACACGCGCCAGTGCGGTCGTATTGTTGATTCTGGTTATTGTTGGAACAGTATTGGAAGGCGCGGGTATCGCCTCTGTTTTTGTCCTGATCAGCGTCATTGGCGATCCGGCCACTATATCCAAATTCGGAATATTGGGGCAAATTGCGGATCGTTATGCTTTAGAAGGCAATTTGCTAATTACAACATTGAGTATTGGAATTGCCGCCTTTATCATTTTCAAAAATTCATATTTGTATATCGTAATTTGCTATCGGGTTAGCTTTGTGAATGATGGAATAGCACGGGATGGCAAACGCTTGCTGTCCCGCTACCTGGACCAGACCTATGAGCAGTTCATTCAGCGGAACTCGGCGGATTATATTCGAAACACTTTCATATCCGTGCGTTCCGTGCACGCCGGTATCTTCACCGGATTTATCGAATTCATAACGGAATCGCTGGTCGCCATTACCATTCTGATAATTACGCTGGTTGCGGAACCGGTTGCGGCAAGCATCGCATTTGCGTTTGTTGGAACGGTATTCTTGGTTATTTATCAATTTCTGGGGCGGCGGATGACGCGTTTGGGCGAGGAGCGCCATTTTTTGGAAAAAGAAGTTTTGCAGAATTTAAATCAGAGTCTAAACAATTTTCGGGATATCCAATTATATTATTTAGGACAGCATTTTATCAGAACGTTTGCAGAATTGATTTCGAGCTATACGCAAAATTATCGGTCCTACGGCATCTTGACGCAGACGCCACGGTTGGTGTTCGAATCTGTTTTGCCTATTGGAATTGTTACGGTTGTAGTCGTGGCCGTGTTGAGCAATGACAAAGGCAATATCCTGCCTTTGCTTGCTCTGTTTGCCGTTTCGGCGATGCGAATTTTACCGTCCTTCAACCGGATAGTGATGTCCGTAAACGGAATAAAATCCGGATTTGCCGCTCTCAATGAAATTGCGCCTGACCTCAGTGTAAAATCCGCCAGGTCGACGAATTTGGGAAACAATGGCGCTGCAAACAGCATAAAGTTTGATGATGTCATCGAGCTAGAGGGTGTTGGTTACGGATATGACAAGTCACTCACAAAACGTGTCGTCAAGAACATCAGTGTTAAAATTCGATGCGGACAATCGGTGGGGCTGGTCGGTGTATCTGGCGCTGGAAAATCCACGGTGGCGGACTTGCTTCTTGGGCTATTGCGTCCTGATGCCGGGCGCATCCTCATCGATGGTAAAGATATCACCGATCATATGCGCGAATGGCAGCACCTGCTGGGGGTGGTGCCCCAGTCGATCAATTTCCTCGATGATACTCTGCGCCGCAATGTAGCCATCGGCATCGATGATGCTGATATCAACGAGGCGGACTTGGAAGAGGCTTTATCTAAGGCGCAACTGCAAGAGACCATCAAAAATCTTCCCGATGGGCTAGACACGAACATCGGCGAGCGCGGTGTAAAGCTTTCTGGCGGCCAGCGCCAACGCGTCGGTATTGCCCGGGCCTTGTACCGGAAACCAAAGGTTCTGATCCTCGACGAAGCAACCTCGGCGCTGGATTTGGAAACCGAGTGGGAGGTCAACCAGTCGATCAAGAATTTGCACGGCCAAGTGACTTTGATCGTCATTGCGCACCGGCTGAGCACGGTTCGCGATTGCAGCAAGTTGATCTACCTGGATGGTGGCGTGATCATCGATGAAGGGACCTATGACGAGCTTTATCAACGGTGCGCGCCTTTTACCCGGCTTGTCGACCGGGGAGAATTTTCCGGCGAAAACAATGAATAAAATAACAAACAGCTTCGGTTCTGCGGCAATTTATTTGTGGATATTGGTCATGTTCGCGATTTACCTGCTGCAGTTTGAAAATATATTTTTGTCGCTTCTAAGCTCGCTGGGCCTCACGTGATCGCAATCCTGTCGGTAATCGCGCTAACCGCCGCCTGTTTCGGCGCCGGCGCCTTCGGCTTGCGTCTATTGGGGCTGATGGATGACCGGGCGCCGTTGGAGCGCACCATGTTGGGCGTGGCTGTCGGTTTCGGCGTTCTCGGCTGGTTGCTGTTCTGGATCGGAACCGGTGGGCTTTTGACCAGCCCGGTGCTTTGGGGTTTCTGCCTGATATTGGCGCTGGGCAATATTTTGTATTTTATCGCCGCCAACCATACCCGGCCCGCGCCCAGCCTCGATTTGGTTTCCTGGGCCTTGATCGTCCTTTTGGCGCTGGCCGCCCTGTTTGATCTGTTCGAAGCCATATCGCCGCCCGCCGACGGCGATACGCTGGCCTATCACTTCACCTTGGCGCGCCGGTTCTCCGAAGCTAGAAATGTTTTCTTTGTACCGGTGCGGTTTCAGGGCGCCATCCCTCTGCTGGTCCATATGAGCTACACCGCCGCCTATTTCATGGGCTCGGCCGGCGGCGAGGCAAGCGCCACCTGGGCGATCACGGGCTGGGCCTTTGTCAGCGGCTGGATGGCGTCGGGCCTCCTGTTCGCCATTGCATTGCGCTACGTTTCGTTCAACTGGGCGCTGGCGCTGGCGCTTTTGTTTCAGACATTTCCGGCCATGGTCTTTGGCGCCGGCTCGGGCCAGATCGAGGCGCGCATGGCCATGTTCGTGCTGATTGCGGCACTCGGACTTATCGATAGCCGCAATTCGGATAAATTATCGCCGATCATATTATTGGCGCTTGGCGCCGGCTTTTATGCGGCCAGCAAATATCTGGGATTGTTGTTCGCTGCCGCCGCTGCCGCGGCACTTTTGTCGACGGGCGGGCCGGTGCTCAAGCGCCTGGTAGTCTATTGCGTGGTTTTGGCGATTGCCGGCACCCAATGGTATGGCTGGAATTTCGTGCATACGGGCAATCCGGTATTTCCGATGATGTACGAGTTGTTCCAATTCTTAGGGACCGCCAACGACGTGGCTTGGAATTCGGATTTCAATTCGGACTTGAAATCATATTTAATCCGGCGCGCGGACGTCACCAACGGCTGGCATTGGATTTTGAGTTATCCGTTCATCGCAACCTTGGCGCCGCCGCACGCAATCGATTCCGGGCGGATCGGCCTTGGGCCTTTATTTTTATTGCTGGCTCCGCTGGTTATGCTGTCGCTTTGGAAAGCCAGGCAGAGCATCATTCAAAGCCAGCTATTTCCGGTTGCGTTGCTGATTTTCGTCTTTTATGTGCTCTGGTTTAATTTCGGGGTCATTCCCAAAATCAGGCACATTCTACCCATTATTCCGCTGTTGCTTCTCTGCGCCGGGGTTGCCGCCGCATCCCAGTACACGAAAAAATATCGTGGAGCTGCCGCTCTTGCGGTTCTATTGTCCCTGGCTGTCAATTTTGGCGCCCATGTCTTGTTTAGCGTGGAGTTTATCCGGCACATGGTCTCCGGCGAAACCGATGACAGTTTTTTGGACAGAAATGTATTCGCCTATCCCGTTGTCCGAAAAATTAACGCAAACAAAGATATCAAGGGGATATTGGTTTGGGATCGCCAGCTTCAATATTACATAAAAGCCAAATCCTTTTTTGTCGCGTCCTACGCCCAAATCCTGATTGATACGCGGCCGGGGCGCATCAATCCAAAAACTTTGTTCGAGCAACTCAAAATGCAAGGGTTATCTCATTTGGCGCTGAACACGCCAAAGTCGGGAATTGGAGAGCCGGGTACTCTGCTGGCGGCAGTTCAAAAACTTGAGCTCGCTGGCTGCGTGGTGCTGGAAGAAATCATCCCCTATACCCGTTTCGGCTCGCGGACCTTAAAAAATCTGAATGTTTCCAGCGCTCAGTCCAATATTTGGGCGGTCCAGCCCCAATGCAACTTGTAGAGCGAACTATCCGTCCCAATCAAACTTTTGCTTTTGAAGAGCGCTTAATTTAGTTTAGCGACCATCGACCTTCGAAATACCGTGCCCCAAAAACCCATCCACTACAATTTGAATAATCGTGCAAAGACTAAACGATAGAAAATTTGGTTTGATGCTTGCCTCCGTCATGATCGTGATTTTGGCGGTTGGCGTGGTATTTTTTGACCGCTGGATTGTCTGGCTGGCGGTGTTGGCCGCAACTTTGATTGCCGTTGCCCTAATCGTTCCGGTGGCGCTGTTGCCCTTGAACCGCATCTGGCATGGCTTTGCATTGATGATGAGCCATGTGACCAACTATATCCTTTTGGGGAGCTTTTTTTTCTTGATTGTTGTTCCCATGGGCTTAACCATGCGCCTGTTCGGAAATGATCCCATGCATCGCCGCCCGGACCAGAACAGCGGTAGTTATTTTTCCGAAGTCGACCGCCAGACCGACGCCGAAACCTTACATGATCTGTTTTAATTTTCTTCTCATATACCGATTTTCCGCTGAGAGTGCCTACCCATGATTTCGACCCTCGGACAGCTTTTCAAATTCATGACGGTCTACCGCAAGTTCTGGCTGGCGCCGGTCATCATCGGTCTGGTTGCCCTTGGCGGGCTGTTGGTTTTGGCCCAAAGCACCGCGATCACGCCCTTTATCTACGCTATATTTTAGTGAACGTTCTCGGCATATCCGCATATTATCACGACAGCGCCGCCGCCCTGGTCAAGGACGGCGAAATTGTCGCGGCCGCGCAGGAGGAACGCTTCAACCGGATCAAGCATTACGATCAATTTCCCAGCCAGGCCGCCGCCTATTGTCTGAAGGAAGGCGGATTGGCCCTCGATGACATCGATTACATTGGATTTTATGACAAGCCGCTGCTGACCTTTAACCGGCTCCTGGAAACCTATCTGGCATTCGCGCCAAGGGGACTCGGCTCATTCGTCCAGGCAATCCCAGTTTGGGTCAAGGAGAAGATCTTTCAAAAAGGTCTCATATTGAAGGAGTTGAAGGCGCTCGGGTTGGGCGCTATCGAGGAAAAACAAATTCTATTTAGTCATCACCACCATTCCCATGCGGCCAGCGCCTTTTATCCGTCGCCCTTCGATAGCGCCGCCATTCTGGTCATGGACGGGGTTGGCGAGTGGGCGACTACTACCTTGGGCGAGGGTAACGGGTCTGAGATCAATCTGGCCAAAGAAATCCGCTTCCCCCATTCCCTTGGCATGCTGTATTCGGCTTTTACCTATTATCTGGGGTTCGCGGTAAACGATGGCGAGTACAAGGTCATGGGCCTGGCACCTTACGGCGAGCCCAAATACACGTCCCTGATCTACGACAATCTGATTGATGTGAAGGATGATTTTTCGTTTCGCCTGAACATGGATTATTTCAACTATTGCACCGGTCTAACGATGACCAATACCAGGTTCGACGCCCTGTTCGGTGCGCCGCGCCATGCGCCGGAAGCGCCGCTTGGGCAACGCCAGATGGATCTGGCCGCGTCGATCCAAACAGTCACCGAGGAGATCGTGCTGAAACTGGTTGCCGCGCTGCACCGGGACACGGGTCAAAAGAATCTGTGTCTGGCCGGCGGCGTCGCGCTCAACTGTGTCGCCAATGGTCGCATTTTGCGCGAAGGACCGTTTGAAAATATCTGGATACAGCCGGCCGCAGGCGACGCCGGCGCATCGGTGGGTGTTGCCTTGACCATCGCACGCACCTTGGGCCATGCGGAAAAAAACCCGGCCAATGGTACCAGCGACGCCATGAAGGGAACCTATCTCGGCCCGGCCTATGGCGGGGAAGAAATCCGCTCGGTGTTGGTGGATCACGGCGCCAGCTACAACGAATTGAACAATAATGAATTGCTCAGCGATATTGCCGGATATCTGGCCGGCGGCAAGGTGATCGGCTGGTTCCAGGGGCGCATGGAGTTTGGACCGCGCGCCCTCGGCAACCGCTCGATCCTGGCCGATGCCCGCTCCGAAAGCCTACAAAGGGTACTCAATCTCAAAATCAAATACCGGGAAAGTTTCCGCCCGTTCGCGCCGGCCGTGCTCGCCGGCGATGCCAGCCAATATTTCGATCTTGAAGAGGAAAGCCCCTACATGCTTTTGGTGGCGCCAGTCGAAAAATCACGGCGCAAGACGGTCTCGGACGCTGACAATGCGCGCATCGGCCTCGACAAGCTGAATGTGGTGCGCAGCGAAATTCCGGCGGTAACCCATGTGGATTATTCGGCGCGGGTGCAAACCGTCCACGAAGACACCAATCCAAAACTGCATAGCCTGATCGACGCGTTTAAAAAACTGACCGATTGTCCGGTGCTGGTGAACACCAGCTTCAATGTCCGCGACGAGCCCATCGTTTGTTCGCCCGAAGACGCCTATCGGTGCTTCATGGCGACCGAGATGGACGTTCTGGTGCTGGAAAATTTTGTGCTGTTGAAAGAAGACCAATAAGATGACCGGATCACCCGGCGCGGCTATATCGAAAAAAATTCTGCGCAATTTAAAGGCGCCGTCGGGAAGCAACGATACCAGCCTGGATATATTCGAAGACCGCTTCCAATGCCGAGAAACCGGCGAGGATTTTGGCTTTGTCGATAGCGTTCCGTCGCTGTATGGGACCCTGGACGCGGACGGCGTGGACGTGACCGGGCGGGTCAAAAGCTTTTACGAAGAAAATCCCTTTCCGAACTACGAAGGGTTGGAGGAGTTCGGGCAATTGGTACAGAAGGGTAGCCAAAATCCCTTTTCCGCCGATTTGCTGGGCGCCATCGGCTACAACAAAACCATTCTCGAATGCGGCTGCGGCACCGGCCAGCTTTCCCATTTTCTGCAACTCAACAACAACTATGTTCTCGGTATCGATATGTCGCTCAGCAGCTTGAAGTTGGCCGAGGAACATCGCCAGCGGAACCAGCTGCAACGCAGCGCCTTCATCCAAATGAATATTTTCGATCTGGCGATCAAGGACAACAGCTTCGATGTCGCCATATCCCACGGCGTCCTGCATCACACATATGATGCCAAAAAAGCCTTCGGCCATATTGTTCAAAAACTAAAACCAGGCGGCATCATCATGGTTGGGCTTTATAACTCTTACGCCCGTATCCCCACCTGGATCCGATCGAAGCTGATCAATTTGCTGGGCCCCAAAATTGACTATGTGGTGCGCAACCGCATCGTCGATGAGCGTAAAGCCGAGATTTGGATAAAGGATCAATATTTCAATCCCCACGAAACCTGGCATTCCGTCGACGAGGTTCTGGGTTGGTTTGAGGAATTTGGGGTTGCTTTTCGCAATTGTTCGCCGGCCATACTCGGCACCTCCGGCGAAGGCGCGGAAAATTTGTTCGCAAAGACCGAGCCTGGCAATTCCTACCAGCGCGCCATTACTCAAATGTCGTGGATCGGAAGCATCGCCCGCGAAGGCGCATTGTTTGATGTCATTGGCGAAAAGGCCGGCCCTGCATGAGCGATTCGAAACCGACCAAGTCCTTTGGCGGCGCTATTGCCGCGACGCTGATCGGCCTTGTCTTGATGATTGTCGCCGCCGAAATTCTGCTCCGGTTTTTCCTACCCAACTGGCAGGAATTCTATAGCGGGCGCTTCATGGGTTTTGTTGAAGTGCCCGGCCATGGATATTTACGTCTCGGTAAGCCGAAATTTGATGGCTATTTCGCACAGAACAATGGTGATTTCCGAATCAAAATTCGGATCAATGGATCGGGTTTGAGAAATGCCGAGCCGTTGTCTGCTTCGGATGGCCAGATTTGGGTGATCGGCGATTCGATGACTTTCGGCTGGGGCGTGGAACGCCGGGAAACCTATTCCGAATTGATCGAGGTATCGCAGAAATTTGCCGCCTACAATCTGGCCGCGCCAGGCAATGACGTTTGCGCCTATCAGCTCATGTCCTATATGCCGCCGCGTGATTTTGAGCCCAAAGCAGTGGTGGTCGGATTGGTCATGGAAAACGATGTCATGAAATATGACTGCGAAGCGGAAAACAAAAAGAAATTGTCCGCCGTTAAGCCGACCAGCCTGAGCGGTTCTCTCAAATCCCTGTCCGAAGCAAAAAAACTGGCCACCGAAGTTTCGTCCCTCTACAATTTTCTGGCGGTTACCTTGAAGCGGGTTGGCGTGGTCAACGAATTATTGATCCGGTCAGGAATATTGAAAAAAGAGCATGCCTACCGCGCCAATCCTGAAAAATCCGACCGCCCCCAAATCGCCATCGACACCGCCCGTGAACTGAATGTTTTGCGCGCCCGGTTTGCCAAAAGCATCCCCTTTGCCGTGCTGATCATTCCGACCCGGTCCGAGATCAAATCCGGAGACGCCGACAGCCGGGATATGCGTTTGAAGACTATCGATGAATTGAAGGCGCGTGGGCTTAACGTCATTGATCCGCTCGAAGCCTTCAAGGATCGCGGCTTTGAAAAAACCCACTTCCCCCATGACGGCCATTGGAACCCCGCCGGCCACCAGATTGCCGCCGATCATGTGGTCCGCTGGCTAAATACCAAGTTTGAATAATATATCCGGCGCCGGTATCAGCGTCATTGTTCCCGCCTATCGTGCCGCCGGGACCATCGGCCGGGCGCTGGCCAGCGTCGCCGATCAGACGTTGCGGCCGCTGGAAGTCATCGTCGTTGATGACGGCTCCGACGACGGAACCTTGGAAGCGGCAAAATCCTCGGCCGGGCTGCTTGGCGATATTCGCCTGACCGTCCTCCACCAGTATCACGGCGGAGCCGGCGCGGCGCGCAACCGCGCGATCATGGAAGCGGCCGGGCACTATGTTGCGTTTCTGGATGCCGACGATGAATGGTTGCCCGCCAAGTTGGAACGCAGTCTGCCGTACTTTGATGATCCGGCCATCGTTCTGGTTGCTCACAACAATCTGCATGCCGAAGCGGGCGCCGAAAGGCTCAACGATGCGGCGAGCCGGTTTCGCGCCGCGCCAATTTCTTTCGTCGGGCTGTACCGAAAAGGATTTATTGGCACTTGCACTGTGGTGGCCAAAAGAGAGGCGGTTTTATCCGCCGGCGGGCTCGACCCGGAGCTTAAGACCGCGCAGGACTTTGATCTTTGGCTGGCCATGCTCGCCGATCCGGCCAACCGCTTCGTGGTCTTTGATGAAGCCTTGTCCCGATACCATGTTACCGAAGGCAATATCACCAGCCACACCGCGCGGCGCTTGGCATGCGGGCAAATCATCGCCGAACGTCATGCGGCGGCCTTGAAACACTATCCGGGATCGATGCTGTTCAGCCTGGCCTTTCGCAACGCGGCCATCTTCAACGAAGCCCGCGCTGTCTATATGTCCCGGTGCCGGTATGGGCTGGCCATCTGGACCATGGCTCGGATGCCGTTCGCATTGTTGAAATCACTAAGCGTTGTGCTGCTCGGTCGCAATATCCATCCCCGCCGGGACTACCTTCAACCGGGCTGAGCCCTTTCCGGTGCGGGCGGCGGCCTGCAAAGCAGGACGGCCAGCGCAATATTGATCCATAGCACCGCCTGCCACCAGCTTTGCCAGATGCCGAAGCTAACCTCGGAAAACAAAAATGCGGACAGAAATTGCAGCAACAGAAATGGCGCGGCCACACCGGCGAGGCCCAGCGCCCGGGCGCGCTGCAACAGGATCGCCAGCAGCGCGGCGAATGCCAGCGTTCCGGGAATGCCCAACTCTAGCCAAATCTGCAGCCCGGCATTATGAGGATGCAACGGTAGGAATTCTCCATAGGAGGCGCGGAATTTATCCGTGGCGCGTTCCTTGCCGCCAGGGATAACCCGGGCTGCATTCATTCCCCAGCCAACGAACGGTTTTTCCAAAAGCCGGCCGGATGCGAATTTCCAGATATACATGCGGTGCACCAACGGTTTCGGGACCGCCTCCATGGGTGCGTATACGACTGGGTCAAAAACCCGTGGCAACACGAACGGGCTCAAAAATATGGCAGCAGCGACCAGCACCGATAGGATAGCGAACGCCCTTGCCCGCAATAACAGCAACGGGATAAACAGCACCGCCGAGATACCGATGACTACCAAACCTGTATTGAAGCCTATTAAATGGGTAACCCATGTCAGCCAAGCCAGGATAACCAATCCCCAAAACAGTTTCTTTTCACCCTTTAAAAATACGATGAGCGGCCAGACCAAAACAATCAATATTGCCGTGCTGGCGTTTAACCAATAGAGACCGATGGCGTTGACGGAGATGGGGCCGCCATAGACCAGGGCGCTGAAGGGTTGGTTAAACAGAGGATCGATGGTGAGTGCGCTAAGGGCGATGACCATGCCTACGGTTAAGGCATAGCCGAGTAATTTCGGCTGGAATTCGTCGCGCAATTTCAACGCCAATCCAAGAAGAAGAATGCCGATGGTGACGTTACCGAGAATTTTGCCCGCGCCGCGAA
Organism: Rhodospirillaceae bacterium; assembly: GCA_018674495.1. Classification (GTDB taxonomy): domain Bacteria; phylum Pseudomonadota; class Alphaproteobacteria; order Rhodospirillales; family UBA2165. Next base: position 55,660 of record JABHAA010000026.1, on the reverse strand, counting down.
ATGCAAGAAAGCTGTCGAGCGCCCATGCAGCGCTGATCAACGCCCATAGAACGACCGCGCCAAGGAGAATTGCGGTCATGGCATCTATGGGAAAGCGCCATTCCCGGCGCCGAATTTGATCGAACGTTCCCACCAGCACCGCCAGGATGGTGAGCGGAACAACGGCGCGGGTGCTGAAAAATGCGGTCATCGGTACCAGCACCGCCAGCGCGCAGAACACCAACAACGTCAAATTCGTTTTCAGGTATTTTAATTGGGAATTCATTCGTTTATTGCTTCAGTTAAGGTTCCGCCGGATATTGATACGTACCATTCTGACACAATTATCAATCCGGCAAAAATCGCCGCCTTGGTCATTTATTGAAGATACCGAAATTGGTCAAACTTATTATCCAGATACCCTGTTTCAATGAGGCCGAAAGCCTTCCCATTACCTTTGCGGAATTGCCGGCCAGCATTGCCGGCATCGATATAATAGAAACCTTGGTAATCGATGACGGCAGTACTGACGGGACGCAACGTGTCGCCGAGAAGCTTGGTGTCGATCATATTATACGGCTGCCGAAAAATTTGGGTCTGGCGCGCGCCTTCTCGGCTGGAATAGACGCCTCACTTGCGCGCGGCGCCGATATCATTGTCAACACCGACGCCGACAACCAATATCATGCCGGTGATATCGAAAAGTTGGTAAAGCCGGTCCTGGAAGGTGCCGCCGAAATGGTCGTTGGCGCCCGCCCGATTTCCGATATCGCGCATTTCTCCGCCACCAAAAAGCTGTTGCAAAAATTCGGGAGCTGGGTTGTCAGGCGGGTCAGTGGCACCGATATTCCCGACGCGCCCAGCGGCTTTCGCGCTCTGTCCCGGAACGCGGCGCTGAACATTCGTGTTTTCTCGGAGCATACCTACACCCTGGAAACTCTGATCCAGGCGGGTCGTAAGGGAATTCCCGTCACCTGGGTTCCGGTCCGGGTGAACAAAGATTTGCGTCCATCGCGCCTGGTGAAGAACAATATGTCCTACGTGCTGCGCTCGGTGATCGTGATCATTCGGATATTCTTGCTCTATCAGCCGCTTCGGTTTTTTCTGTTTCTGGGCGCCGTGCCGTTCAGCGCCGGTTTCTTGCTTGGTGTTCGTTGGATGCTCAACATATTTGTGTTTCCCGAACCCGGGCGCACGTTCCTTCCCAGCTTGATATTGGCGGCCGTATTGCTGCTGATGGGGTTCCAGACCTGGGTGCTGGCTTTTGTTGCTGATTTGATGGCCGCCAACCGCTCGCTTTTGGAAGAAAACCGCGTTGCGCAGCGGCGCAGCGAGCTATCGGGTCAGGACAAGCCAGAGTGCGCCCTTGAGGAAAACGTAGAATCGCTCAGCGAACGGTGATATCCAGTTTGTATGTGCGGTTGGATGTGCCCAAACGGTAAATCGGGCCGGTGCGATGAGCCAAATGAGATTGGAGACTTGGAGATGACAAACAAACCTTCCGCCGCTCCCGTAGTAGGCGAATCCATCGCCGCCGGAAATGCGTCCTGGACATTTAGTGGCGATGTCTCTTCAACATTTACCGACCATGTGCGCCGCTCGGTTCCGCTCTATGACAGCGGTCACGACTTGGCCTGCAAAATTGGTGATTATTTTTTGCAGGATGGATCGGTCTGCTACGAACTGGGCGTTTCGACCGGCAGTTTGATCCGCCAGTTGAGCAGTCGCTTTTCCGATAAGAATATCAAGTTCGTCGGCATCGATCGGGAACCGGAGATGATCGAACAGGCGCGCAGCGAGATCGGTGATCTCGCCAATGTGGAGCTGGTGGTCGATGATATAAACCAGTTCGAATATGAGCCGGCCGATTTCATTGTATCTTATTACAGCGTCCAATTCGTGCCGCCCAAGCGGCGCCAGGAGTTGATCAACCGCATCTACAATTCACTGAACTGGGGCGGCGGTTTTTTGTTGTTCGAAAAGGTGCGCGCCGCTGACGCCCGTTTCCAGGATATGATGGTCAATCTCTACACCGATTTTAAAATTGACCAGGGCTACGACAATGATGAAATCGTCGGAAAGACGCGAAGTCTGAAAGGTGTGATGGAGCCCTTTTCCACCCAGGGAAACCTAGATCTTTTAAAGCGTGCGGGCTTCGTCGACATGATGACGGTTCAAAAATACGTGTGTTTTGAAGGTTTCCTGGCCATCAAATAATCGAAAATTTGGTTGAATTGCCGATGGTGGAATTTACTTGCGCATGCTGCGATGCCAGTGACGGCAATGAAATTGGCGTCTATGCATTGCCGCCGCGAGGGCAAGGCGCGCATCGGCCGGTTGTCATGTCCTACGATTTGGTGGAGTGCCGCACTTGCGGTCATGTCGCTGCCCACCCGGCGCCCAGCGAAGTCGACATCCACCAATATTACGCGTCCGAAAATTTTTGGAGCGCCCATGGCGTCGATGAGAATTTCGCGAACAATGGCTGGCTGGACAATGTTACCGGCAACGCCAGTCTATATGAGCGGTTCGACCGCGCCCGGCGCCAACTGACGCTTGTCGAAGAGGCGGCGGTGTTCGAAAAATCCGCGCGCATTATAGATTTGGGCTCCGGATATTCGCCGTTTCTCTATCACTGCCGTCAGCGCGGCTATCAGAATTTGTATGCCTTGGAGCCGTCGGCGGATATTTGCCGCTTCCTCGAAGGTGAGGGCATCACTGCCTACGATATGCTTTTGGAGAATTTCATCGAACGCACCGATTTGCCAAAATTCGATGTCATGGTGATCTCGCATACGATCGAGCATTTGTTGCGGCCGGGCGAAATTCTATCGGGCCTCCGCCGGCTGCTATCGGACCGGGGCGCGCTCTATATCGATGTTCCGTTTCAAGACCACCGGCGCCCGCATCACCAAGGGTTGCACCTCCAATTCTTTAGCGAAAATTCCATGCACCGGCTATTGAAGGGTTGCGGCTACCGGATGGGTAAGCTGGAAGTTGACCGCCACGGATTGATAGAGCGCATGATCCTGGGCGCGCTCTATTTCGCCTACGCAAGGTTCTTTAAGGGCGGCGGCGGCATCTCGCCATCGCCCAAAATAGAGCGGCTGCACCGCTACCTCTGGCGCCCCTTCAAGCGTCTCTTGGGTGCCAGAATCAACATCTTCATATCCTCGGCGGACCTGCGCACGGTTGCCTCGCCCGAACCCAACCCATGACCGAAAATTTGCGCGACACCTACGCCGCTGAAGGCCTTCGCTATATGCCGAAGCTATTGAGCATGGTCGATCAAAACCCCGTATCTAAGACCTATGGCTGCGGCGACCGGCAATACTGGCTATACAAAATGACCGATTTTCCGTCCGGGATGTATGGCGAGTTTGCCCTGCCGCTGGCCTTGTGCTTCCAGAAGGCCTTTCCTGGCAACACGTTCAAGGGCCAGCCCCGGATAAAGGAGCTGAGCTATGCGGTCATGCGCTATCAAGCCGCCAGCGCCCACAAAGACGGCTCCGGCGATGATTTTTATCCCTTTGAGCGGGCATTTGGTTCCACTGCGTTTACCCTTTACTGCATGGCCGAAGCGGTGCGCCAGCTGGGTTCGGCGGAGGATGACATTCTCGACTTCATCGTGCGCAGAAGCCGCTGGCTGATGGGCGCGAACGAAGCCGGACGCCTGTCCAACCACCATGCGCTGGCGGCGCTGGGGCTGGCCGTCGCCCACGACGTCACCGGCGTGAAGGAGCTGGGTGATGCGTCCCGCCGGTTCCGCGACCGGGTTCTGGACTGGCAGACGCCCGAAGGCTGGTTTCCCGAATATGGTGGCTTCGATCCGGGCTACGATACTTTTACCATCAGTTTTTTGGCGCACTTGCGGCAACTGACCGGCGACGACAGCCTGACAAGGCCCTTGCAAAAAGCTGTCTCCCTGGCCGCAAATCTGGTTGGGCCGGACGGCTCCTACGCTGGCGAGGTGGGCAATCGGAACAGCTATCATTTCGTCCCCCATGGCTTCGAAATTCTAGCCAGAGAATTCGGCGAAGCCCGCTATGTGGCAGATCAGGCCCTGGCCGCCATGCAGGGAGGCCGGCGCAACTACCTGGAAGACAACCGCACCTTTTGCCATTACCAGTATAATTTTCTGCAATCCTGGCTCGATTATTCCGAACGGAGCGCCTGTCCGAATTGGTCGCCGCCAGAAGGCGCCGTCCATTATCCCGAGGGCGGTTTGTTCAAATTAAAGACCGGATCCAACCACGCGGTTATTGCCATTAAAAAAGGTGGCGTTATCAAGGTGAGTGGCCCGGACGGGCCCCTGGTATCGGATACCGGAATGGTCCTGGTCGATAGTAAAGGTGCGGCGTCGGCGCCGTCTATCGCCGGTGTCGAGAAATTTGAATTTGAAGAAACCGGTGGCAATTACGAAATTCAAATCGAAACCGGCTTTGATAAAATTCCCAACACCATGCTGCCAAGCAGCGCAAAATTTCTCGTGTTTCGAATTTTGAACTTCACGGTTGGGAGATGGTTTCCGAATTTCTTGCGCAAGACCATCCAAAATTTGCTGATCAATCGCAAGCTGCCGGTTCCGGCTAGGCTCCTTCGCCGCATTGCCGTTGGCACCGACACGGTGACCATTAGCGACCGAATTGTGCGCACCAAGAACAATTTTTCCGTCTCCAGAATTTTAGCCTCGACGGACCTGACGACCACTTTTACCGCGTCGTCAAATTCCTGGCATGCATCCAGATTATTTGCCTGGACCGAGTATTCGGACGAGGTCGAGGCGTTCAACAAAGAAGGGTCGGTCGAGGTGTCCAGGACTTGGCGGCGGGACGGGCGATGAAAGCCTTCAAAAAAATCGCCACCGTTGTCATTTCTGCCGGCATCATCGTTGCCATTTTTTGGCAGATCGACATCGCCAAATTCGCCGCCGTGTTCGCCGAGATCAAATGGCCGTGGTTCATTGCCGGCCTCCTTTGTTTTATGCCGGTCTATATGGTTTTGGTCTCGCGGCTGCGGTATTTGGCGGGGCGCGCGCTTAGGCCCGGCGATGCGCTGCGCCTGATTCTGGCTGCCTCCTCGCTGAACACGGTGCTGCCATCCAAGGGCGGCGATCTGGTCAAAGGCATGTTCATTAAACGCTATACTGGGCGTTCCGTGAGCGAAGGTCTGTCCATCGTCGTTTTGGAGCGGGTGTCGGATTTAACGGCTCTGGTTGTGATCATGATCGCCGGGCTGATCCTGCTTGGCAATTATGCCGCCGAGGGATTGTTCGCCTGGGCTATCGGAATGGCGCTGCTGGGCGGCGCCATATTCTATTTCTTCATGCATCTCTATAATTTCAACGAGGGCGGTATCATCCGCCATTTGCGCCGAATTCCGAAAATCGGCGGCCTGTACGATGCGTCCAGGACGCTGGTGCGCAGACAGGTGTTCGAAGGCGGTATCGCACGCGTATTCGCCTATTCCCTGGCCTCCTGGCTAACCCAGCTTTTTCAATTTTTCTGCTTCTTCTATGCCTTGGGTTTCGAAGGGCCCGCCATGGCCATTGTCGGGCTGGTGCCGGCGGCTATCGTGATCGGGCTGTTGCCCATAACGGTGGCCGGTTTCGGTACCCGCGATCTGGCCATGATCGTGCTCTTTGCGCCCTGGGCGCCGGCCGAGACGATGGCCGGCATCGCCATCCTGTCGCACCTTCGCTATATCCTGCCGGGCCTCGCCGGTCTGGTGTCTGTGCGCCAGTTTTTGGCCGAAACCTCCCAGCCGGAGCCGGCTACACAATTTTCAGAGTAAAATGGATCTGCAATGGTGGCCGCGCTTCGGTGGTGAGCGTGATGAGCGTTGCCCTTTCGCCCCGGTTATAGGCGCGCCAGCGAATGGTCGGAACGTGCGCCATGGCGCTCTCCGACGATAGAAGAAACCGGTGGCCGCCGCCCGACAGGATCAAGCCGCCCTCGCTCTCCGTTACCTCCAGGCTTGTCGCCAGATGGCGGACAACCCGGCGCCGGGTGCCAGCGCCTTCGAGGCAATCGCTGAGGCTGAATTGATCGCCGTTAAAGCGCCAAGTATAAGTCGCCAGGCCGCATCCCGCCAATCGATGGAAGCCCGAATTTTGGATGGTGACATGATCTTCGCCGATGTCGTATCCAGGATCGGCGTCAACCACGGAGCGCCGAAACGCGGCGCTGTAATAGGGCTTGTTCGGCGGGTAGGGATCCAGCCCATCGACGCTCAATCCGTTGTTCATGGCTGCCGCAACGTAGGCCACCGCTTCGCCGTCGGCGCCGTAGAGGCCGCGCCCTAAATCGATGAACAGAGGTAACTTGCCATAATGCAACTCGAAGCCGCCCAGGTCCTGATGGCCGTGGCCTGGCATCGCCGCCCAGCCGCCGGGCGGCAAATGCCAGAGCCCGGACCAGGGGCCGAAATCCGCCCGCAGCCAGCCATCCGCCGCAAGATCATAGATCTCAGGAGGCGCCGCTTCGTTGATCAAGCTTTCAACTTGGCCGCGCTCGCCATCACCCAGACGGCCCAGCCAGCCGCCACCCGAATTCGGCGCCAACAGACCGAACAAATCCTCCGGCGGCACGTCCGGAGAAATATCACCAATCAGCGGATATCCCCCCGGCAGATCAATTTTCTGGGCCGAAGTCAGGGCTTTTTGGGCGATTGCCTTGAAATCTTCCGCCTCGCTCCGGCCATGTTGGGTGGCGGCCAGCCAGGCTTCCAGATAGTCGCGCGTATAAAGCAGATGATAATGACTAGATTCTTCAGCGAAGACACCGGCGCGCTTGGTAAAAATACGCGCCGCTTCCTGGACCAAAATTTCAGCACCGAGATCGGCGCATTCGGGCATGGAAAGGGCGAGGCCGAGCAAGTAAAGCCCCCGCCCATTATTGGCTAGATGGTTGGAAGTGTCGTGATCGCCGAAATATTCCAGGCGCGCTGCGATCGCCGGGCCGTGGGCGCCGAGCACGGCCAGAGTTTCATTTTTCGGTCCTGGCAGGCCGGCCCGCGACCCATAGTTTAGAATATTGATGCAGCGTTCGGCGGCCGTATAGGGGTGCCAGGCAAGGCTGTCATCGGGCTTCGAAAATCGCTCCATCCAGGCTTGCCACAGAAGGCAAACCCAGCCCGGCTCCACATTTTCGGCCAGAGGCAGCCAGGCGAACCGGTGCAAGGCCAAAAGCGTTTCCTCGTCGGCAAATCGGCGCTCGAAAAGCCCGGCTTCGCCGCCGGTTGCCACAGTCACATCGGTGCCCGCAAGATCGATGGTCAACTCGGCCTCGGGCGGCGTGGCGTCGAGGGCACTGAACGCGGCCGCCGGCGTCTCGGCGGTCAGGGGCAGGCGGCCATCCAGATAAGGCGGATGGTGGGCGTGGAATGCGGGCGTGCCGGATTCTCTGCCAAGAAGGCGCGCCACCGCCCAGCGGCGCAGCACCGGATCAGATCGGAACTGGCGGCCTTTGCGCGATATCGATGCCAGGGCTCCGGTCAATTGGGCGCCAACCCGGTCATCCGGAGAAGCGTTTCCGGCAGGGCAGAAAAATTGTCGATAAAAACATCGGGCTTGGCCGCGTTTGGATCAAACTGGTGATAGCCATAGGTAACGGCGACAACCGGCAGGCCCGCATCCAGGCCTGCGTCCACATCGGTCTGGCTGTCGCCCACATAAATGGTGCGAGCACCGGCAGCATCCATCTCGCCCAAAGTCTCGGACAAATGCCGGCCATCGGGTTTTTGGTGGGCTACGTTGTCGCCGCCGGTGCAGCCGCAAAAATATTTATCCAGCCCGAGGGCCGCTAAAACCACGACCACCATCTCGTAGGGTTTGTTGGAACAGATGCCCATTTTAATATCGCCGCCGCTGAGCTTTTCCAGCACTTCAACGACGCCGGGATAAATTTCTGTCAGACCCGCCGGCTCGGCCCGGTAATGGCCGAGATAATCGGCAACCGCATCATCGATGGCGTCGGTGCTACCCAAGGCTTCGCCGGTCAGGGCAAAGACCCCATCCAGCATGGCCCAGGCGCCGTGGCCGACAAAGCCGCGCACTTGGTCCAGAGTTAGCTGGTCCCGGCCAGCGGCGGCCAGCACCTTGTTCAGCGCCACCGCCACATCGGGAACGCTGTCGATCAAGGTTCCGTCGAGATCAAAAACAAGGGCTTCAAAATTCACAGGCTTGTTGGTCCTTTTAGGCAAATCTTAGTCTAATTCTGCAAGATTTACGCCTCTGTTCAATGCCAATATTGATTGGAAGCGCCGTGGTCCACAGGTATAACCCAGCGCCGCAAACTTGTTGAAGGAAATCACCATGACTGCAATCAAAATCGATGAAGTGACCGACGCGGAGCGCGCCCTATGGCCGCAATCGGTTATCGTGCCATTCGATGACGCCTTCACCGATGACCGCGGCGAAATTCTGCCGCTGGTGGATTTGCCCATGCGGAGCGCCGTCATGATCACCTCCAAAAAAGGCACAGTGCGCGCCAATCATTATCACAAAACCGACTGGCATTTCTGCTTGGTGATTTCCGGTTCCATCGAATATTACCACCGCCCCCACGGTAGTCAGGATGCGCCGGAAAAAGTGGTGATCCAGAAGGGCCAACAGTTTTTTACGCCACCCATGGTCGATCATGCCATGGTGTTCCCCGAAGATACCACGTTCCTCACATTGGGGCGCAATTCCCGCCGCCAGGAGGTTTACGAGGCGGATGTGGAACGCATCGATGCCATCAATCCGGTACCCGGCGATTGAGCGAAGCCTATCATCGGCGCAGCGATTGCCGGCTCTGTGGCGGCGTCCGCCTGACCCAGGTTCTTAGGTTGACCCCGACGCCGCCGGCCAACGCGTTCGCCTCCGAGGCGGCACCGCAAGAAACCTTTCCGCTCGATCTATTTTTCTGCGAGGACTGCGCCCATCTGCAATTGCTGGACGTGATCGATCCTGAAATTTTGTTCCGGGATTATGTCTATGTATCGGGAACCTCGCCAAGCTTTGTTGCACATTTCGGCGCCTATGCGGCTGATTGCGTGGCGCGGTTTGGGCTGGGGCCCGGCGATCTAGCGGTGGATATCGGCTCCAACGACGGCACGCTGCTGGGGTTCTTTAAGAAAAGCGGCCTCGACGTTCTGGGTATCGATCCTGCGCGCAAAATCGCTGCCGAGGCAACTAAGCGCGGCATCGAAACCTGGCCCGAATTTTTTGGGTGTGATGTGGCGATGCGCATTCGGGGTGATCGCGGTGCCGCCAAGATCATCACCGCCAACAATGTCTTCGCCCATGCAGACGATCTGGACGGCATCGCCGCCGCCGCTCGGGCGCTGCTGGCCGATGACGGTGTGTTTCAGTTCGAAGTATCATATGCCGGTGCCGTCTATGAGCACACTTTGTTCGACACGATTTATCACGAACATGTGGCCTGTCATTCGGTTCAGCCCTTGCAGCGCTTCTTCGCCAAGCATGGGTTGGAGCTGTTTTCCATCGCCCCCATCAATAGCCAGGGCGGCTCGATCCGCGCCATGGTACAATTGGCGGGTGGGCCGCACGGAAGCGATGGCTCGGTCGATACCATGATTGGCGAAGAGAAATCCCTTGGTCTCGATAGGCCTGAAACCTGGATAGCCTTCGCCGATAAGATCGATGCTTTGAAAATCGAATTGCGCGCCCTTTTGGACGCGATCAAGGCCAGCGGAAAAACCATCGCCGGGTTCGGCGCGCCGGCCAAGGCGACGACGCTGATGTATCATTTCGGCATCGGCGCCGATGATCTAGATTTCATCGCCGATGACAGCCCGTTGAAACAGGGTCTCTATTCCCCCGGCCTTCATATTCCGGTGCTGGCGGCCAGTGAAATCTATGTGCGCAATCCCGATTATCTGTTAATCCTGGCCTGGAATTTTGCCGCGCCGATAATCGCCAAACACAGGCGGTTTTCTGAAAGCGGCGGCCAGTTCATCATCCCCTTACCGAAATTGGAGGTTCAATGACCGGGGCGAGCCATTTAGTTGCATCCGATATCGCCGAGATTGTCAGCGGCCTCGGGCCCGATGCTGCCAAATTTTCCGGCAAGACCGTTTTGCTTACCGGCGGGCGCGGCTTCCTTGGCCGCTATTTCACCGAAACCTTCGCCGCGCTTAATGACGGGGTGCTGGATGATCCGGTGCGCCTGGTGGTTCTCGATAACCTGATCACCGCCGGCGATGCCGGGCGCGATATGCCCGAAATTCCGGGTGTCGAATTCATCAATCACGATGTGATCCAGCCCTTTTCCTATGACGGTCCTCTGGATTACGTGATCCATGCCGCCGGTATCGCCAGCCCGTTTTATTACCGCGCCTATCCGCTGGAGACGTTGGAGGTAGCGATTACCGGCACCCGCCATATGCTGGAACTGGCCAACGCCAGGGGCGCCCGCTTCACCTATTTTTCTTCGTCCGAAATTTATGGTGATCCCGATCCGAAGCATGTGCCGATGGCCGAAAGCTACCGGGGTAACGTGTCCTGCCAGGGCCCCAGGGCGTGCTACGATGAAAGCAAGCGGGTCGGCGAGACCTTGTGCTATATCTTCCACACTACCAACGGCACCGAGACCAACGTCATCCGACCGTTCAATGTCTTCGGGCCTGGCATGCAGGAAACCGACTATCGGGTATTGCCCAATTTCGCCAGCCACATAAAGGCCGGTCGGCCGCTCAATCTTTATGGCAGCGGCAATCAGACCCGCACGTTTTGCTATATCACCGACGCCATGATCGGGTTCCTTAAAGTTGCGCTCAAGGGCGTCGCCGGTGAAGCTTACAATATCGGCAACCCGGAGCCGGAGATTTCCATGCAGGGGCTTGTGGATTGCATCGAAGGCGTGCTCGGCAAGAAGCTGGCGCGCAACGTCATCGAATATCCCGACAGCTATCCGGCGGACGAGCCCATGCGGCGCAGTCCGGACATCACCAAGGCGCGCCGCCAATTGGATTTTGCGCCTAGCGTCAGCCTCGAAGACGGCCTCGGCCGCTTTCTCAATTGGGCGAACGGCATTTATACGGGCGAGCTTTGAGCCTCACGCAAAAAACGCGAATCCCATGTGCGGAATTCTAGGAATTTTCGTTCCCCGCGGGTTGCCGCCGCCGGCAATCAATCTGGACCGAGCCTTGGGCGCGATGATCCATCGGGGACCCGACGGCACGTCCGGCCACCAATCCGCCGATGGCCGGTTTCAAAGCGCCTTCTGCCGGCTGGCGATCATCGATCTGGATAGCGGTCAGCAACCGATTTCCGAGCGCGCCGGCGCCCGCGTGCTGCTCGGCAATGGCGAGATCTATAATTACCTGGAACTGCGCCGCACTATCGATGATTACCCCTATCAGACCCAGGGTGACATGGAAGCGGTGCTGGCCGCGGCGCACCGCTACGGCGATGACTTCGTCGATCATCTGAACGGCATGTACGCTCTGGCGCTTTATGATGGCGAGGTGCACCGGCTCTCCCTGGTGCGCGACCGGCTCGGCGTGAAACCGCTCTATTGGGCAAAAATCAAGGGCGGCGGCATTGCCTTTGCCTCCGAGATCAAGGCCTTGTTCGCCACCGGCCTGGTGGACCGGGATATCGACGAGGGCGCCGTAGACGCCTATCTCGCGCATGGTTATGTGCCCTCGCCGGGGACCTTGTTCGCGAACGTGCACAAACTGCCGCCCGCCCACCGGCTGAGCATCGACGGGTCCGGCGCCATCGTGATCGAGCGTTATTGGATGCCGCGCGCCGATGCGTCTCTGCCCACCGACGCTGAAGAGGTGCGCCGGCATCTTCTGGATTTGCTCGATGATTCGGTGCGTCTTCAATTGCGGAGCGACGTTGCCGTCGGCGCGTTGTTGTCGGGCGGTATCGATTCCGGACTTTTGGTGGCGCTCGCGGCCCGCCATACGGCCCAACCCCTCAACACATTCACCGTCAGCTTCGAAGGCGCCGCTATCGATGAAGCGCCCCTGGCCCGCGCCGTCGCCGAACGCTACGGCACCAACCATACCCGGCTGAGCATAGCTGCCGATCATGTGGGCGACGAGATCGTCAAGCTCGCCTGGTTTGCCGAAGAGCCGTTGAACGACGCGGCGCTGCTACCCAACTATTTGATCGAGCAAGCCCTGGGCCACCAGGTTAAGGTTGCCCTCAACGGCACCGGCGGCGATGAATTGTTCGCCGGCTATGGCCGCTATTTCCCGTTGCCGGTGGAGCGCCGCTATTTGTCCCTGCCGCTCTGGCTGCGGCGCGCCTATGTGGAGCCAATGGCGCGCATCTTCCAGCCCATGAACGCCTGGCGATTGAGCCGAGCGGAGATGTTCGGCTCCGACCGGGGCGCGTACCTGCACGCCCATACAACCCATTTTCCGGCGCCCATGCGGGCCCTGATCGGCAACGCCATGGAAGGCGGCGCCAACGCCCAAGCGGCACATTTCGCCAGCTTCCAGAGCGAGGCCGGCGCTAGTGACGATGCCGCCATGCTCTATGCGGATATCGCCAGCTATTTGCCCGAAGACTTGCTGATTCTTCTGGACCGAACCTCCATGGCGGTCAGTGTCGAGGGGCGCGTTCCGTTCCTCGATCACCGGCTGGTGGAAGCGGCATTGGCGGTCCCCGATGATCTGCGCAGCCAAGGTGGACGGCAGAAATCTCTGGAACGGGCCATGGCGAGGGATTTGTTGCCCGCCGACGTGATCGATGCGCCGAAACAGGGATTTGCCTCGCCGGTACCACATTGGCTGAAGAGCGGACTTGCCGCACCGGCGCGCCGTCTTCTGACGCGGCCCGAGAGCTTGGAGCGGGGCTGGTGGAGCGCAGACGGTATCGAACGCTTACTGGCTGATCCCGACCGCCACGGCTTTCGCGTCTATAGTCTGATGATGCTGGAACTGGCCGTCCGGCTCTACGGCGAAGGCGTGCCCGGCGATGCACCGCCATCCACGACATTGGCGGAGTTCGTGGAATGAGCGAGCCGGTGCGGCTGGGGCTGGTCGGAGCCGGGCGTTGGGGGCGGGTGTTCATCGGCTCCATTGCCGATCTTGATGGCATCCAATTGATCGCCCTCGCCAGCAGCAACCCGGACGCCCAATCGCTGATCCCGGCGGAATGCCGCCTGACGGTTGATTGGCGGGAATTGCTATCGGCGGGCGAGATCGATGGGCTTATCATCGCCGTGCCGCCGTCGGCCCAGTTTCCCATTGCCGAGGCCGCGATCAAAGCCGGAATACCCGTTCTCCTGGAAAAACCCTTGAGCCTGGATATGGACGAGGCATCGGCGCTTCGGGACATGGCCGCCAGCCGGGATGCCCTGGTGATGGTCGATCATACCCATCTCTATCACCCCGCCTACGCTGCCTTGAAAGCGAAATTGGCGGAGCTGGGCGGGCCCGGCGCGGTTACCGAAATCACCGCTGCCGCCGGCAATTGGGGACCGTTCCGTGCCGACGTTCCGGTGCTTTGGGATTGGGGCGCCCACGACGTGGCCATGATCCTCGATATCCTCGGGAAAATACCGGCGGCGGTAACGGCCAGCCGGTCCGAAGACCGCAACGAAGAAGGCGGGCGCGGCGAGACATTGGAGCTCACCCTTGAATTTGGGCGCACCAAAGCGGCGGTATCGCTCAGCAATCTGGCCGCTACCAAGCAGCGCCGCCTGCAAGTCTCGTTGAGCGATACGGATTTGCTTTATGATGGTGTGGGGCGCGAAAACTTCGCCGTGCGTTTTGGCCCGGATGTGCCCTGGGCCCCCGAAACCATTGCCGGCCCATTGCCGGTCACGGCGCTGGTCGCAGAATTTGGCGATGCCATTCGTTCGGGCAGGCGTGACCGGTCCGGACTGGCGCTGGGCGCCGATGTTGTCTCGGTGCTGGCGCGCCTGCAAACGGCGTTGGACGAAGGTGGCCCGGCCTCCATTTGACTTGCAGATAGGCTAGGTTATACAGGCGCCATGGACCTGATCGTTCCTGCCGCCTTTTTTGTGCTTTCAGCTATCGCCGCCCTCATCGGGACCGGCGGCGCGCTTCGCTACCTTCGCAGCCGGGTTCTTGATATCCCCAACGATCGTTCGAGCCATGCAGTGCCGACGCCCAAGGGCGCCGGGCTGGCGGTGATCCCGGTTGTGCTGGTCGCTTGGGCGGCGGCTAATTATGGGCTATCGGGGCCGTTCATGCCGTGGCTGCTGGGCAGTGCTTTGGCCCTCGGCCTCGTCTCCTGGATCGATGACAGGCGTGATCTGAGCCAGCTCGTTCGCCTGGCGGCGCAAGTCCTGGTGGTTGGCATCCTTCTCTATTTTTGGCCTGACGAAAGGCTAGTGCTACAAGGCCTGGCGCCCTTTTGGCTGGACCGTTTATTCACCGGGCTGGCCTGGATATGGTTCATCAACCTGTTTAATTTTATGGACGGCATCGATGGCATCAGTGGTGTCGAAACTATTGCGCTCGGCCTCGGCGCTTCGCTGGTGTTCGGGTTTGGCGGCGGTGCGCCCATCTTTGGGTTGTTCGGCGCCGCCATTGCTGGCGCCGCGCTCGGCTTTTTGTGGTGGAACTGGCAGCCGGCGAAAGTATTTCTCGGCGATGTTGGCAGCGTGCCGTTGGGCCTGTTGCTCGGCTGGCTATTGCTGGAACTGGCGGTGGCGGGGCAATGGGCGGCGGCCATAATCCTGCCGCTCTATTATCTGGCCGATTCCGGTTTGACCTTGGCCCGGCGCGCCTTGCGCGGCGAGAATTTTTTCCGCGCTCACCGGGAACATTATTATCAGAAAGCGGTCCTCAACGGCCAAAGCCACGCCGCCGTCTCAGCTCTTATCGGCGCAACCAATGTGGGTTTGATCTCGATGGCACTGGTGTCGATGATCAATCCGGCCGCCGGAATTGTCGGGGCTGCGTTCATGACGTTCATTGCCCTGCTGGCCTTGAAGCGCGCCCCAAAGAAGCCATGAAAATTCTTTTCCTTAGCGAAAATTTTCCGCCTGAAACCAACGCCGCCGCGACCCGGGTTTTCGAGCGCGCCGTCTATTGGGCCAAGTGGGGACATCAGGTGACGGTGATCACCACGGCGCCCAACTTTCCCCACGGCAAGTTGTTCGATGGTTATAAAAACCGCTGGAAACAGATCGAACAGATGGACGGCATCCGCGTGGTGCGGGTGAAGAGCTATATCTCCGCCAATCGGGGCGTCGTCCGCCGTTCCTTGGACTTCCTCAGCTTTTTCGTGACTGGCACGCTGGCCGGATGGGCCGAGCCGAGGCCCGATGTGGTGGCCGCCACATCGCCCCAGTTTTTTGCCGCCGTTGCCGGCTGGGCTATTGGCGCGGCGCGGCGCATTCCCTTCATATTCGAACTTGGCGATCTATGGCCCACCTCCATCGCCGCCGTCGGCGCCATGAAAAGGGGCATCGCCTTGCGCATGATGGAAGTGGTTGAGTTGTTTCTCTATCGCCGCGCAGCGAAGGTGGCGGCGTTGACGCAAGCCTTCAAGCGCAACCTGATCGGGCGCGACATATCCGCAGACAAGGTGGCGGTAGTGCTGAACGGGGTCGATCTGCCCCGCTATAGCCCTCGTGCTCGGGATGCGGCGCTGGCCGAAAAATGGGGGCTGACCGGCAAATTCGTGATCGGCTATGTGGGCACCCATGGCATGGCCCATGGGCTTAT
This sequence comes from Rhodospirillaceae bacterium, assembly GCA_018674495.1. Lineage (GTDB taxonomy): Bacteria > Pseudomonadota > Alphaproteobacteria > Rhodospirillales > UBA2165. The sequence goes on along the minus strand of JABHAA010000026.1, from coordinate 40,015 downwards.
CAATGTGCTGGATGCGGCGGAAATATTGGCGCCCATGGAAGGCATCCGGTTTCTGTTTGCCGGCGCCGGCGCCGAGCGCGATATGCTGATCGATGCCGTCCAAGCGCGCGGGCTCGAAAATATCCGGTTCCTGCCGGCCCAGCCGAAAGACGCCATGCCCGCCGTCTGGAGCCTCTGCGATGTGGCGCTGGTGCATTTGCGGGACTTGCCGGCCTTTGCCGAGGTGATCCCGTCAAAGATATTCGAGGCCATGGCCATGGGCCTGCCGATCTTGTTGGCAGCGCCCAAGGGCGAGGCCGCTGAAATCATCGAAGGCCATGGCGCCGGGCGCTGGGTGGCACCCGAAGCACCTGAGGAGTTGGCGGCGGCGGTGCGCGCATTGGCCGAGGATGGCGAAGCCTGCCGGTCCTTGGCCGCCGCCTCCCTGGCCGCCGCGCCCGCCCACAGCCGCGAGGTTCAGGCGCGCGAAATGCTGGCCGTGTTCGAAGCGGCTGTGCAGTTATGAGCCGCATCTTGATCACCGGCGCCACTGGATTTGTCGGGCGTGCTGTCATCGCCGCCTTGCGCCGGGACGGTCATACATTGTCTGGCACCACCCGCCAGCCCGATCTGGGCCAGGGACCGGGCGGCATCCCCCTTTACCGGATCGGTGAGCTGGGCCCCGATCTGGATTGGTCAGCCGCGGTCGCTGGCGCCGAGGTCGTGGTGCATCTGGCAGCCCGCGTCCATATGATGAAGGAGCGCGCATCGAAAGCTAGCGGCATCCATCTTATGGCCCACCTCGCCACCAATGCCGAAGGCACCATGCGTCTGGCCGAAGCCGCTGCCAAGGCTGGGGCGCGGCGCTTGGTTTTCATGAGCACCGCCAAGGTGATGGGCGAAGAGACCAAATCCCGGCCCTTTGTCGAAGCCGATAAGCCGGCGCCTGAAGACGCCTACAGCGTTTCCAAATTCGAAGCCGAGCAGGTGTTGGCCGAAATCGCCGCCGAAACCGGTATGGAAGTTACCATATTGCGCCCGCCCCTGGTTTACGGGCCTTACGTGAAGGGCAATTTTCTAAGCCTGTTGAAATTGAGCCAGCGCGCCTGGCCGCTGCCGATTGCCGCTATTCAAAATGCGCGCAGCCTGATCTCGGTCGGCAATCTGGCTTCGGCTGTGGCCGCTGCGGCCACTCATCCGAACGCCGCCGGTGAAACCTTTCTGCTCAGCGATGGCGAGGATGTCTCGACGCCAGAATTGTTCCGACGCACCGCCGCTGCCCTTGGCCGCTCGTCGCGGCAGATTGCTATTCCGGTGCCGCTGCTGGCGCTTTCGGGATGGGCTCTTGGGCGCGGCGATACGATCAAGCGCCTGACCCAATCGCTTCAGCTCGATAGCGGTAAGATACAGAGATTACTAGAATGGGAGCCGCAAGAAACCCTGGATCAGGGATTGGCTAGCACGGCGAAATGGTTTCGCGCTAATAGGGATGGTTAGCGGGTTTTTCCCAGCTCTTCACCATCGCCCAGGCATCACCTTTTCTTTGCAGGATGTAGGAGCGGCGTGCATTCAGGGGATGGCCGAGGGCATCAGCAAGCCCGCCGGCAAGGGAATGAACCAGAAGGAAATCGTTGTCCGCCACATTTTTCAAATAATTGCGCACGGTGGCCGGGCTCGGATTGGTGAAACCGGACATCCAGGGCGTGCCTCGCTTGCCCAGGTAGAACCGTGATATGACTGCCGATTCACCGGTTCCCTTTGGGTCCATCACATAGAGATCGCCGGTCACCATTCCAGCTGCCACCATGTCCTTGGCGACCGAGGTGTAATGGGGCTTGGGCGGTTCCAGATCGAAACGCAGTTTGGCCGCGAACGCCACCGGCAGAACCAAAACCAGCACCAGCGCAAGGCGCGCCGGCCAGACAAAGCTGCCCTTGAAGCCGATAAACCGTTTCCACAAATAGACACCGCCGATTAAAACGCAGACGATCGCAACGCCGCCGATCTGTGTGTTGTAGCGCCAATAGGAAACTACTGTCAGGGCATTTTGCGCGCTGAAGTGGGCGATATAGGTGAGCAGCAGAAACGCATTATAGCCGACGAACACCCCGGCGCAGATGATCAACAAGCGGTCGAACCCGCCCCGGTCGCGGATCAGCCCGACGACGGCGATCAGCGATGCGATAAATAAGACCCCGAAGAAGCCGATCTTTTTGCCTGCCACAAATAGCATTTGCGACAGAATTCCGGGAATCTCCTTGATATTCCATAGCTCAAGCGGCTTGAAATTGGCTTCCCATCCGGCTTGAGCGCTCAATTCCGCACCCACATACAGGCGCCACGCTATGTAAACCACCAGCGCCGGCCCGATGATCAGCGGCAGAAAGACGCTGAGCCTGCGAAGTGACAGCTCCGGCGCGCGTATACTTAAGAGCAATAGCGCAAACAGGATAACCAGGAACACAACCAGATTGGTCTGGCGCAAATTGATAAGCAGCGCCAGCGCCAGCGCCAGATGCCACGCCGCTGGCCAGGGTGCGGTGCGGTTCCGCCCGCCCAGGCTTTGCAGAAAATGAAATGTCAGCAGCGCGCAAAACCCGGTAACCACCGATGTCGAGACCCCGGAATAGGCAGTGAGAACGATTTTCTGCACAAAGGTGGGGTTGAGGATGGTCGCCGCCAGCCCGCAAACCGCCGCCAATCCCCAGCCGATGGTCGGGCCCATGGGCCGGCCGATGACATCCATCACCGTCCGCAGTGCAAACGGCGTGAAAGTCAGCAGCATAGCCATATTTAAAATGCCGCCGATATTGAGCAATTGATAGCCGGCGATACGCCCGGCCAGATAAGAAAGGATCGGCCAGCCATAGGGATAGGCGGGCAGCATCTGGGCGCCGTTGTCCGGTTTTTCGGCGTTCGGAAAGCCGTTCATTTCTAACAGGTAATTTGGCGCCGGCAGCCAATGGGAAAACTCATCCCATTGTGATGGCTCCATGGCGCCGGCGATCAGGAATATGGGCAGTCCAATCACCAGAACCCGCCACATGCCAGGGGCGAACAAGGCTTGGCCGCGGCGCCGCGCAATGATCAGCCCGGCGATGGCGGCGGCGGCGGCAATCAGTGTCAGGACCATAAACGGCGCCCGCTGGAGAACACCAACCAGGGTGAATACGGTGGAGATCACCGCCCAGCCGAATATGGGATTGGCTTCCGGCGCTCCATGGCGGCCGCCTACCAAGGCGCCAAGCCCGGCAAGCCCGATCCAAAGGACCAGGCCAACCGCGATTGGCGCCAGCTGATCAAAGCCGGTAACGACGAGTTGCAGATAATCAAGCGGCGACATGTGCGGTTACTTTACCAATTCATATGATTGAGGGGTCTGGACGCGAAGCTGTATCCAAATTTGCTTCTGGAAACAAGCGGCCCCGGGCATGGCTCGCCCGTACCTGCGAAAAATTTTTCGAGACCGGGACGCCGGCGCTCAAAAATTTGCGCAAGTCTGGCGGAGCCGGGCGAATCCCGATAGACTCGTTTTTTCAAATTTGACCGGCAAGAGTGCATTGAACGCGCCACCTGAACCTCGAATTAACCGGGCCAATATCGCATTCGTTCACGATGTGACCATGGCGGCGATATCTTTTGTATTGTCACTGTTCCTGCGTCTCGGCGAAGATATTTACTTCTATCCAAGGGAACAGCTTCTGCTGGCGCTGGGATTGTTTATCGTGGTCGCCGCCGTGGTCTTCCGTTCCATGAAAATGTACCGGGGTGTCTGGCGCTACGCCTCGCTCAACGATCTTTTGACAATTACCAAGGCGGCCAGCCTCGTCATACTGATCTTCCTGGTGTTGCTGTTTGCGGTTACCCGGCTCGAAGATCTGCCGCGCTCGTTGCCGTTGATCAATTGGTTTGTGCTCATGGCCTTGCTCGGCGGGCCCCGCTTTATTTACCGGGTGTTCAAGGACCGGCGCCTGGATTTCAAGCTGGAGAAAGATAACCATCTCTTGGTGCCGGTGCTGTTGGTCGGCGCTGGCGATTCGTCGGAATTGTTTATCCGCGACGCCGCCAGGGGCGAAAGCAGCTACCGCGCCGTCGGTATTGTTTCGGAAACTTCCAGCCGGGTCGGGCGCGATATTCACGGTGTTCCGATTCTCGGCACCTTTGATGATATCCCCGAAGTGATTGAAGTGCTGACCCGGCGCGGTATCCGCCCGCAGCGCCTCGTGGTTTCCGCCGAGCGGCTTGAAGGCCCGCGCCTGCGCCAGCTTCTGGATATTGCGGAGGCGCAGGGCTTAAGCCTCGCCCGGCTGCCGTCCTTGTCGGATTTCCAAAGCGGGCTCGAAGATCAAATCGCCATCAAACCGGTGGAGGTGGAAGACCTTCTGGGGCGCCCGCAAACGCCCCTCGACCGGGAATTGATGAAGCGCCTGATCGCTGGACGCCGGGTTTTGGTAACCGGCGCCGGCGGCAGCATAGGCCGCGAACTGGTGGACCAGATATCGAAACTAGACCCAGCCCATATGACGCTTCTGGATAATTCAGAATACGCGCTTTTCAACGTGGAGCGGGCGCTGGCCAAAAATGCGCCCGATCTGTCCGTGGAAGCGGTTATCGCCGATGTGCGCGACGCGCAAAAATTGACGCGGGTATTCGCCGCCGAGCGGCCACAATTGGTGTTTCATGCCGCCGCCCTCAAACATGTTCCCTTGGTCGAGGCCAACCGGCTCGAAGGGCTGGCGACCAATGTTCTCGGCAGCGCCCGCATCGCCGATGCGGCGCGCGCGGCGGGCGTCGATACCTTTGTGCAAATCTCCACCGACAAGGCGGTCAATCCGACCAGCGTAATGGGCGCGTCCAAGCGCTTGGCCGAAATGTATTGTCAGGCGCTGGATCGGGCCGGCAACGGCACCCGCTTTGTTACCGTCCGTTTTGGCAATGTGCTCGGCTCCACCGGCTCGGTGGTGGAATTGTTTCGGGGCCAGTTGCAGGCCGGCGGCCCCTTAAGCGTCACCCATCCCGACATGACGCGCTATTTCATGACCGTCCGCGAGGCCGTGGAACTGGTGTTGCAGGCCTCCGCCATGGGCAATGAGGATCCGTCCGGCGATGGCCGCATTTTCGTCCTCGATATGGGCGAGCCGGTGCGCATCATGGACCTAGCGCGCCAGATGATCCGCCTCGCCGGCTTCGATCCGGACAAGGAAATCGGTATCGAGATTATCGGCGCGCGCCCCGGCGAAAAATTGTTCGAGGAGGTACTGCACGGCGCGGAAGAACATGTGGCCACCGGCCAGGAAGGCTTGCTGCTGGCGCGCCCGCGCACCCAGGATTTGGCTGTGCTTAACCAAAGCATAGAAACTCTCGGCGCCTCGGTGCTTACTGGCGACGAGGCCGGCGCCTTAGAGATTCTACGGAGGCTAGTACCCGAATATACGGCGCCGGAAAGACCGGCCTCGGCGGCCCAATAGCCCAAAATTTGGGGAATTACTTCTGGTTCGGTCCAGCAGTGTTTGCTATACGCCATGGCATGCCTGTTGCGTCAATTTTCTAAGGAGTTTCCTTCCATGGTCGAGCCCATCCGCCGCGCCCTCATATCCGTTTCCGATAAGTCGGGCCTGACCGAAATCGGCACCTACCTTGCCGTTCATGGGGTTGAAATTTTGTCGACCGGCGGCACCGCCAAGGCGCTTCGCGATTCCGGCATCGGCGTTGTTGATGTGTCCGAGCATACCGGATTTCCCGAGATGATGGACGGCCGGGTAAAGACCCTGCATCCGACCATCCATGGCGGGCTGCTTGCCAGGCGCGACAACGACGATGATCTCGCTGCCATGGAGGCGCATGGGATTGGCGGCATCGATTTGCTGATCGTCAATCTCTATCCGTTCGAGGCAACCGTGGAGGCCGGCGCCGACGAGGCTGCCTGCATCGAAAATATCGATATCGGCGGGCCGGCCATGATCCGGGCGGCGGCAAAAAACCACGCGGCGGTCGCGGTGGTTGTCGATCCCGATGACTATCACCGCCTTATCTCGGAAATGGACGCCGGCGATGGCCGCACGACGCTGGAATTCCGGCGCGGGTTGGCGGCCAAGGCCTACCGGCGGACCGGCGCTTATGACGCCGCCATCGGCACCTGGTTCGCCTCCGTCATGGGCGAAGAATTTCCTGAACGTACGCTCTTTACTGGGCAATTAAAGCAGACCTTGCGCTACGGCGAAAACCCCCACCAGACGGCGGCGGTCTATGTGGGCGGCCCGGCCCGGCCCGGCGTCGTATCGGCGCGCCAATTGCAAGGCAAGGAACTGAGCTTTAACAATTTGAACGATACCGACGCGGCGTTCGAGCTGGTCGCCGAGTTTGAAGACACCGCTTGCGCCATAATCAAGCACGCCAACCCTTGCGGCGTTGCCGCCGGCGGCACCTTGGCCGAAGTCTATGGGCAGGCTCTGGCTTGCGATACCGAAAGCGCTTTCGGCGGCATCGTCGCGGTCAACCGCCCGTTAGACGCGGCCACCGCCGAAGAGATCGCCAAATTGTTCGCCGAAGTTGTCATTGCCCCGGAAATCGAAGCGGAAGCACGTGCCATTCTCAGCGAAAAGAAAAACCTCCGGGTTCTGGAAGCCGGCGGCATGCCGGCGCCGGGGGTATCGGATTTGATGGTGCGCACGTTGGCCGGCGGGTTGTTGCTGCAAGGGCGCGACGCCGCAGTCACCGGTGAGGAATTGAAGGTGGTCACCAAGCGGACGCCCACGGACGCGGAATTGGCGGACCTCAAATTCGCCTTCACGGTGTGCAAGCATGTGAAATCCAACGCCATCATCTATGTGAAAGACGGAGCCACCGTCGGCATCGGCGCCGGCCAGATGAGCCGCGTCAATTCATCGCGCATCGCGTCCTGGAAGGCCGAGGAAGCCTCCACCGCCGCCGGCGAGACGGAAAGCCGGGCGATCGGCTCGGTGGTCGCATCGGACGCGTTTTTCCCCTTTGCCGACGGGCTCATCGCGGCGGCGGAAGCGGGCGTTACGGCGGTTATCCAGCCGGGCGGATCGATCCGCGATGATGAAGTGATCGCTGCCGCCGACGAAAGAGGCTTGGCCATGGTATTCACCGGCATGCGCCATTTCCGGCACTAAAACGATTTTTGGGAGCAGGCATGGTTTATATGGGCTGCGAGAGAGTGCAATATAATTAAATGCAGGATCTGATAGACCAGTTTATCGCGGTTTGGAACACCACGTTTATCGGCACCACCGTCGGCCAGTTGGCGGTGGCGGCGATTGTGTTGCTGGTGTTCATCCTGGCGCGCCGGCTGTTTGCGCGCATTGTTATCGCGCGCCTCAAGCGGCTGACGGCGAAGACCAGCACCACCATCGACGACGATATTGTCGACGCCTTGCAGCAGCCGTTGACTTTCCTGTTCCTAATCATCGGGCTTTCCATCGTTGTCCAGTGGATCACCTTCGATGCCGATACCGAGCAGGTGCTGGTCAATATTCTGAATTCCTTGATCGCTATCACAATATTTTGGACTGGCTACCGGGTGGTCAATCCGATCTCCCTCTATTTCGATAAATTCATCCGCAAGATCGCCGGTCCGGTGGCCAACGAGGTTCGGGATTATCTTTTAAAGGCGTTGAAGATTTTTCTCGTCGCGTCGGGCATCGTCGCTGTTCTATCCCAATGGGGGATCAATCCTTGGCCCTATTTTGCCGGTATCGGAGTTTTGTCCCTACCCATCGCTTTTGCGGCCAAGGATTCGGTCTCCAACGTGTTTGGAGGGATCAAGCTGATTTTAATCGATCAGGTGTTCCGGGTCGGCGACTGGATCGAAACGCCGAGCATCGGCAACGGCACGGTGGAGGCGATCAGCCTTTCGACCATCCGGGTGCGCAAATTTTCCAAGGCCATCCTCACCGTTCCCAACGGCATCGTTGCCGGCGAGCCGATCACCAACTGGACGCGCATGACCAACCGGCGCATCAAGATGGATATCGGCCTCACCTACGACACCACGTCGGACCAGTTCAAGGCGATCCTCGGCCGCATCCGGGTCCATATCGCCGGTGATGAGCGCGTCGATCATTCGGTTACCGAAATGGTTCATATGACCGAATTCAGCGCGTCCAGCATCGATATTAATCTTTATTATTTTACCCGCACCACCAATTGGCAGGAATGGCGGCAAATCATCGAAGAGCACATGCTGGCCTTTATGGCGATCATCGAAGAAGAAGGCTCGGCAATCGCCTTCCCGACCCGCTCAATCCAGATCGAGGGCAAGGCGGAAAAATTAACCCCGGCTTCGGGAGATTGATCATGGCCAGCGGCGCCATCACCGTGGCGATCGCGCCCGGCGAGCTGATCGATAAAATCACCATTCTGGCGATCAAGTTGGAGCGTATCGACGATGCGGCCAAGCTTGAAAACATCCGCCGCGAAATGGAATTTCTGGCCCAGACCAGGGCCGAGGGATTGCCGGAAACGGACGAGCTGGAAGCGCTGACGCAAGGTTTGAAAGACGTCAACGAGCGGCTCTGGCAAATCGAGGATGATATCCGCGCCTGCGAGGCGGCGGGTGATTTCGGCCCCCGCTTTATTGAATTGGCGCGCGCCGTCTACATCAATAATGACGAACGCGCCCGCGCCAAGCGCGCCATCAATGAGCTGCTGGGTTCCGACATTATCGAAGAAAAATCCTACCAGCCTTATTAGCGGGTTAGGCTAGCCAAATGCCATCTGCGCCCAGGCGGCGCAGCAAATTTTCCAACTTACGCCCATCGGGTATCTGTGCCAGATGGATTAAATTCGTGACAGTATACTAATTAATAGTTTCAGTATGCGCTAATAAGCATACTGTCACGAATTAGAGTTATAATCGTCACATCGGGGGAACTACGAAACGAACCCAATTCGTATTATCTTTATATAATAAGAGCTTATATCAATAATCGGGGTCGGCGGACCTACGGTTGGAGCCGAAGCGGTAACCGGCTCAACGCCAAAGCGCCTTACGATCATGGGAAAACCATGACCTTGCCAAGCTAAAAACGCTACTCAAAAATTTTGGATTTGCTTCAATCTAAATGCAGAACGCTCTAGCCAAATGCTATCGGCACCCAGGCGGCGCAGCAAATTTTCCAACTTACGCCCATCGGGTATCTGCGCCAGATGAGCGCTGCAATGGCGGCAATCGGTACTGCCGAAGCCAGGAACCGGAATTTGCGTGCCGCGGCCGCGGCTCAACCGCTCCAGGATGGCGCACTCGGAGCCACCGATGAAAGCACCCGCCGCTATAACCTTGCCGGCGGCAGTCAGCGCATCGATATGCCAATGGCGCACTTTCGATGGCCGTGCGTGGCGACGAAGGCGGGCGCCGATGCCGCCGGGCCCTTTGGCGCTGCCGCAATAGATATAGAGCCCTGCCTCCAAGTTCACGTCCCGCCAGCGGCGCCGATCCAAGGCCAGCGGAGCGGCCAGCCGGATAGCCAGCGCATAGGCGCCGGGGGCGCCCGGCAAGTCCGCCATCTCAGTTATGCGCTGGGCCATGGATCACTAATACAAGGTGTTTACCGATTGGCAACCAGTTGAATGGCATTATGTGCACCTAAAAATATCCGCTGAGTGAAAGAGACATGAATTGAGCGACGAACAACGCAAATATAGCGACGGCGAGGTGATATTCCGGGAGGGCCAGCGTTCTTCCGCAGCCTTCATCGTGGTGTCGGGACGGGTCGAGCTTTTGAAAAGCAGCGGCGCCGGCGCGCCGGTACGACTTTCGATCCTTGGCCCCGGCGAAATGTTCGGCGAAATGGGCGTCGTGAACCGGGCGACGCGCAGCGTCACGGCGCGCGCCGCCGGCGATACGGTTTTGCAGGAGATCGAGCGCGAAGGATTTATGGAATCAATCCGCTACGATCCAGACATGGCATTGCAGGTTATCGACAGCCTTTCCGGGCGCTTACGCTCCGCCAACGAAATGGTGGTCAAATCGGGCAAGGGGGGCGGCCGCAATCTCTGGGATCTGCTGGGCACGCTGATCGCCCAGCGGCGCGAACGCAAGCGCATGTTGGAGGTTCGCATCGCACCCCTGACCGGCGATGCAGACGGCACCCAGACCCAACAAATCGCAGCCATACTGGGCGCCGACAACACCGCCAATGTGAAAATCCTGACCCAACCCCTTGGCTTCGATGCGCGCGTCCCACGCCCGGCAGACTTCGCTTCGATAACGGCCATGGTGCGTATGAAAACCGGCGCCCAACGCTGCGATCTGATGATATGGGGCAGCATCAACGAGGTCGGTACCGCCATCAGCCTGCATTTCATACCGGGTGCACTTGCCGGCGATTATCCGGGCGCCGTGCTGCCCACCGACCGCTTTGTCCTGCCCGCCGACTTTCAGCCGGAGTTTGGCCAATTGCTGCGCGCCGTAGTTCTGGCGGCTGTGGTGCCCAAGGATAAGACCCAGCGTATGTGGCTCGAACATATGCTGATGAATGCCCTGGAAGAGGCCCAAGAGACCGGCCAGCAGCCGCCGGCGGAACTGACCCCGTCGGAACGCGCCATGATCCAGGCCTGTTTCGGCAACGTCATCGCCGCCATCGGTAATTATAAAAATGACGCCAATTGGTATACCCAGGCGGGCCAGGCCTACGCCGATGCGTTGGAAGGCATCACCGCCGAGGAAGCGCCCTTCGATTGGGCGGCGATCCAATTCCACCTCGGACGGGTGCGCCAGATGATCGCCGAAAAAAGCGGCGACGAAGAAACATTACAGGTGGCGATGGAGCACTACCGCGCTGCCATGACCATCTATAGCCAGGCGGAATTTCCCCTGGAATGGGCCACAGCCGAAACCCGCATCGGCAGCATTTTTTACCGCTTGGACCGGACCAGCACCGATACCGAATTTCTGAAACAGGCGATTGCCTCCTATCAATCGGCGTTGCTGGTTTTCAGCGCGGCGGAATATCCGTTCAAATGGAGCGAGGTGAAAAACAATTTGGGCCAGGCGCTTCAGGTCTGGGGCGACGCGGCCCGCTCGGAAGAGCTGTTGGAGCGCGCCGTCACCAGTTGCCACGAAGCGCTCCGGGTTCGCAGCCGCGAAGAAACGCCGCAACTTTGGGCGGCCAGCCAGAACAATCTCGGCTCGGCCTTGTTTCTTTTGGGCCGCCTGACCGAAGATTCCGAATATCTGGAAGGCGCCGCCGAGGCTTTCGGCAAGGCATTGGAAATTTACCTGGCCTACGGCATGGCCCGGCTTTCAAAAGTGACCGAGCGCAATCTGGCCAAGGCCGAAGACCTCCTTCGCGCCCGCCTTGCCCGCCGCGTCGCTCGCGTTTATTGGGAGGACGAGCCCGCAGGAGAGCGCGAGGAGCGGCTGAAACAGCTCCGCTCACGTGCCAATCAGTCTTCGGAAATCGAAGCCTAGAGCGTTTCCACCACCGTACCATGGGCAGCTAGCAACGCCGGAAACTGATCCGCGTCACCGCGCGCCATGCCGCATTCGGTGCCGATGCCATCGACGCGCACATGCCGCCGGGCGGCGCTAAGGCGCGCCTGATCACCATCGCCGTCACCGGAATGGATGAGGCCGAGATAAAGCTCGGTCTCGGGCCCGAGCTCTAAATTTTGCATGGGCGCGAAATAGGCATCGTCGGTGCGGTCCTTGATCACCGGCATGTGGATGAACTGGATCGGGCGGCCAACTCCGGCAATGATGGCGTTGGTCATTTCCACCATCAGCCCAGAATCTTTCGGCAGCACCATATGCTCATCCGCCGGACTGCCGTAACAGAGATGGTAGCCAAGCTCGATATCGGTGGGCACGGCATCGCCGATAGCGGCCAGCACACCCAATGTTTCGGATCTAAAATCGACGGGACCTTCATCGTAATAGCCTTCCCAGGCCAGCACTTCCTGGCAGACATCCCATTGGATCGCAATGCGGTCGTGGGGCAGGGCTTCAGCAATCTTCGCAACCTCGCCGGTGAAATGTTTGGTCAGTTCGGGCAGCAGGGTTGCCCGGTCTTCGGGCACCATATTGTTGTAGCAAGGCGCGATCGGCGTCGGGATGGAGATTTGAAACTTCACGTTGGCCGGGATGGCGCCTTCATCCTGCAGGCGTTGAAACGTGCCCCAGCTATCGATGGCCATGTCAGCATAGCCCGTCACAAACTCTTCGGCCTTGGGCTCAGCCCCGGCAATGATGCGGAGGCGCGTAATTTCGCGGACCACTTTGCCGTCATGCTGGGTGAATAAAAACGGTGGCACGTCATCGGCCAACTCGATGGACGGCGCGTCGGCCAGCACATCCTGCAGAAACCGGATCCAGGATTTCCGAATGCCGGTCTCGCCATCCGGCAAGCGGATAATATGCGGGCCGACGGCGGAACATAAGTCCCGAAACACTGTCTCCGAATCGGCAAGCGGTATACTGCCGACGAAATGTACGATGGGTTGTTGGTTGCGATCAGCGCTCATGGTCTTTCTCCTCCGATATTTTCGATATTTTGTATCATGGAATACCGCTCTAGTATGTTCATTATGGCGAAGGAGGTCCGCATGCGCAAAATTCTGGTGACCGGCGCCCTCGGTCAGATCGGTGCCGAGCTGGTGCCGGCTTTGAGCGCCCGCTATGGCGCCGATGCCGTGGTGGCGTCCGATCTTCGCATGCTGGCCCGCGCGCCGGACGTGGAGGCGGGCGCTTTCGAACATCTGGACTGCACTGACATTCCCGCTATCCACAATCTGGTCCAGCGCCACGATATCGGCGCCATCTATCACTTGGCGTCTTTATTGTCGGCGGTGGCCGAGGAAAAGCCGCAAGCCGCCTGGAACCTCAACATGGGTGGGCTCTACGGTGTGTTGGAATCCGCCCGCGAGCATCACTGCCAGGTCTTCGCACCGTCCTCTATCGGCGCCTTCGGTCCATCGACGCCGCCCGATTTGGCGCCCCAGGTCACCACCCAGCGTCCGAATACCATCTATGGGGTGACTAAGGTCGCGGGCGAATTGTTATGCGACTACTACCATTCCCGCTTCGGCGTCGATACAAGAGGGCTGCGCCTGCCGGGCCTGATCTCCCACATCGCGCCGCCCGGCGGCGGCACCACCGATTACGCCGTCGAAATTTTCCACCAGGCGGCCCGCTACCGCCACTACAGTTGCTTTTTGGAGGCCGATACCCGCCTCGACATGATGTATATGCCGGACGCTATCGCAGGCATGATCGAATTGATGGAAGCCGATCCCAATCGCCTGATTGACCGCAACGCCTTCAACGTGACGGCGATGAATTTTACACCCGATGAGCTGGCCGCCGAAATTCGCACTCATATTCCGGACTTCGTCATCGAATATGACGACGTCGATCCGGCCCGCCAGGCCATCGCCCTTTCCTGGCCGCGGCGCATCGACGATACGGCCGCGCGCGAACAATGGGGCTGGTCGCCCAAATTCGATCTCGCCCATATGACCAGGGACATGCTGGACAAGGTCCGGGCGCGCGGCCATGGCGCTTGACCGCATGGAGCAAATTTTGGCGGCGGAACTGGCCGGCCTGAACGCCGACGGCGCCGCCAAGGGGCCTGAGTTGGTGATCGACGCCATTTTGCCGGCGGCGGGCAAATTCGGCCCCCGCTTCAGCCTCGCCGGCGAAGACGGAGCGAGCTATTTGCGTATGAACTCTAACGGCTATCTGGGATTGGCGCAGCGGCCTGAAGTGATCGAAGCGGAAGAAAAGGCGGTACGTAGCTTTGGTGCCGGCCCCGGCGCGGTGCGCTTTATCGGCGGTACCTGGGCGCCCCACGTGGCGTTGGAAGCGCGGCTGGCGGATTTCCATTCCCGCCCGGCGGCGATGGTATTTTCGTCAGCCTATGCCGCCGTGATGGGCGTGTTGCCGCCCCTGATCACGGGCGAGACCGCAGTTATCTCGGACGCTCTCAACCACAACAGCATCATCAACGCCGTGCGCTCGGCGGCGCCTACGGAAAAGCGGGTTTATGCGCATCTGGATATGGATGATCTGGAGCGCAACTTGGCCGAAGCCGCCGCCAATTGCCGCCGAGCCATCATCGTCACTGACGGCATTTTTTCCATGCGCGGCGACCATGCGCCGCTGGCAGCGATCCAGGAATTGGCGCGCATCTTCGACGGGGAATTTGCAGAAAACGTGGTGCTGGTTGTGGACGATTCCCACGGCGTCGGCGCGTTTGGCGAAACCGGGCGCGGCACCGAGGAGTTTACCGGCGCCAGCGCAGACATATTGCTCGGCACCTTGGGAAAAGCCTTCGGCGTCAATGGCGGCTATGTGGCAGCTTCCCCGGTGGTCACCGAATATTTGCGTGAAAAATCCCCGTTCTACATCTATTCCAATCCGATCACCCCGGCCGAGGCCGCCGCCGCCAGCGCCGCCATTGATGTGGTTGACAGTGAGGCCGGGCGAGCGCTGCTGGATCACTTACGCACCATGACGGCGCGCTTTGAGGCCGGGCTTCTGCAATTGGGGCTTGAAACCATTCCCGGTGCGCACCCAGTGGTGCCGCTAATGGTTCGAAATACGGCGCGCACCGCCGCGCTGGTCAAACATTTGCGCGACAACCACATCCTCGCCACCGGCCTCAACTATCCGGTGGTGCCCAAGGGCGACGAGGAAATCCGCTTCCAGATTTGCGCCGATCACACACCCGCCGACATCGATCAGGCCCTCGTCGTGCTGGGAGCCTTCGCGGGATAGTGTCAAAAAGCAAACCATCGCCGTTTTCCTTGATTTCGTCAGGATGGATGTTTTCAGGCGGTCCCTTTTACCGTCGGACCATCTATCTGGATATCGTTCGGAAACGGTCGGCCCCGTCCAAGTTCGAGATACTCCTTGAGACTGAGTAAGAACGACGCCCATTTCATTGAGCAATGATAATGGAATGGCGTTTCCTCCGCCCATCCACGATGGGTGAAATAGAGCCCCGTATTACCGTCCTCATTCTTTTGAAATCGAAACTCGATTGTGGTGCCAAGCCATTCTTCAGGGCCGGCAACGCACTTCCAGATGACTTCGCTTTCCGCCACTTTCTCGACCGACATATCCGGTCCACCGCCGCCGAAACGAAAGGCTAAGATGCCGCCTTCGAGCGGATCGCCTGTTGTCTCCGTTGTCCACCAGCTGTTTAAACCGTCGAGCGTGGTAATCGCCGGCAAAGCCTCATTGATAGCAACAGATGTGGAAATCGTATGGGTAATATTTGGCATTTGGGGCGTCCTTTTCCATAAGTCCATTTATATAACTAACCCCAATTTTAGGGGCCTCCTACGGAAAATACATAATTAATATCATAATTTAGAAAGTGATTAAGTTAATGATAAATAATAAAAAATTAACTGGACAATCGATATGTTAGTATAATATTTTCCAATTATGGAAAATGATAATCAATTGGATGGTATCTTTTTCGCTTTGTCGGATTCGAAAAGGCGCTCGATCCTGACGGAACTTTCAGAAGAGTCAAAAACGGTTGGCGAGCTGGCAAAAAGTTTTGATTTGACTATGGGAGCGGTGTCCAAAAATATCAAAATCCTCGAAAACGCAAAATTGATTTATAAAAGCAAAAGCGGCCGACAGGTTTATTGCCACATGAATTTCGACATCTGGCGCGAAGTCGCGAAATTCATTGCCATGCAGACTAAGTTCTGGGAACGCCGCCTGAACGAATTGGAATCCTTTATCGACACGCAGGCGATTGGAGAGAAAAATGGCCGTTGAATTTGATGATGTGGTGATCACACGCACGTTCAATTGCCCGAAACGAGCCTTGTTCGATGCCTGGTCACAACCTTCAATAATGTCCAAATGGTTGTTCGCACGGCGCGAGGATTTTTGCGAAAGCACGGTGACCAGTAGTTTTACTGTCGGCGGCAAATATTCAATCATCATGCACATGCCGTCGAGCGATGTGCGCCTGTTTGGCGAATACACGAATATTACCCGATACAGTCAGATAGCCTTTACCTGGTCGTCACCGGTAATCAGTAATTCCCGCGTCAACCTGGCTTTCCAAGAACTGTCTGCTAATCGCACCCAATTCACCCTCACCCACGCGCTATTCCCCTCGGAAGACATACGTGCCCAGCATGGCGAAGGATGGCTCGCTTGCCTCGACAATTTGGAAAACAGAGTTTTATCCGACAAGCCAGTGGCCGTTCGTTAAACAGCCGCGCCCCCTCCCAAGAAGACGGAACAAAATTCACTCGGCTTCGAGCGGCGCCTGAAGTTCGGTTCCGGGTACGATGATACCGTTGATCCTGGTGGCGAAGGCTTCATGAATTGGCCTGATATCAGGGACTTCCAGCCATAACCGCAACAGATGACGCTTTTTGTCCTCGTCCTCCCAATCTTCGAACTCGGTGCGCGAATGTTGGATGACGTGGTTGTTGAGGAATTGAATGTCGCCGGGATTAAACGTCTGTCGGTGATGCAGTTCCTCGCACAGATCAGTGTACATTTCCATGCCGTCCAACTGGTCTTGGGTGAAATTGGGTACTTCGGGAAAACGCTGTGCCGACAGGGCGTATTGGCCGCCGCCGTTCACGGTCATATAGCCATCGACAATGCTGAATATGGGCACCTTCCAGGTGCGCTCCATGCCTTCGGGTATCTCGCCCCTGCGGTCGCGGTAGATATCGACGCTAAGCGCTTCGACCAGCTCGGGGCGGCGTTTCAGCATTTCGTTGTGGATTTGGATGCCGCTGGTGATCTTGCTCAAGCCGCCCGATTTGGCATGGCGCAGACACAACAGGCCGACCACATTGCAGGAATCCGAGTGGAATTTTAGCTCATTATTGCTGTGGTAGGCGCGAAACTGGGGGTCATCGTAGTCGTGTCCCAAATCTTTGACATGACCGAGAATATGCCCATTTTTGTTTTGCGAGCGGGGAATACCGATATGGCCGCCGATACCCAAATAGGCGATGGCTTGGCTGCGGCGATCGTAGCGGCCAATGTCCAGGCCGTGGATCAGGGTGAAGCCGACGCCGTCCTTTAATTCATGGCGAATAGCATCAAGGGTGGCGCCGCTGACAGGCAGAGGGAAATTGTCAGCGATGATATCGATCAGCGCGGCGCCTGAGGCCGCATAGGCGTTTACCGCGCCATCGATCTCGGTCAGCTCGTCCTCGGACCAATGAAAGACACCGGCGTTCGCCTCATTCAGCTCTTCCGGCCGCCAAGCGGCGCCATCGATTACCGGTTCCAACAAACGGGCCGGCCCGCGACCGCGATCCAACGAATCCATTTCATCTCTCCCCTTCGATGTCAGGGTAACAGTCCCCGGCGGCCTTGTTAAGCCGCGCTGTAATTCCCGGTATCGCCTCGCCTACTCATCCTCGCCGGGCTGCTTACCAGGCTCGAAGCCGCCGACCTCGTGGTAGAGCACTTGTGCCTCTTCTTCGAAGGCGCGAACGGTGGGGATCTCGCCCGGGAGCCCCAAGGCGGTCCAGCGCGACGCAATACCGTCATAAACCTCTTTCCTGAGCGTCGTGCGTTTGGAGAACACCGGCAGGTGGCGGTGTTCCTTGCAGGCGTTGATCAACGCTTTCGAACCGTAGGGTCTGTTTTCGGGCGGGTTCTGCGTCGGGTCCAGCCAGGTGCTCCAGGTGTTGCGCAGGAAATCGATGTCGGCGCCCGGATTACAGCGGCTGGCCATGGCCCAGATCACCTGATCGGTATCGGTGGGGTCCACATCGTCGTCGACGGCGATGATCCATTTGGTGTAATAGGCGCCGCCCGGAACCTGTGCTGCCAGGGCCAAAGCCTGGGCCGCGTGGCCGGCATATTGCTGCTTGAGGCTGATCACGGTCATGCCAAAGCCGCCGGCGGCGGCGGGGTGGCAATAGACCCCTTCGATCCCCGGCACGCCCAATTTGTCCAGATCGTCCCAGATTTTCGCCGAACGGATGATGGAGAAAAAGCCGCTTTGCTCGCAGGACGGATAATCGGCCATCAGCGCGTTGGTCAGGATCGGGTTGGTGCGGTGATGCACCGCCGTGACGGATACCAGCGGACAGCCCGCCTCGGGCCGCCCGTAATAGCCGGGAAACTCGCCGAACGGGCCTTCGGCGCGCACCTGGCCCGGACGGATCACGCCCTCGATCACCAACTCGGCATTGGCGGGCAGCAACAAATCGGTGGTCTTGCCGCGCACCACCGGGATAGGCTCGCCCTTGATGCCGCCGGCATATTCATATTCGGATACGTTCTTGGCAAAGCCCTGGGAGCCGACCAGCATGAACAAAGGGTCGATCCCCCAGGCGGCGGCCACCGGCACGTCCTCGCCGCGCTCCCAGGCGCGGGTGATGTGCAGGCGCGCATCCTTGCCCGGCGACAGGTACAGCCCCACCTCGTTCTTGCTCTGCTGCATCATCCGGTAGGTACCGAGATTGAGGTAGCCGCTATCGGGATCGCGGGTGATCACCGCATCGCCGGTGCCGCCATAACGGCCGCCGTCCAGGGGCCAATGGCGGGGGATCGGCAACTGGTCCAGATCGATGTCATCGCCGGTGATGGTGTTCTCATAAAGGGGCGCGTCGGCTGCATCCACCTCCTTGGGCGGTGTGCGCTGCTTGAGCTTGTCCTTGGTGCGCTCGATCAAACTCATAGTCGGCGTATCGGCAGGCTCTTCCAGGGCAAGGGCGATGCGCTTGATCGAAGGGCCGAGGATATTCCACAGCATTTTCGCGCCGATGGGGCTTTTGTCGAATCCGGCCGGGCGTTCGAACAAGACTGCCGGCGACGGGTTCTGCTTGGCCAGCAGATAGCTGATGCCGCTCATTTCCTCGTCCCGGTCGACGGCATCGGTAATGCGCACCAGCTCGCCCTCGGCCTCGGCGGCGTCCAGCCATTGGCGCAAATCCTGAATTGGTTTGTTGGTTGTAATCTGGTCCATGGCCGGGTGCCCTTTAAAAGGTTGGTTAAGGCACGAATTTAGCGCCGGCGATGGGCGGGCATCCTTGATACGTGTCAAAAAGCTGGAATAGGGCTGGCTGTGGCCGGTTTTCCGACAGGTTAGTCGTCCTCATCCTCATAATCTTCGGGCAGCCGGTGCGCGACGCCTTTGTGGCAATCGATGCAGGTTTTTCCTTCCTTCAGCCCGGATTGCATTTTGGTTCGGGCGCGGCGTGTTTGCTTGTGAAAATCCATCGCTTCATATGAATGGCAGTTCCGGCATTCACGGGAATCGGACGCTTTCATGGATGCCCAAACATGTTCCGCCAACTCCAGCCGCTTGGCTTCATATTTTTCCCGCGTGTCGATGGTTCCCAACACCCAGTGAAACAATTCGTTGGTAGCCTGGATCTTGCGGACCAGTTTGCGGGTCCAATCTTTGGGCACATGGCAGTCCGAGCAAATAACCCTTACACCGGCTGCATTTTTATAATGGGCGGTTTTTTTGTATTCTTCGAACGGAAACGCCTTCATTTCGTGGCACGAAGTACAGAAGGTCATGGTGTTGGTATATTCCATGAACGTATTAAATCCGCCCCAGAAGATAACCCCCGCAATACCACCGGCGATGAATATTGCGCCGAAGGCAAAGCGTCCATTAGGCTGCCAAAACCAAAACCACAATCGAACCAGCACATTTTTCTTTGAGTCTGTCATGCCGCTTTCCCGGACTGTGATGAAATACGGCCAATAAAAGGCCCGCTCTTGGACAATTGCAAGAGCGGGCCGCTAAGCATCAGCGGTCAGCGGTTTTTGGGAAAGGTTTTCATGTGGGTGATGATATCCATGGCGATCTGCCCCGCATTGTCGAATGCACGAAGCCCCGGCATGGGTTCACCCGGATGACCATTAAGAATCTTATGGGTGATTTCCCAGGGATTGCCGACTTGTTTTCCCATGGGCTTCATGTCTTTGGGCAGCAACCCGGTGGCACCGTGACACCCCGCACAGACGGTGTTGAAATATCCGGAACCGCGCGCGGCGTTGCCGTTTAGCGGCGCCTTTGCTTTATAATCGATCAGTGCCTTCATATCGATCATTCCCTTGCTGACGAAAAGCGCCAGATCCTGGTAATCCTTTGCGTCCATTTTTCCGGCCAGACCGTGGGTGTCGTCCTTTATGACGGCGACAATTTTGGCGATGGGTGCATCCCACATGCCGTTGACGCCGACAATGCCGGTCTTGTAGGACCCTTTGGCATAGGCGCCGTCCTTGCCGAGGCCGTCCCAGCCATGACAGGATTTGCAGCGCCAAGTAACATTGCCCTTTTTCTTGGTGTTGGAGGCTGGCCAAGCCTTGTGCGTGGCCTTCGGTGTCTCTGCTTTAATGACCTTGAACCATTTGTCATATAGTTTGCCACCGCGGGCCATTGATCCTTGTGCATCGCCGGCCATGACCGGAGCCGTGATCAGACCCAGCGCAAAAAACCCGGCCATAAGAGCGGTCACGGGGATAAGAAAGTTTTTCATCATTTTTCCCTCCTAAAAATTTCTAAACAACTTGGTCTGCGTCTTCGGTTTCATCTTCATTGGATTGGACCACAACATCAAAAGCATCACATTGATTACAGTCAATTGCCCCCCGCAACCGCCCAATTGGCAGATAGAGCCATCGGACCTGGGATGTGCCCGGCATACCGAATATGCGCCAAGCTTTGACTAGGGATGGCCATGGCAAATTTGAAGGCGCAAAAATTTTTAAAGGCCAAGAAAAAAGCGAAAGCCGGGCCCGCCAATCCTACGCCCACCAGCCGCCAAAAAAACCCAATGGTATTTTCAGCGACACTGGCGCTAGTCCATCGGCACCACTTGGCGCAGGATGGCGCCGATCTCGTCATTGATGACCAGATCGGCCTGATCGTCCATTTCGGTTGGGTCCCGGTTGAGGATCACCAGCCGGGATCCGTTGTTTTTGGCCATCAGTGGAAACCCGGCGGCCGGAAACACCACCAGGGACGATCCGATAGCGATAAACAACTCAGCGGCCAGCGTCGCATCCTGGGCGCGCAGCATTTCTACTTCCGGCATGGGTTGGCCGAAGGCGATGGTGGCGGTTTTGACCAGGCCGCCGCAATCTTCGCATACGGGTAGGGCACCGGTTTCCTGAAACGCATCCTTGATCGGCTGGTTCTCGTAGCGCTTGGCGCAATCTAAGCAGGTGGAATAGGTGGCGTTGCCGTGTAATTCGATGATGATGTCTTCGGGGACCCCCGATGCCTGATGCAACCCGTCGATATTCTGGGTGATCAGGTTCGCCATCTTGCCGCTTTGCGCCATTTTGGAAATCGCCAGATGGCCGAAATTGGGTTTCGCGTCGACCATCACCTTGTCGGTTTCGATCTTGCGCTTCCAGGCTTCCCGGCGCGCATCTTCGGAATCGACAAAATCCTGATAATAGATCGGCTGATTTTTGGTCCAGACGCCGCCCGGGCTCCTGAAATCGGGAATGCCGCTCTCGGTCGATACGCCGGCGCCGGTGAACACCACCGTCCGTTTGCTTTCCTCCAAATAGTCGCGGAGCGTATCGGCGCCGTCGCCCATTCGGCTATTGGCCGGTCTCAAAGCGGAATTTCTGCTCCGGGTCCACCAGCGCGACGATGCGCACGCCGCAGCCATCGCCGCCCTTCCAGCGCCACGGGAAGCACATAAACGTGCAGCGCTTGCCGGTAACCGAGTCCAGATCGCCGCCCACATTCTCGATACCCGGAATGCCGCCTTTAATCATCAGCGTCTTGTGGCCATCTTC
This sequence comes from Rhodospirillaceae bacterium, assembly GCA_018674495.1. Taxonomy (GTDB): domain Bacteria; phylum Pseudomonadota; class Alphaproteobacteria; order Rhodospirillales; family UBA2165. The sequence continues at coordinate 18,294 of JABHAA010000026.1, read as the reverse complement.
CCACCGCGGGAAATCCTCTTTTGGATCGCGGCCCGTGAAGTCGATATATTCCTGGATCAGATGCGGTTGCGACGGACCCAATCCATGATCCACCAGCTTGGTGGCCATGGGGTGGTCGTTGGACTGCACATCGTAGCCCACCAGTTTGACCTTCTTATCGACCAGCCACTGAGCGCCTTCGGTGTAGATGCCCGGCGAATAGGCAAAATATTCATCCGTGTCGGCCATCTTTTTGTGCATGCCGGTATTAATGAACACCATGTCGCCCTCTTGAATCTTCGGCGTGGCGTTTTCCAGATCCTCGGCGGTAATCACTTCCCATTTGCCCTTGGGGATGGAGACGGCGACGCCAGTGCCGAAAAACCGCCACAGGGGATAATCGGAAATATCGGGGGTATTTTCGGTGACGTGCAGGGGCGCATCCATATGGGTGCCCCGATGCATGATGCCGTCAAACTCGGTTTGGTAGACACCGTCTTTGGCATGGAACTGCCGCACCAGCACATTGACACCCGGCATCGACGGCCATTCCGGCATGTGATGCCCCCAGGGCTGCGACAGATTATACATCTGCAAGTCGGCGGTGTTGGAGGCGAGGTTGGCAATATCGCCGCTAGTCATATCATCCATGGTCACATTCTCCTTTAAGCAGCCGCGCCGGCGGAAATTCTGGTCTCGCCGGCCGGATCGATCATGGCGACAAAACGTACCGGGCAGGCATCGCCCTTGTCCCAATTCCAAGGCGCCGCTTGGAAGGTAGCGCGTGTGTTCAACAGATCATCCACATCGCCGCCCACCTGTTCGATTGTCGGGATGCCGGCCCCGAGCAGAGTCTTGTGGGCGATGTTCCATTCCGGGAAGTCTTTTTTCGGATCATTGCCGGTCTCGTCTTTGTATAAATCCACCACCCGGTTCATCAGCGGCCCGCCCCGGTGATCGCCGAGGGAGGTCGCGAGCGGATGGTCGATTTGCGGCGTATCCATGGCCAGCAGCATAACGCCCTTATCCACCAGCCATTCGGCGCCGTCTTTAGAAAGGCCCGGGGAGCAGCCGAAATATTCCAGGCTGTCAGAATATTTGTGGTGCCAGCCGGTGACAATAGCGACGAAATCGCCGGTTCGAATTTCCGGCTTGGCGGCGGCCAAATCCTCTGCCGTTACCAAGCCCCAGCGATCTTTCGGGATCGACAGAATCACGCCGTTGCCAAACAGATGTTCGATGCCGATCTCGCCGATGGCGGCGCCGCGTTGGATCAGATGCACCGGCGCGTTCATATGGGTGCCCGTATGCATAACCATTTTCAGGCGCGTCGCCATAACCCCGTGCTGGGCGTGCTTGACCGAGCGGAACAGAACCGCGTCGGGATCGCCTGGCATGGACGGGGCGCCGTGGCCCCAAACGTGGCTCAGCTCGATAAATTGCAGCCCGGAATAGGGATCCTGCACCGAATTCATAATCGTCTCCTAAAAAACTTCTCTATTGATTAGTTTGCACTGGTCCGTAAACATTCTCAACCGGTTCCGGCATTCTCAACCGATCAGAACCTGAATTGAAAAGAATTTTTGTCCGGCGGAGAAACTCCATGGCCATCTCTAAAACCTTGCGCAATTCATTATCCATATTTGATGTGAAAGGCGAAGTTGCCGGCGCTTCGGGCGCCTTTGGGCAGGACCGCTCACTCGCCCGTATTCAGCTGGGGCTGATGGGGTGAGCAATATGGAAACAACCGCCGTCATCGGCGCTGGCCTGATGGGCCATGGTATAAGCTATCTGTTGGCCCGCGCGGGGCATGAGGTTCGCGTTTTCGATCCCTCTGCCGATGCCCTCGCCAGCTTGAAGACGCGGCATCTGGCGATCACCGAATTGCTCGGCGATGATCCAGCATTGTGCGCCCGGGTATTCCCCACCGGTGATATGGGCGTGGCGGTGGATGGTGCCGGTTTCGTGATCGAGGCGGCCACTGAAAACGTGCCCCTCAAACAACAAATATTTACCGAGCTGGAAGCTCTTTGCGGTCCCGATACCATTCTGGCGTCGAACACCTCGTCGATCCCCTTAAAAGATATCGGCGTGAACATGACCGACACCACGCGTTTGGTGGGATCGCATTTCTGGAACCCGCCGCATCTGGTGCCGCTGGTGGAGGTTTCCCAATTGGCGCGGGAAAACTTGCCGGCAGTACAAAGGACGATTGCAATTCTAGCCGCCGCCGGGCGCCATCCGGTGCATGTAAAGCGCGACATTCCGGGCTTTATCGGCAATCGGCTGCAGCACGCCATCAAGCGCGAAGCCATCGCCCTGGTTGCGGACGGCATTTGCGATGCCGAAACCATCGACGACGTGGTCAAGATGGGGTTCGGTAAACGCATGGCGGTGCTTGGCCCTATGGAGCAATCGGATCTGGTCGGCCTTGATCTCACCCGCGCCATTCACGAGGTTTTGCTCAGTGATCTCGACACCTCCGGCGCACCGCACCCTTATCTGGTTGATCTGGTGGAGGCCGGCAAGACCGGCATGAATGCGGGCCAGGGCCTGCGCAAATGGACGCAGGCCGAGGCTGACGCCGTGCGCGACCGGCTTCGCGATTTTCTGGCCGCCGAGGCCAAAACTTCTTAACTAACATTCAAGGGAAACCAATCATGCAAGTCACCCGTTTCGACGACGCCAAACCCTATGAGACCAAGGGCCACTTCAACATGGTCGGGCTGCGGCTGCAGGGTTACGAAGCTTCGCCTTCTGAGAAAATGTGGGTGGGGTTATCGCATTTTCTGCCCGACGGCGGCGCAGGGTCTTCGGATTCGCCATTGGAGAAAATATATGTGTGCACCGAAGGCGCCATCACTATCGTCACCGACACCGGCGAGGAAACGCTAAATCCGATGGATTCGTGTTATCTGAAGGGCGGTGAGCGGCGCGAGATCATCAACCGCACCACGCGCCCGGCGGCAATGCTGGTGATCATGCCCTATCCCGATTGATTAAATATATCGGCTAGCCTAATCCGCAAGTCCGGTGAACTTACCGTCGCCGTAAAGCAGCGGCCGTCCGTCCTCGCGGGATGTAACGGCAACCACTAGACCAATAAAAATTGTGTGGGTGGCGGCGGTCACCATCTGCTCTATCTCGCAATCGAAATTGGCGACGGCGCCCGACAATAGGGGTGCGCCAGTGACCATGGTTTCCCAGGTGCCAAGGTCGAAACGCTCTGAACGCTCGGCGCCGTCCATGCCGGCGAAGCGCTTGGCGATATCTTCCTGGTCGCGGGCCAGAATGTTGAGGGAAAAGGCGCCGGCCTTGCGGATAATGGTGTGCGCGCCGGAAGCCGAATTGACGCTGACCAGAAGCTGCGGCGGCTCGGCGGCGATCGAGCAGGCAGCGGTTGCCGTCAAACCATCGCGGGCGCCGTTGAAATCGGCGGCGACAACATTGACGCTGGCGGCAAGCTGGCGCATTCCCGCTTTGTATCCATCGGCCGTGATCCGGCTTATAAAATCGCTGGCGGTGGTCGCCGCCTCGCCCGTGGCCATTCGCGCCTCCAAAAATCTTATGGGTTCCAGGAATTACCGCATTTAGCCTATCACGAAAAGGGGTGTGTGGGAAAAATCCCATTTATGGGATGGCCCGATGCCACATAGCGGACAGCAAAACGGCTCAGAACCAAGGGCGCCGGGCCATTTTGAAACCTGAAATGTTGGTGGAAATTGCCCTAAATCTTGCGGCCCGCAGCGATGATCGGCGCGCCGGCCCAATCTTGACCCGCGCCTACCATGACGCTCTTGCCGTTCGGCATGGTCATGATCAGCGTCCAGGTGCTGCCGTCGGTCGAGGCAAACAACTCGATAACGCCGCCGTTGGTGGCGATGCCCATACCGACCGGTTTTTCTGAATGTTTTTCGAGAAGTTGTCTGACCACCACGGCGCGGTCCATGCCGGCGCTCTGGGCGGTTGCGGTTCCTTTGAAGACAAACGAGCCAAGGACCATCAATGCCGCCGCCAGGAGGGCTGTCAGCCGGATCGGGCGGGCTTTTAAGCGACCGGGGCTAGTTTTAGTGATTTTTTCCATCGGGTTGCTCATAGTCTGTCTCCTTTTCCTCTAGCCTTTGGCTACCTTCTCCTCCACTTTTGAACTTCTTGCATACTTGTTATTTGGTTTTTTTGAACGCACGTTCAAGTAATTGACCATCCCCGCATGCTTAAGAATATGGGTACACCCTAGCCGGGATGGCTGTAATTGTGTGTATTGAATGGCAACAAAAGGTTAAGATATGGATTACCGGTCGAGCATCGAAAGCGATGTATTAACGATGTCGTCGAGGGTGCCATGGTCTTCAAAGACCATGCACATAACCCGTAAGCCATTGAGGCTGTTGGTCAAAAACCTTGCAAGGGCGCGCGGATCGCTGGCGACGTGCAATTCGCCATTATCCTTGGCTGATTGTAACGCTTCGTAAAAACAGGTCTCCACCCGGCGCAATCCGGTGGCCACTCGCTCTAAGACTTCCCCGTCCGAGGGGCACAATTCGACCGCCGCATTATACATCATGCAGCCACGCCGATCGCCGTTCTCGCAGGCGCAGCGTGCCTCATTTTCGAATATTTCGCGGATTGCGGCGCGTTTGGAGCCCGGAGCCCTCAGCGGCGCCAGCATGGTTTCGATCTGCGTTTTGTAGAAATACTCCAGCGCTTCCAGATGCAGCGCGCGCTTGCCGCCGAAGGTGGCGTAAAGACTGCCCCGGTTGATGCCCATGGCGCCGACCAGATCCTGCATCGAAGTGCACTCGTAGCCTTTTTCCCAGAACACCAGCATGGCCTGCTCCAGGACTTTTTCGCGGTTGAATTCTTTCGGTCGCGCCAAGACGTTTATATTCCAGTGGTTTCCGCCGGTCCTAAGATGCGCATATTGGAATGGTAATTCAAGTATTCAATTGCGCCAAAACAAGCCATCCCGGGCCACCGATATTTGTCTGGCTTGGGCGGGGCGCGATGCCTACTATCCGCCGAACTCCGAAACCAAACATTTATAGAAGGATACCCTCATGGAAAAGCTGACTCTGGCGCAAGCCGACGCAATTATCGAAGGAACCTTCGCCAAGGGCGCCGAGATGGGATTTCGGCCACTGACCGTCGCCGTTCTCGATGATGGCGGCCTGATGGTGGCCTTCAAGAAACAGGATAATTCCAGCGTGCTGCGCTTCGACATCGCCCAGGGCAAGGCTTATGGCGCCATCGGCATGGGCACCCCCAGCCGCAATCTGGAGAACGTGGCTAAGGAGCGCCCCTATTTCATGAACGCCCTGATCGGCGCGTCCGACGGCAAGGTGGTTCCAGTGAAGGGCGGGCTGCTGATAAAAAGTTCGGATGGACAGATCATGGGTTCCATCGGCGTCAGCGGCGACAATTCCGACAATGACGAGATCGCCGGTATCGCCGGCATCGAGGGCGCCGGCCTGACCACCGATTGAGCGGGTATCTCGCCGATTATCATTTTGCATTCGTTGATCGGTATCAAGGCGGTGCGGTTGGTGCTGTAATAGACTCTTTCCTTCACATGAGAAAAGGAGGATAGAAAACTGAGTCCACCCGACCTAACAGACGACATATTGAACCGACCAACTTATGCTCAATCTGAATTGGGCGATGCCGAGAGCATCAAAAAATGAAAACCCCGCCTTCGCTGCGGGGTTTTCTGCTTTTCAAGTTCGAGCTTTGGGGCTTACCATACTGGGCGCGTTGACAAGGGACCCAAAGACGGAGACGAGATTATGGCCGATCTAAGCGCTTTCAACCTTACCGAATGGATCGAAAAAAACCGCGATCAGCTAAAACCGCCGGTTGGCAACGCGCGTGTGCTGCCGGAAGGGGATTTCATCGTTATGGCCATCGGCGGGCCCAACTTGCGCACCGATTACCACGACGATCCCGGCGAGGAGATTTTTTACCAGCTCGAAGGCGACATGATCTTGCGCGTCATGGAAGAAGGCGGCCCCCGCGATATTTCGATCAAGGCCGGTGATATATTCCTTCTACCCGCAAATATACGCCATTCGCCGCAACGGCCCGCCGACAGTGTCGGGCTGGTGGTCGAACGCCTTCGCAAATCCGGCGAACTGGACGGTTTCGAATGGTTCTGCGAGGACTGCAACGCGCTGGTCCACCGGGCGGAGGTGCAGTTGCAAGATATCTATAAGGATTTGCCGCCCTTGTTTGACGCCTATTACGATGATGCAGGCTTGCGTCTCTGCAAACAATGCGGCCACCAGAACCCGGGCCGAAGTCAGGGCTGAGCCCAAAAATTCAGACTGGTTCCATGTCCGCTTGCCGTCTTATTCGCCTTCCGCGGTTGCCGGTGCGTGGTCTGGGAACCATTGGCCGCGGCGCATGCGGGTCACGAACACCTGTTTGAACAACCCGGCGACGTTAAATGGCTCGTTGGCGGCAAAGGCGTCGGCGGCGGCGCGGTTGGGAACATTGATGATCAACACCGAGCCGGTGCGCCCATCGTCGGAATCGGCCAGCGTGGCGCCGCCCAAGACCATGATGCCTTCGTTCTGTTTTAGATAATCGAAATGGGTTTCGCGCTCTTCGACGCGGATGCGCGCACCGTCCGGCCCGTCGATGCCGTACATCACATAAAGCATGGTTTCTCCTTGTTGGCGGTTAGACAGCCCGCCGCACGTTGTCTAAAATGTGGCCCTTAATATTGGCCGAAGCGAATTACCGGGAGAAATATGATGGGAATGTTGGTGGACGGCAAGTGGACTGATGAGGAAGTTCGCAATGTAGATGGCCGCTTTGAGCGCGTCGAAAGCGTCTTTAGAAACTGGATTACGCCCGACGGCGCCGCCGGGCCATCCGGCGAGGCCGGTTTCGCCGCCGAGCCGGGCCGCTATCATTTGTACGTCACGCACAATTGCCCCTGGGCTTACCGTGCCACCATGTTCCGCACATTGAAGGGATTGGAGGACGTCATCTCCATCGCCGTCGGCGGCTCCACCGACAAGGCCGAGGGCTGGACCTTCACCGATGAGCCCGGCACTATTCCCGATACGGTGAATGACATTTTCCGCCTGCACGAGGTCTATACCAAGGCCGATCCCGGCTATACCGGCCGGGTGACGGTGCCGACCCTGTGGGACAAGAAAAACCAGACCATCGTCAACAATGAATCATCGGAAATCATCCGCATGTTCAATAGCGCCTTCGAGCGCGCCGGCGCCAACACCGAGACCGCCGATTATTATCCCGATGATTTGGCGTCTGAGATCGATGCCATCAACGATATGATCTATGTAAACGTCAATAACGGCGTCTACCGGTGCGGTTTCGCCACCTCCCAAGGCGCTTACGAAGAAGCCTTCGACAGGCTTTTTAATACCCTGGACGAGTTGGAAGCACGGTTATCGAAGCAGCGTTATCTGGTCGGCGGGCGCCTGACCGAGGCCGATTGGCGGCTGTTTTCAACGCTTTTGCGCTTCGATATCGTCTATTACGGCAATTTCAAGTGCAACAAGAAGCATGTCTATGAATATCCCAGCCTCTGGAATTTCACTTGCGAGTTATACCAGCATCGAGGCATTGCCGAGGTGACCAATCTGGATCACATCAAACAGGGCTATTACGGGCTGATGCCGAGGACCAATCCGTCCGGCGTGGTGCCCAAGGGCCCGGCCATCGATTTTACCCAACCCCACGACCGGGAACGGTTTTCTTAGATCTCTTAACCCAGGCGGCAAACATCCATGAGCGACGTAATCGAATTTGAACAACAGGGCGCCATTGCCGTCCTGACCATTAACAATCCTCCGGCCAACGCGCTATCGTTTGCGGTCTGCAAGGCGCTCGGCGAGCTTGTCCCCCGATGCATGGAAGATGACGCCATCTCAGGGATTGTCCTGACCGGCGCCGGGCGCATGTTTATGGCCGGCGCCGATATCCGGGAGTTTAATCTGCAACGGCCCGATGACGTACCCGATTTCCACGAAGTTCTAGGCGCAATGGAAGCGGCGCCGAAGCCTATCGTCGCTGCCATCAACGGTATTGCGTTCGGCGGCGGGTTGGAGCTGACCATGGGCTGTCATTACCGTCTGATTGCACCGGGCGCGAGCGTGGGCCAGCCGGAGATCAAGCTCGGCTTCATCCCCGGCGCCGGCGGCACCCAGCGCCTTCCGCGCTTGGCGGGCGTCGAAGCGGCCTTGGATATGATCGTCGGCGGTGATCCCATATCGGCGGAACGGGCCGTCGAATTGGGCATTGCCGATGAATTGGTGGAGGGTGATTTGATCGCCCGCGCCTGTGAATTTGCCGCAGAGCGTGCCGCATCCGGCGAAGCCCCGGCGGCCACCGGCAAGCGCGACGCGAAAATCACCGGCATCGATGCGAGCGTTTTCGCCGATTACCGGGAAAAGATCGCAGGGCGTTCGCGCGGCCTGGATGCGCCTGAGGCGGCCATCAAATGCATCGAGGCGGCGACCACCATGGCCCTCGAAGACGGCCTGGCGTTGGAGCGCGATACGTTTGTAATCTTGCGGGATTCGGACAGCGCCAAGGCCATGCGCTACATGTTTTTTGCCGAGCGCGAGGTTGCCAAAATCCCTGATATTCCACGGGATATAGAGGCTCAGGACATTAAATCGGCGGCCATTATCGGGTCCGGCACCATGGGCGGCGGTATCGCCATGAATTTTGCCAATGCCGGCATTCCGGTCACCGTTGTCGATATATCCGATGATGCTCTGGCCGCCGGCATGGAAAAGGTGCGCGCCAATTACGCCAGTGCGGTGGGCCGTGGCCGTATGGATCAGGCGGCCATGGACGGGCGTATGGCGCTGATTTCGGGGGCCACGGATTACGCACAAATAAAAGACGCCGATATCGTGATCGAAGCAGTGTTTGAAGACATGGGGTTGAAGAAAAAAATCTTCGCCGAGCTGGACCAAACCTGTAAAGCATCCGCCATTCTGGCCAGCAACACCTCGACCTTGGATATCAATGAAATCGGTGCCGCCACCGAGCGCCCCGACAAGGTCTGCGGCACCCATTTTTTCAGCCCCGCCAATGTGATGAAGTTGCTCGAAAATGTGCGCCCCGACGCGGCCTCCAAGGAAACTATCGCCAGCGTCATGAAACTATCCAAAACCCTTGGGAAGGTTGGCGTGCTGGTGGGTGTCTGCAACGGCTTCGTCGGCAATCGCATCCTCGGCGTCGCTGCCCGCATCACCGATTTCATGGTCGAAGAAGGCGCCATGCCCTGGCAGGTGGACGCGGCCGTCTATGATTTTGGTTTTGCAATGGGGCCTTTCGCGGTCAATGATCTGGCCGGTATCGATGTCCGCTACCTGACCCGGAATGAGCAAAAGAAACTGTGGCCGGACCGCCGCCATCCGGTGTTGCCGGAAAGGGTCTACGAGATGGGCCGCTATGGCCAGAAGACCGACGCCGGCTGGTACGATTACGAGCCCGGCGCGCGCAAAGGCACGCCGTCGCCCATGATCGAGGATTTCATCATCAAAACTTCCGCCGAGCTGGGCTATGAGCGGCGCGCCTTCACCGACCAGGAAATCGTCGATGGTTATGTCCTGTCCATGGCCAACGCCGGCGCCCAGATATTGGAAGAAGGGCTGGCGTTGCGTGCCTCCGACATCGATGTGATCTGGCACTACGGCTACGGTTTCCCCCGCTATCGGGGCGGTCCGATGTTTTATGCGGATCTGGTCGGGCTGGATAAGGTTCTGGATGCCGTCAACCGGCTCTACGATTCCTATGGCGATTGGGTTAAGCCGTCCGAGCTGTTGATATCGTTGGCCAAGGACGGCAAAAGCTTCGCCGACTACACTGCCTGAGTTAAAGCCCGCTGCCCAAAATCTCCATGGCGGCGTTAAGCTGGCTCATACGCTGGTGGTCGCCGTAATTTCCGTCCGGGTGATGCACGGCCGCCAGAGCCCGGAAGCGGGCGCGAATTTCACTCCGGTTGGGGCGGCTCGATGGTGCAAATCCAAGCACATGCAAGGCGTCCATGCGGGAGCGCACGCCGCCGGTCAAAGGATTGAACGACAATACCGAAACAATAGTCTGGAGGCGTTCGATCTCTTCGGTAAAGGCGTGGTCCTGGGATTGTTGCTGCTGTTTCGCCTGGGCGGGGTCGTGAATATCGATCTCGCGTTCGTTGCGGCTTAGAAACAGTAACAAATTAAGGGCCCGGCGCACTGTCGGTACCGCGTATCCGGCGGGTAGGCGAACCTGCAGGCGGGGTTTGCGCCGCCATGGCCGGCCGGCGGATGGACCTGATTTCAATACGGTTTGTTCACGATCTCCGGCGGCCGGCTCGCCCGGGTCGGGTATCTGCCTTAAGACGTCTTCCGGCAAAAGCAAAAGTGCCGAGCGAGCCAAATCGGCGACGTTCGACTGGCGCCGCTCGGCGAGCTGCATGACGGCGTCGCGGAAGCTGGACGCGCAGGGAACGGTGTAGGAGATTTTACGAGTGGCAGTTGTCATGGATGGTTTTCCATATTTGACGATGGTGCGCATCATGGGCGCCGCGCTGCCCGGATAAATCGGTGGGCGATCCGGCTACAAATTGCATGTTTTTTGGTACGAGGTACAAAATCTAGAATCTCCGAATTCCACCGGTACCAATCCAGGAGCCAACTACGATTGTTGGCAGTAGCCTTGGAAGTGGGCGGCAGATCGCGAGTATTTTCCTACAGGTTTGATATATAAAGGGAAAAATCTGTTCCGCTGGCAGATTTATCGGCCTCCAACGATTTTGATGGGATATGGGAACAATGCGCCAGTGGCATTTCATCCCGGATTCAGGAAAACTCGTTGCAATTCCCACCCAAAATCTCATAAACACAAACTATTACATCAACCATTGTAGATGCAACATATATTTTTCAACCACTTACAATGATTTTTAATATATTAATAAAGAATTAACATATAAACTATTGATATTAAATAAAAATCAAGTAAACCGCTGCGATTAACCAAAAACAACAAATGTAGTTATAGATAGGGTCAATATGACCGGTATCGTTATGAAATGCACGAATTTTGCAAATTCATAGGTAGGAATACATAATTAATTCTTGTAAAGGTGGTGGTATTCGATGCTTGAGAAATCACACGGTGGCATCGGCCCACCGCTCTCCGGAGGGCCTACACAATTATCCGCCGGCACCGGCAGGACATTTGGCGGCGCCGAAGATTGGTCCGGCGGCGTGATCCTGAACCAAGATGGCGCAGCCCTCGCCGGGCTTCAGGACGTAATTGCTGATCCCTAGATTAAGCGCCTTGCCGCGCCATTCGCCGATCTGTTTCACTTCCATGACGATGTTATGGTTGGTCAAAGACTTGCCCCGGTTCTCGCCGGCGCGAACCCGGGTGGTAACCGCCTTGGTGAAACGTACCAGCCATACCGTTGCCTGCCCATTATGATCTCCCGACACCGAAATATTGTAGCTGGCGGGCTTGCTTTGAGACACCTCCACGCTCAGGCGGCGGTGATTGCCGTTGCGCGCCTGGCGCATGCGTTTTATGACGTTGCCGCGCCGCGTTCCGACGGCGAAACTTTGCCCATCAATGACCATTTGCGGCGTATAGACCTGGCCCTCAGGCAAGCGCGCCGCGTAGGCCCGCTGGCGCGCCGTAAAGGCGGGGCTGGAATGCACATCGCGCCAGCGCCCGTCGCCCCCATAGACCAGATCGTTCCAATAATCCACATGAAATTCGAGAGCAATGATATTGTCTTTTTCCGTTAATTCTCCCAAATACGCCTCCGCCGGCGGACAGGAATAGCAGCTCTGGGAGGTGAACAATTCCAGCACGGTGGGCCGCTTGGCGGGTTCAGCCGCATGTGCGGCCCCGGCGCCCAGCACGGCCAGGCCAATCAATGCAAATCGTTTCATGATATGTTTCATGGCGCTCACCTTCCGGCATTTCTATGTTCAAGGTCAATTCAACAGACGGTGTGCGGAACCGCCTTATATAAACAAATGCCTGAGAGGCCGGTTTATTCCGCCGGTGTGGCCGCTGTTCAGCCCTCGCCGCCGTGATCTTCCCAGCCGCGCCATTCATCCCTGGGTGTGCGGTAGCCGGTTTCCTTGGACCCGGCTAGTTTCATGGCGTCCATGGCGTCGTCGTTGGAAAGCAGCGCTGTGGTCTTGTGGCTGGTAACGGCGCCTGCCGTCGACAGGGTCAGAAGGATCGACATGGCCGCCGTGGAATCGGGCGCCTCGAATATGAAGATGGCGTCAGCATCGCCAAATACCCAATAGAAATCCTGCATGGAACCACCATAGGCTTCGATCACCTTGGCGGCCTCTTCGCGCCGGTCGGACGGCCGATGGGTCAGCGCCTGCAGGGATTCTTCGGAAAATTTCGTCTCGGTCAGGAATAAAGGCATGCGAGTTTCCACCTGGTAGCAAATTGGTCAAAAATTTTATGTAGTATAGCAGGCTTTATCTGGTTTCGCGAGCGCCGGGCGCCACGCGCCAGGGCAAAAAGGCCAGCAGAGAGGCGATGCCTACGTGCCCCATATTGATCCAGGCCAGACCGCCGACCGTGATGCCGCCATCGACCATCAGCCCGAAAGTCCAGGGAGCCAACGCGGTGGCGAACACCATCAAGGCCTGGCCGACGGAGCGGATCGCACCCAAATGGCGGGTGCCCCACAGTTCTGCCCAGATGGCGCCAAACACGGTAAAATTACCGCCCAGGGTGGCGCCCATGCCGAACAGGAATATCCAGGCGATGAGCGGATGATCGAACAATGCCAAGAGCGGCAGCACCACCGCCAGGGGCAGCAATATAAACGGCATCACGCGGATCGCGCCTACCCGGTCGACTATCGGGCCGAGGATCATGGAAAACAGCAACGAGCCAGCGGCCAGGCCCACGAAACCGGCGGCGTACATCTGGATCGACCAGCCTTTTTGATCGGCAATAAAAACCTGCATGAACACAAAACCGGTGAGGATATAAGACGGCGCCGTCAGCATCGGCAGGATCAGATAGAAACGGATATCGCCCAGCGCCTCGGTTAGGGAATTTCCCGGTGCCCGCCGCTTTGTGCCATCGCCCCCAGATCGGTGGTATTCCAGGTAACGCCGGTGGCGCTCGCCATGGCCTTTTAGCAGCCACAAAATCAGAGGCGTCAGGGCCACCGCATAGACGGCGCCCACCGACAAAAATCCCGCCCGCCAGCCGATGCTGGTCAGCAACAACACGCCGATTGTCGGAAACGACGACAAGCCCACCGTGGCGCCCAGGGATACAATGCTGATGGCGGTGCCCCGGCGTTCGGGAAAATAGCGGGCCATGGATACCGCCGCCGTGCCGGTCATCAATCCCTGGCCGCCAAGGCGCAAGGTGAAGATGCCGAGCCCAAGCAGAGCCACGTTGGCCGCCGCCGATGTCAGCAAAGCCGCGCCAGCCATCCAGATGCACACCAAGGCAACATAAAGACGCAGATCGAGCCGGTCTATCAGCCGCCCTACGACCATCAAGGTGGCGCCGGCGGCCACCGTCGCCAGCCCGAACAGCAGCCCAAATTCGCTATGGTCGAGCCCGAATTCTTGGCGAATTTCGTTGGCTGCGATGGAAATGTAATAGGTATGGCCGGGGCTGGCAAAAAGCTGCAAGGCGGCGCCAAATCCCAAGAACCGCCAGTTGGAAAAGACAAAATTCAGGTAATTCAATGGAGAAATCCGTATCTTTCGGATGGCCAACCTAGCGTTCCCGCCCCGGCTCCGCAATCCGAGCCAAACTATCCACCATATATTGGGTATATTTGTATCTAACCCCTAGATTTAGTGAAACCTCGCCCTTACAATGATGGGACGGGAAGGGCACAAGGTTGCGCACTAAAAACACTCAACGTAGGCGATATCAAACATCCAAGCTGGCCCTGTTGCTGGTTGGGGGATTGTCGGCCTGCGCCTTCGCACAGGAGGAATTTAAATCCGCCGCCACCATCACTAAGCCGGTCGCAGCGGCCGTACCGGAGCCGCAAAAAATTGCCGAGAAAGTGTCCGGTGTAGCTGCCATTCCAGTGCTCGGGCCGGTCTACACCGCCATTTTTGGCCCTGAGCCACTGCCCGAAGACGATGAGATTGCCGTGCCCCTGGACCAAATCGTCGATGCAACGCCACCCCAGTTGATTGTTCATTTTGTCGAGGCCGGGCGCCTGCGTGCCTATGGGCCAGATATCATGGTGCGCGGTACGGTCAGCGATGCCAGCCGAGTGGCGCTGGTCACCGTCAACGGCTATGCCGCCCGTCTGGACGGCACCGGCTTTTCCCGGCGTATCCGGGTACCGGTGGGCAACCATCGCAGCGTCGTCCAGGCCCTGGATATGCATGGCAACGCGGCGCTGGTGCAGTTTGATATCGTGCGCCGGGATGGCCGCGATGGCGGCGCGCCCAGGCGGGTTGGCGCCGGCTCCCTGCAACGGCGTGGCTTTGGCGCCAATCCCCGGCAAATTAACGCGATCAGTGATATCGACGTGCCCGGCACGTTTTTGATCCTGCTCGCCGGGACGCCGGCTATGCACGCGGTTGCCATGCCCAGCCTCGCCCATTGCCGCCTGGCCGCCGGCTATTCCAACGCCGGCACCTGCGCCCAGCGCCGCTAAGGGTTTATTCCGCCGCGCTGCTGGTGCGGCCTTTGCTGAGCGTGTTCATGCCTCACAACATGGCGCCGGGGCCTTCGTGACCCATGGCATCATCGCCTTTTTGGCGGACAACCGCCTGTTAGATGTTCGGCTTATGCTTGGCTTTGTCTTAGGCCCTCTGGCCGAGGCGCAATTGCGCGGCGGATTGTCCTCCAGCCATGAAGGGCTCTTCTCTCTGGTGATGCGGCCGTTTTCACTGCTATTCTTGAGCCTCGCCATCGCCGCCCTGGCCACTATATAGAAGCCGCCCGCCAATTAAGGAGCCCTTGTCATGAAGATCACCAAAGTCGAAGCCTTTGCCCTTTATCTGCCAGTGCATATCGATGTGCTTGACTTGGACCAGACGGCGGGGCTTTCCATGTGCATGGTGCGCATCGAGACCGATCAGGGCCAGGTGGGCTGGGGCATCACCGGCATCACCGAGGAAGAGGTGATCGCCGAAGTGGTCAACAAGGTCGCCGGCCCGGCGATCATCGGCCTCGATCCGCTGGCCCACGAGATGATCTGGAACAAGCTTTATTGGCTGCTATCACCGCGCGGTCAGTCCGGCTACGCCTCCCACGCCATTGCCGCCATCGACATCGCGCTCTGGGACATCAAGGGCAAGGTTATGGAACAGCCGGTGTGGCGCCTGCTCGGCGGCGCCCGGCCCAAGGTTCCGGTCTACGCCACCTTCGGCTATGGGTTTTTCGACCGCGACCATATCGGCGAGGCGGCCAAGCTGTGGGTAGCGAACGGATTTACCGGCCTCAAGATGACCGTCGGCGATGGCGCCACCAAACGCCGGGACGAGCCGCGCCCAATTGCCGAAGTGATAAAAGAAGACCGGGAGCGGGTGCGCACGGTGCGCGAAGCGGTTGGCGGCGAGATCGATTTGTATGTGGACGGCAATTGCAATCTGGATCCATTTCACGCCATCAAGCTGGCCCGCTCCATCGAAGAATACGGCATCACCTTTTTCGAAGAACCGATCACCCAGAACGACGCCCCGGCGATGGCGGATATGCGCCGGCGCACGACCATCCCGCTCGCCTGCGGCCAGAACGAGGGGCTTGCCTATCGGTTTCGGGATCTGATGGTGGCCGGTGCCGTCGACGTGATCCAGCCCAACGTGGTGATCACCGGCGGCTACACCCAATGCGCCAAGATCGCCGGCATGGCGAGCGCTTTCAACGTGGGCATCGACAACGGCGGCGCCTGGCCATTCCATAACATGCATCTGCATGCCGGGCTCGCCAATGGCGGTCTGGTGGAGATGCATTATCTGGCGGTGGAATGCTGCAAACAGGTGTTTACCGGATTGCCGGAACCGAAGGCTGGCTGGCTTGAACTTCCTGGCACGCCGGGCCTCGGTTTCGAAGCCGACGAGGGCGCCATAAAGGACCGCGTCAAAGCCGGACCGTCAGGCGGCGGGGGTAAAATGTAGGCGGCGAAATTACCGCTTATCTATTCACGGTTGGGCGCCTCGTACACCGCCAACAAATTGGCTGTCCAAATATCCGGATGATAACTCAAAAGGCTCGCCATCAGGCCAGCCAGAAGCCGCTCCTTGGCGCGCCGCCACATCCGGCCCGGCGGTTGCGGGTAGGTGCCCCGGCATATCCAGCCGCTCATCACCGCCAATTCTTCCATGCGCCCAGGCGACAATGGCGTCACATGGTCGAAGCTCCCAAAATGCATTTTCAGGCCCCAGGGCGATTCCACATTGGGAACCCGCAGCACCATGCGGCCGTCTTCTGTTATATGGTTTTTGAGGGCCGCCAGCAGCCCAACCAAAACATCCAGTTGCAAATGTTCGGCCACATCCAGAATGACAATGCGGTCGAAGCGGCGCCCGGCCAGCGCATTGACCAAAATTTCCGTGATATCGCCAAAGTGAATTTCAGCGTGTTTCAAATCGGCGAGGGCTTCCAGGAGTTGGCTGTCCCTATCGACACCGACGATTTCCCGGTATCCCTTGGCCTCAAGATAGCGGAGAAACAGGCCGGCGCCGCAGCCGATTTCCAATACCGACATGGCCGGCGCCGCGCCGGTCAGGCGGGTGAATTCCTGATCGAACTGCCGGACGTGCTTTTTCTTGAATCCGGTCGCCGACCGGTCGCGATAGGACTGGTATATTTCTGCCCTCTGCTGGTCTGAATAGGCTTCGGTCATTGCAATGTATCCGCGGACCTATTCTCCGGCCGCCGCTGGCTGCAGGACCGGATAATCGATATAGCCTTTGGCCCCGCCGCCGTGGGTGGTGGCTGCATCGGCCTCGGCCAGGGGCGCATCGAGGCGGAAGCGGTCAACCAGGTCGGGGTTCGATATATATAGCCGCACAAAGGCAACGGCGTCGGCCAACCCTGCCTCGACAACCGCTTCGGCCTTGGCCTGGTCATAGCCGCCATTGACAATTATGGCGCCCGGAAAGGCCTTGCGGATGCCCGGCAATAAAGGCTCGGATCCCACAGCCGGCGCTTGCGGGGTGCCGGGCACCACCGCTTCCACCAGATGCAAATAGGCGATGCCCAAACTTCCAAGGGCGCCCGCCACATGGGTAAAGGTGGCCGCCACGTCGCTATCGCCGATGCCGTCGACGGAAAGATGCGGCGAGATGCGGACCCCAACCCGGTCGGCTCCCAATTCATCAATGGCGGCCTGGGTGACTTCCATCAAAAAACGAACGCGGGCCGCCACATCGCCGCCATAACCATCAACCCGCCGGTTGCTTTTGTCTTTGAGGAATTGATCCACCAGATAGGCGTTGGCGCCGTGAATTTCGATGCCGTCCATACCGGCTTTACCGGCGCCTCTGGCGGCGAGGCGAAACTCTTCGACGACATCCGGTATTTCACCGGTTTCCAGCGCCCGTGGCACGGCGAAATCCACCGGACCATTCAGCCCCGCTACTTCGCCCTTGGCGGCAATGGCGGAGGGCGCGACAGGCAAAAGCCCGTCCGGCATCCGCGACGGATCGGATTTGCGTCCGAGATGGTAGATCTGTTGAAAGATGCGTCCGCCGGCGGCGTGCACGGTTTCAGCAACCCGCCCCCAGGCTTCCACCTGATTGTCCTGATAGATGGCCGACGCATTGGGCCGGCTTTGGCTCAAGCGCGACACCGAGGAAGCCTCGGTGATCAGCAACCCGGCGCTGGCCCGCTGGCTGTAATATTCGCCGACCATGTCGGTCGGCGCCCGCCCCGCATCGCAGCGGGCCCGGTTCATGGGCGCCATGATGATCCGGTTGGGCAAATCCAGCCGCCCCAATTTCATCGATGAGAATAATTGTTTGGACATGGGTCTGACCTGATTGGTGGTTGGGGCGGGTGCAAAGAAATGGGGACACTTGGGCGCCTCGAACACCCGGCCCCCGTATTACGAAGGAAAAAACATTCTATTTTACTGGTTTGCGCACATCAACTCCGGCTTGCCTGCCCCAGCCGTATTAGAGCCGTATATTGTGGAACTTGGTCGATGCCAAAGTTAAAGCTGAAAAAGTCTAGGGGCTGACCCAGATAACATGATTTTGGGGTTATCATGGGACCTATGCGCAAGAGCCGCCTTAGCCACTATAAACAAGATCGCCTGATAGAGCATTTTGTTTCTGGATCCACTGCTTTAACAGCGGCCAGTCTCTGTGG
>JABHAA010000027.1 GCA_018674495.1 Rhodospirillaceae bacterium | reverse complement strand
CTCTATCAGGAAAAGCTCTATCCGGACCGCACCATCGCAACCGATCTGCCGGGCCTGGATGTCACCAAGATTGCCGAAGCCTACGGCGCCAAGGGCTTGAAAATCGAAACCGACGACGACATGCCGGGTGTGGTTGCCGAGGCGCTGGCCCATGATGGGCCGGTGCTGATCGACGTGCGCACCAGCCTCGAATATATCGCCGCCTATACCACCATCTCGGATATCAGAGGCTAGCGCGGTCGCCTGGATTTTCAAATGCCGCGAGATGGCGGGCAGCGATATCTCGAACGGTCCCGCCTGGTTCGCCAACTGAAGTTTAGCCCAAAGTCAGGCGGGTCACTTCTGTCTGTCGGCGGGTATATAACAGAGACATTGTCAGCGCCCCCAAGTTGGCCCAAAAAGGGGGGCGACATTTTATGGATTTAAAACATGACAGCCAAAACCATCGCAATCATGAGCCCGGGCGACATGGGCCACAAAGTCGGCGCCTACGCCCACGGCCTCGGCCATAAGGTAGTGACTGCGCTGGCTGGGCGCTCGGACGTGACGCGTATGCGGGCGGAGCGCGCCGGGTTCGAGGATCTGGGCGATCTGGCCGCCGCCTTCGCCGCCGCTGATCTGGTGCTGTCCATCATGCCGCCGGAGCGGGCCGAGGGCTTTGCCCGCGATGCCGTCGCTGCCATGGGCGGCATGGATACGCCGCCGCTGTTTGTGGACTGCAACGCCATATCGCCGGTGACCACGTTGGCCATTGCCGCCCTGTTCGAAGACGCTGGTTTGGCGTTCGCCAATGCCTCCATCATCGGCAGCCCACCGGGCGGCGCCCAGCCGACCAAGCTTTACGCCAGCGGCGCTTTGGCTGTTGAGCTGGATATTCTGGATGGTGACGGTATTTCGGTGCGCCAGATGGGCCCCGATATCGTTCGCGCTTCGGCCATAAAAATGTGTTACGCCGGGCTGACCAAGGGCGTCATGACTTTGCAGACTTCGGTCCTTCTAGCCGGGGAAATGCTAGGCATCTATGACGAGCTGGCCGCCGAGTTTGCCGATAGCCAGAAGATCCATTGGGAAGCCTTGGGCCGGCGCGGCCCGTTTTTGTCGGCCAATGCAGGGCGCTGGGCCGGAGAAATGGATGAGATTGCCGAAACCCTCGGCGCGGTTGGACTGTCCGATAATTTGCACAAGGGCGCGGCGGAGGTCTTCCGTTTCCTGGATGCGACGCCCCTCGGCCGGGAAACGCCCGAAACCTTGGACCGGGAGCGTACCCTGGAAGCGACCATGAAAATTTACCGGGCCGCGCTGGAGCGACAAGGCAAAGACAAGGCCGCTGAATAGCAATAACGAAAGGTCTCGTAAGCCCAAGATTAATTTCCTATAACGCATCCTTGGTATCTTCCTTGGAACTGATCTGACGAAAGCTAGAAAAAATGGATTTGACCGGCGAATACAGGATCAATGCGCCCCGGGAAACCGTGTGGGATGCGCTCAACGATCCCGAAATTTTGAAGCAGTGCATCGATGGCTGCGAGGAACTGAACAAGGATTCCGATACCGAGTTTTCGGCTCGGGTTACCGCCAAGGTTGGCCCAGTGCGCGCCAAGTTCGCCGGCAAGGTGACCTTGTCCAATATCGATGCGCCGAACGGCTACACCATTTCCGGCGAAGGCCAGGGCGGCGTTGCCGGCTTTGCCAAGGGCGGCGCCGATGTGAAGTTGACCGAAGATGGCGCCGTCACGGTCTTGAATTATGCCGCCACGGCCCAGGTCGGCGGCAAGCTGGCATCCGTCGGCTCGCGTCTTGTCGAAGGTGTTGCCAAGAAAACCGCCGATGATTTTTTCGGCAAGTTCAGCGCTCTGGTCGGTGAAGAGGGCGTGGAAGAAGTCGCTGGCGAAACCGCTGCGCCCGCCGCACAAGCTGCTCCGGCTGCAAGCGGCGGCTATTCGCCCTGGGTGTGGGGCGTTGGCATTTTGCTGGTGATCGGCATCTTGTGGGGCGTCTTCGCAAACTAAAGCCGAATCAGCCCAGGTTTGGGCTTTTCGGATCGTTCCATATTTGTCCACAAATCACTGAATTATCACGTAAAGTTCATGCCCCGTGACCGGGTGCTGTCGGATTTTGCTTGATTTTTGACCGTTTATTCCATAATATACTATCGTTATCCGGCGGGGTTGCCGAATTCGGGGCCCGGAAGCCGGTTCACCAGTCCATGTGGATGGTGCGACATAAATGGCATATTGCTTCGATTGGAGGATGTGGCCGATGAATACGAAATTCGACATAAGTCCCGTTTAGGCGCTGAAAAAAATCATGCCGGCTTGAAGCTGGCATTTTCGCGGTTTCGCATCCCGAATGGGGATGACGTTTAAGAGACCGAGCAACAAAACCAATTGCCCACGGGAGTACAGATTATGGCAGTAATGAGCTATCCAGTGTTGTCGAGCGAGCACGGCCTGCAACGCTATCTCAGAGAAATCAGAGCTTTCCCCATCCTCAGCGCCGAGGAAGAGTTTATGCTCGCCAAGCGCTATCTGGATTACGGCGAGACCGAAGCCGCCCACAAGCTGGTGACCAGCCATCTGCGCCTGGTCGCCAAGGTCGCGATGAAGTTCCGGGGCTACGGCCTGCCGGTCGCCGATCTGATCTCGGAAGGCAATATCGGTCTCATGAAAGCGGTCAAGAAGTTCGAGCCCGATAAAGGCTTCCGCCTCTCCACCTATGCGGTGTGGTGGATCAAGGCGGCGGTCACTGAATATGTCTTGCGCTCCTGGTCAATGGTCAAATTGGGCACCATGGCGGCCCAGAAGAAGCTGTTTTTTTCCTTGCGCAGGGCGAAGCGGAACTTGGGCATCATCGATACCAGCGATCTCACTCAGGATCAGGCGGACGAATTGTCGGACCGGTACGGGCTTTCGGCGGACACCATTACAGCCATGAACCAGCGCTTGACGGTGCGCGATCTGTCGCTCAATGCACCGCTGACCACCGATGAAGGAAGCATGGAGTTCATGGATGCGCTGGTCGATGAGGGCCCCTCGCCGGAAGCGCTGGCCGAGGATGGTCAGGAAGCCGACGTGCGTACCGCCTTGGTGCGGGATGCCATGGCCGGCCTTACGAAGCGTGACCGAGAGATTTTCATCGAGCGTCGCCTGAAGGAAGACCCGCTCACCCTGGAACAGCTCGGCAATCGATTTGGCCTCAGCCGCGAAAGAATTCGCCAGATCGAGAACAAGGCCTACGCCATGGTCGAAAAAGCGGTTCGCGGTGCGGTCGCCGAAAAAGCCTGAAGCCATCGCCTCGGGGTGCCGGCACGCCAGCGCCGCAATTGTTCGGCCCGCCCCTTGACGTTCAATAAATGACGGCATAAATCATTGGCGCTCCCCATTGTGGGGGCGCCAAAATTTTGGGAGATGCAGCCGGCTCAGGTTTACCGGGCCGGGTTGCAACCGAGGAGAAGCAATATGGGATTTACCCCCCTGCATAACAACGTCGCGGTCGAGCGGCTCGACAAGGCAGAGAAAACCGCCGGCGGCATTATTATACCCGATACGGCCCAGGAACGGCCCACCGAAGGCCGCGTAGTTGCCGCCGGTCCCGGCGCCCGCAGCAAGGGCGGCAAAACCCAAAAAATGGATGTCAAAGTTGGCGACCGGGTTGTGTTCAGTGCCTACGCCGGCACCGAAACCACCATCGACGGTGACGAACTTGTGATCATGACGGAAAGCGACATTATGGGAATTATCGAATAAACGCTTGATATTCTGGGATAATTTTCTAAATTCAGCTTCGTAGACCTGGGACTTATTCAAAACAGTACCTGTGAACATCGGAAAAATGGCCCGGTGCGTGGCATCTTGTGATTGCACCACGGCCTAGCCGGCATATGGCGATTTCCGGTTTCACGAGAAATTGTCTACCAATTGGCGCCGATTTGAATAAATTGTCGGCGCAAACGCGATGAGGCAGTAATGGCAAGCAACGAAGAGATGATTATAATCGAAGGGCTGACGAAACAGTTTGGCGCGCTTACTGCCGTCAATAATGTTACGTTCAACGTTTCCAAGGGCGAGGTTCTCGGATTTCTGGGTCCCAACGGCGCCGGCAAATCGACCACCATGAAAATGCTGACCGGCTATTTGCCGATCACTTCGGGGCGGGCTTCGATCTGCGGCTTCGATGTGGAAGACCAGCAATTGGACGCCCGCAAACGGGTCGGCTACCTGCCCGAAGGCGCGCCCCTTTACGGCGACATGACGGCGAACGCGTTTCTGGGCTTCATCGCCGAGGTGCGCGGCTTCTCAGGATCTGAAAAATCCGATCGGGTGGCGCTGGCCAGGGACCGGCTTGGTCTAGCGACGGTTTTTAATAAGCCGATCGAGACCTTGTCCAAGGGCTACAAGCGACGCGTCGGGTTGGCCCAGGCCATTCTGCACGACCCGGAAGTTCTGATCCTGGACGAGCCCACCGACGGCCTCGATCCCAATCAAAAGCATCAAGTGCGGGAATTGATCGCTGAAATGTCGGCGGACAAGGCGATCGTCATCTCCACCCATATTCTGGAAGAAGTGTCGGCGGTCTGCAGCCGCGCCGTGATCATTGCCGAGGGCAAGATCGTGTTTGATGGCTCGCCCGATGAACTGGCCGGGCGCTCGCCGACCCACAATGCGGTCACAGTGCGCGTCGCCGGCGGCGCCGATGCGATGAAAGCACAATTTGAGGGCCTCGATGCGGTCCAGACAATCGAAGCGGCGGATGACGGCGAGCGGTTGATCATCATCCCCAAGGACGGCACCGCGATCATCGAAAATGTCAGCGCCCTGGTGCGCGCCAAGGGGCTTGAGGTCGAGGAAATTTACGTCGACCGCGGCCAGTTGGACGATGTTTTCCGCCATTTGACTTTGAACACTTGAAACCCAAGGAAATATAAGAGATGCGCTATAGCTGGGTAATCATAAAACGCGAGCTGGCGGCCTATTTCGCAACACCGCTGGCCTATGTGTTCATTGTCATATTCTTGGCCATGTCGGGCGCCCTGACATTTTTCATGGGCGCCTTTTTCGAGCGTGGCCAGGCTGACATGACATCGTTCTTCACCTTTCATCCGTGGCTGTATCTGTTTCTGATACCAGCCGTTTCCATGCGTCTGTGGGCTGAAGAACGCAAGACCGGCACAGTCGAATTGCTGCTCACCCTGCCGACCCCCACCTGGACCATTGTGTTAGGCAAGTTCATCGCGGCCTGGGCCTTTATCAGCATCGCCGTCGCCATGACTTTTCCGTTGTGGATCACCGTCAATTTCCTCGGCGAGCCCGATAACGGCGTCATCGTTGCCAGCTATATCGGTACGCTGATCATGGCCGGCGCATACCTCGCCATCGGCTCTTGCTTGTCGGCGGTCACCAAGAACCAGGTCATCGCCTTCATCATTTCGTCGGTGGTCTGCTTCCTGTTCCTGATGAGCGGTCTGGAGCTGGTGCAATCCTTCTTCCAGGGCTGGGCGCCCGAATTTGTGCTCGACGCGCTGCGCTCGCTTTCGTTCCTGACCCACTTCAACACCATCATCCGCGGCGTCATTGATCTTCGCGACGTCATTTACTTTGCCTCGATGATCGGCGTGTTCCTGTATGCGAACGCCGCCATCGTCGATTTAACCAGAGGTTCGTGAGGCGCCATGCAGTTCCTTAAATCCTTGGATCGCAAGACGCTGACCGTTACCAGCCTTGTGATCGCGGCATTGTTTTTGTTCTTCTTGAACGTGCTTTCCAACGCAGAGATACGTTCGGCGCAACTCGATCTGACCGAATCGAAGCTGTTCACCCTCTCGGAGGGTACAGAGAACATTCTAAAATCGATCAAGGAGCCGTTGACGTTCCGTTTCTATTTCTCGCGCAAGTTCGGTGAAATTTCACCGGCCCACGGCAACTATGCCAAGCGGGTGCGCGAATTGCTGGAAACCTTCAAATCGGCGGCCGGCGGCAAGATTAATCTGAAGATCATCAATCCCGAGGCGTTCTCCGTAGAAGAAGACGAAGCGGTCAAATTGGGCATTCAAGGCGTTCCGTTGGATCAAAGCGGCGAAAATGGATATTTTGGCCTGGCCGCAACCAATTCGACGGACGACCGCAAGTCCGTGGCCTTTTTCAATCCCCAGCGCGAGCAGTTTCTGGAATACGACATCACCCGCATGGTTTTCGAATTGGCGTCGCCGAAAAAGAAGAAGATCGGGCTGATGACCTCGCTTCTGATCGAAGCCGATCCGATGACCCAATATCAGCCATGGCCGATCATGCGCCAGATCACCCAATTCTTCGAAGTCAAAAGCCTGGACCCGGACGTCAAGCAGATCGATGACGATATTGCGGTTCTGCTGCTGATCCATCCTAAGATCATTTCAAAGGCGACCATGTACGCCATTGATCAATTCATTCTGCGCGGTGGCCGCGCCATGATTTTGGTCGATCCCCATAATGAAACCGCGCGCATGTCGCCGCGTCTGCCGCCGGGCGCCGGCTCCTCGGACTTGAAAGAGTTGTTCAAAGCTTGGGGCATCGAATTCGATACCGAGAAATTCATCGGCGACCGGGCCTCGGCGGTGCGCGTCTCGGCGCAGGTGCGGGGCCGCGACGTGATTGCCGATTATCTGGCATGGAACGTGTTTGATCGGCGCAACTTGAACAACGACGATGTGCTGACGGCGCAGTTGACGTCGGTTTCGGTGGCCTCGGCCGGCGCGCTCTCGCTGAAAGAAGGCTCGCCTCTGAAAATGACGACCCTCTTGAGAACCAGTCCGCTCAGCCAGTCCATTGATGCCGACCTCGTGCGTGAAGAGCCGAACCCGGCGGAAATTCTGAAGCAATATAAGCCTGATAACAAAATCTATACCTTGGCTGCGCGTTTCTCCGGCAAAGTGAAAAGCGCCTTTCCAGACGGCCCGCCGCCGCCGGAAAAGAAAAAGGGCGCCAAGGATGACGATGAAAAGCCGGTCAAGTTGAAGCCGCATGAGGCCGCGTCCAAAGAGCCCATCAATCTGGTGGTGATCGGCGATACCGATCTGATCTCGGCCCGCTTCTGGATCCGCGAGCAGGATTTCTTCGGCCAGAAAATGTCGGTGCCGCTGTCCAACAATGCTGATCTTTTGATCAATGCCCTGGATAATCTGAGTGGTAGCCAGGATCTGATCCAGCTTCGTTCGCGCGGTTTCTCGGTGCGCCCGTTCTATAAGATCAATGATCTTCGCAACGCGGCGGAAGAAAAATTCCGCGATACCGAGCGCCAGCTTTCCGAAAAGCTCACCGCGCTGCAAAAGAAAATGAAAGAGCTGAACGTCGAAAACAAAGGCGGTAAGGTTATCTTGACCCAGGCCCAGCGGGATAATTTCCGCCAATCCCGGGTCGAAATGCTGGGCGTGCGCAAGCAGTTGCGCGACGTGCAGCTAGCTTTACGCAAAGATATCGAAAGCCTCGATACGCTCTTGAAGATCGTCAATATCTGGGCGGTTCCGCTGATCGTCGCGGTGCTGGCGATCATCATGGCGCTCTATCGCCGGCGCCGTTACAACCAGCAGGTAACCCAGGGCTAAGCCGGCACTGAATTTACGGAGAAACGCTCCCATGACACCCAAATCATTTCTTGGCTTTGCCGCCGTGACCGCCGTGATCACCGTCGCGGCCGGCTTTTCCATTGCCGAGCGTTATTCTACGGACGTCTTCGTGCTCTCCGACAAGCCGATGTTTTCCGATTTGACCGTCAAGGTGAATGACATCACCGAAATCTCGGTCCAGGACAACGAAAAGACAGTGCGCATCCAGCGCAAGGGTGATGATTGGGTGCTGCCGGAACGCTCCGACTTTCCCGCCTCGAACGAGACCGTGCGCAAGTTCCTGGTCAAGCTGGCCGAGTTGCGCGTGCGCGAGAAAAAGACAGCCGATCCGAAGTTGCACGCCCGCCTCCAGGTCCAGGATTTGAAGGGCAAGAAAGATTTGTCCAAGCGCCTGGTGGTCAAGGACAAGGATGGCAATCTGCTGGTCGATACCCTGATCGGACGCCAGAATTTTGACATCGCTGGCACCGTCGATGCCGGGCGCTATGTGCGTAAGATGGGCGATCCCCAATCCTGGCTGACCGCCGGCACGTTCGATATGCCGGACGCAATCAACAAATGGGTGAAACCCGAATTCATGAACGTCAACGCTAAGCGCATTGAAACGGTCACTGTCCGTCATCCGGACGGCACGCATCTGACGGTGGAGCGTATCGATACCAAAGGCACCAAGTTCAAGGCCCTAGATGTGCCGGCGGGGCGCAAGTTGGAGTACCAAATCGACATTGATAATATGAGCGATGGCGTCGACCGTATCGAGCTGGAAGATATGCGCAAACCCGGCAAGATTAATTTCCCGGTCGGCAAGACCATCAAGACCACGCTCCGCACCTATGACGGATTGGTTGTCGAAGCCGAGCTGTTTGCCACGGACAAGGATGAAGAGTTCTGGGCCCGCTTCAAGGCGCATGCCGCCGATGATGCCAAGGACAAGAAAAAGATCGAGGAAGAAGCCGCCAAGATCAACAAGACCGCGACCCAGTGGGACTACATGATTCCGGCCTTCAAATACCGCTACATGACGCGCAAGATGAACGACGTGTTGGACCAGCCCAAGAAAGCGGCCAAATAGTCCGTTCTTCCGTTTACCGCCAAAGATTCTCTGAGGCCAGTTTCGCGCCTTCGGCCAGGGACGCCAGCTTTGCCCATTGAACGTCCGCGTGGCAGCGCACGATGTTGTAGCTTTGCGCAAACCCGCAGTCCGAACCCGCAATAACATTTTCCTTGCCGACGACGCTGGCGTAGTTGGCGATGCGCATGGCGATAAGTTCCGGATGCTCAACCACGTTGGTGGAGTGGGTGATGACGCCGGGGATCAAAATCTTGCCGTCCGGGAACTTGACGTCTTTCCACAGGGTCCATTCATGTTCGTGGCGCGGGTTGGCGCCTTCCAGCGCGTAGGCTCCGGCGTTTACCTTTAAGATAAAATCGGCCAGCTTCGATAACGGGATGTCGGTCGTATGCGGCGCGTTCCAGCTGCCCCAGCAAACATGGTAGCGAACCTTCTCCGGCGGAATTCCTTCCAAAGCATAGT
The DNA here is from genome assembly GCA_018674495.1 of Rhodospirillaceae bacterium. Classification (GTDB taxonomy): domain Bacteria; phylum Pseudomonadota; class Alphaproteobacteria; order Rhodospirillales; family UBA2165. The sequence continues at coordinate 1,540 of JABHAA010000027.1, read as the reverse complement.
TCAGAAGATCGATGCATTTTTCACAATGTTTGCGCACATCGGGCTCACTCATCTCGCCGGTGAGGCGGTCATATTCGTGGGCCAAAAAAGCGTCATCCACCTGCAGCAGAAATCCGGCATCGACTATCGCCTTGTATTCTTCTCGAAGGGCGTCGGCCAAAGCCACATGAACTTCATCCTCGTTCGGATAATAACTGTTGAACCAAAGCCCCCGGGCGCTCATCGGCGCCGCCACGGGAAGAAAGGCTTCGGCCACTTGCACATTTTTCAGGGCATCGCCGAAGTTTGCGATATCCTGGTTGATATCCACCTGGCCTTGATAGCTGAGCGGTCCGGTGCAATCCCAAACCATGGATTTGCCGCCGGCTTTTTGGCCCGTCTCCGCCGGCGCTCTGCCAATTGGCGTCTTTGTCTGATCGGGCGGCAGCCAGTCCAGATACATGATCGGCAAATAGGCTTCATAGAAATCCGGATAAAGTTCGGATTCCGGCGTCAGATCAAATGGCGTTTTGAGTTTTTCACCCGGCCTGATTTCGCGGACTTCAAGCCCGCTCAGACGTTCCGACAGATACCGGAACCAGCCGGCTTTGCCGAATTCGCCGTCGCTGATGACATCAATTCCGGCTTCCGCCTGGCGCCGGACAACGTCTTTAACTTCGGTGCGCAGTACGTCCTGATACTGGCCATGGTCATAGTCGGCGCCGGTCTCCTTGGCGTCCATGACATCACGAATTTCCGGCGGTCGCACGAGGCTGCCCACGTGGGTGGTGAGAATTCGGTCGGCGCTGCGTTTCATAGGTCTCTACCTTTCGAAGAAATCCCCCCCATGATCGGTGTTACACTATCCGCCAAGTACATAACATGCCATGCACTTGTTTATGTCGGCGGCGCGCATCAATTGGTGGGCACTTTCTTTGACGGCACGGATATGGATGGAAACGACGGTTACATCCTTCCGGCCAAAAAATAGGCACTATAGTTCATTTAGGGCCTAATTTCTGCAAGGCGCATATTTAGTGATTCTTGAGATAATAAATCTTGGAATGGCTGCAATCCAGCCGCATTCGGAAATAACCATAATTCTATTAATGTTTCTGTTGAATCCCAATTCTTGATCCCCATATATGTTCCAGCGAGGAAGTTGGAGCCAATCAAGCGGCTTATGGTTGAATTAAAAAAATTAGATATCTGCCAAGTCGATTGTTAGGTATAACCGAGGAGAAGAGATATGAATCTTAAAGTCAGAGGCAAGTTAATATTGGGTTTTTTCGTAGTCGCGCTTGTTTTGGCGGCGGCGGTAGGCTCGACCATTTGGAAAGTCAATGACATCGCGGGTATTTCGGATCGCATCGTCGATCTAAGAACACCAACATCTGCGGCAAGCCAGCGGATGCTAAATAATATTGGGGCTGACCCAGATAACATGATTTTGGGGTTATCATGGGACCTATGCGCAAGAGCCGCCTTAGCCACTATAAACAAGATCGCCTGATAGAGCATTTTGTTTCTGGATCCACTGCTTTAACAGCGGCCAGTCTCT
>JABHAA010000083.1 GCA_018674495.1 Rhodospirillaceae bacterium | reverse complement strand
CCACAGAGACTGGCCGCTGTTAAAGCAGTGGATCCAGAAACAAAATGCTCTATCAGGCGATCTTGTTTATAGTGGCTAAGGCGGCTCTTGCGCATAGGTCCCATGATAACCCCAAAATCATGTTATCTGGGTCAGCCCCTTCTTTTGACCCAAAAAGCCGTCATTTAGTCACCATTTATTATTCTAATTGTGTCCAGATTGAACTCATCCGAGACATTCGGACGCGATCCGATTTTGATGGCGCATAGTTGTGTGATAATTTCTTGGTCGATGTAGAACAAAATTTCAGGCAAACATTATGGCCCGCACGAAAGACTCCTTTAGAAATCTAAGCGGCGCCGACAAGGCGGCGATTTTCATGCTCTCATTGGAGCAGGATCAGTCGGCGAAGCTGTTCGAGTTGATGGATGTGGAAGAAATCAAGGAGCTGTCTTTGACGATGGCCAATCTCGGCTCCATTGATGCCGAAATAGTGGAGCGACTGTTTTTGGAGTTTGCCGACCAGTTGTCCTCGGGCAGCAGCTCTTTGGTAGGCAGTTCCGCTTCCACCGAACGCCTGCTCTTGCAGACCATGGATCAAGAGAAGGTGGACATGATCATGGAGGAAATCCGTGGTCCCGCCGGCCGCACCATGTGGGATAAGTTGGCCAATGTGAACGAGCAGGTTCTGGCGAACTATTTTAAGAACGAATATCCGCAGACCGTGGCGGTGGTGCTATCGAAGATCAAGCCGGATCACGCATCCCGGGTTCTGGCGGTGCTGCCGGAAAATTTCGCCATGGAAGTGATCATGCGGCTGCTGCGCATGGAAACGGTGCAAAAAGAAATCCTGGACGGCGTCGAGAAGACCTTGCGCACAGAGTTCATGTCGAACCTGGCCTCGAGCCAGCGCCAGGACAGCCACGAGCAGATGGCCGATATCTTCAACAATCTGGACCGCTCGACCGAGAACCGTTTCATGGGCGCCCTCGAAGAACGCAACCGGGAAAGCGCCGAGCGTATCAAGGGCCTGATGTTTACCTTCGAAGATTTGGCGCGCATCGATCCGTCTGGCGTGCAGGCGCTCCTTCGCCAGATCGAGAAAGACCAGCTGGCTATGGCCCTGAAGGGCGGCTCGGACGACATCAAGGATTTGTTCTTCAAGAACATGTCGGAACGCGCCGCCAAGATGATGCAGGAAGATATGGAGGCCATGGGCCCGGTGCGCTTGAAGGAGGTCGACGAGGCCCAGGGCAATGTGGTGCAGACCGCCAAGACCCTCGCCGATGCCGGCGAAATTGTTATCTCCGGCGGCGGCGAAGAAGACGAGCTGGTCTTTTAATACACACCACGTCCCCATCCTTCGAGACACGCGCCAACTGCCGCGTTCCTCAGGATGAAGTTTCTATTTAAATCAAAGACCTAGCCCTCGTGCTGAGGAGGCGACCGGCAGGGTTGGGTGCCGTCTCGAAGCAGGCGCTTGGGCGGCCTATTCGGCGTACGCCATCGCATCACATTTGAAAATTGCGCGGAATGCGGAACGTCATCAGCTGCGAGCCATGCATGCGAAAGAGCAATTAGCTAAACCTCTTCGACCTTGGCTTCTTCGATACGTTCGCCGGCGGCGGAGACGAAGGTGCCGTCGGCGGCAATGGTCGCCATTTCACAGAACAATTCCAGCCGGTGGCCGTCCGGGTCCAGGACATAGAAGCTTTCGTTCTCGCCCCAGGAGCCGTCGCCCCTGGGATTGTATTTGGAATGAACCACGGGGCCGCGCACGATCTCGATGCCGCGCGCCTTTACGTCCTCCATTATCTCCAACCAAGCTTCCTTGTCCGGGCAGCCGAAGGCAAAATGGTGGATATAGGCCGGGCCCTCGGCGGCGTCGGCTTCGTTGCGGGCGCGGTATTTCTTGTTGGGATTGTGGGCCAGCACCAGATCATGATGGTTCTCGCCAACCCGCAAAAACGTCAAATCCATGGGGATCGCTTCGATCTCGTCGGCGGTATGACGCTCGGACAGTTTGAAGCCCAGGATATCGCGGTAGAAGGCGATGGATTTATCCATGTCCGACACTTCCATGGCGAAATGGTGAAAGCCGGATACCAGACGATTTTTGCTCATGATCAATTCTCCCAGAATTCAGTGATTATAGACCTTTCGATCCAGGTTTTAGAAGTCCATAGTGCGCGCCAAATAATTGACCAGGAGAGACCCCATGAAAGCGGTGCAAATAGACGAATTCGGCGGACCAGACGTGCTTCAGGTGCGCGATATCCCGGTGCCAGTGCCGGGGCCGGGCGACGCGCTCATCGACATCCATTCCGCCACCGTCAACCCGGCCGATTGGAAATCCCGCAATGGCGGTTACGCCAAGCCGCCCGAAGGCTTTTTTCCGCACACGTTGGGCCGGGATTTTTCCGGCGTGGTGAGCGCCCTTGGCAATGACGCCGAAGGATTGAAAGTGGGCGACGAGGTTTATGGGGTCACGCCCCAAGGCGCCGACGGCGCTTATGCGGAAACAATTTGCATCGGCGCCGATCTGGTGGGGCTAAAGCCGTTCTCGGTCAGCCACGATCAGGCGGCAGCCCTGGCGCTTACCACATTGACCGCCATGATCGCGCTGGAAGACACGGCTCATCTGGCCGCCGGGCAGAGGCTTTTGGTCCAGGGCGGTGCCGGCGGCGTCGGCAGCATCGGCATCCAGATCGCTCATCATATTGGCGCCCACGTGATCACCACGGCCAGTCCCGGCAACCACGATTACGTCACCGGCCTCGGCGCCGACGAGGTGATCGATTACAACACCACCGATTTCACCGAAGCGCTGTCCGATATCGATGTGGTCTTCGATACCGTCGGCGGCGAGGTGCACACGCGCTCCTATTCGGTATTGAAGCCGGGCGGCAAAGTGGTCTGGATCGGCGGCCAGCCGGCCGATTTTTCCAATCCCCGCGATGACGTGGAGGTATTGCGCCCCAACGTGCAGCGCGCTCGCCGCTTTATGGACCGCATTTCGGATTTCATAACCAAGGGTGTTATCAAGACGCCCGAGATGCAGTTTATGGGGTTAGATGATATCCGAGCCGCCCACGAATTGAGCGCCACCGGCCATGTGCGCGGCAAGATCGTTCTGAAGGTGCGCTAAGGGAGCTCTTCCAAAACGATCAGCGCATCGACGGCGGTGCAGCCGCTTGTCTCCACCAGCAATGGGTTGATGTCGATGGAGGCGATGGCCGGGTTGTCGGCTACCAGCAGTGAAAGCGCCCAGAGGGCATCGATGATCGGCTGAACCGGTCCGATGGCGGCGATCAGGCGGCCGATGCGGCTCGCCGCCAGCCGCTTTTCGATGACTGCGGGGGCCGCCGGGATTGGGATCAGAACCACCTCGTCCAGATGCTCGGTATGGACGCCGCCAAGCCCGGCCAGCAGGAAATGCCCCAGGCCCGGCTCATGGGCGACGCCGAGGATAATCTCCGCTTGGCCCTTGGCCATCGGCTGCAGCACCAGCGGGACCTCGGCGGCGGTGAAATCCAGCGCTGCGATGCGCCCTTCCAGATTGACCACCGCCTCGGCCAGTTCGATATCGTTGGAGATATTGCTGATCACGAAACCCATGCGGTTCTTGTGGGCGACGCCCGGTGCCAGCGCCTTCAGCACAACTGGAAGCCCAAGCTCATCGGCAGCCACTCCAGCGCTCGCCATGCCGTCGATGATGCGGCTTTCGACCATGGGCAGGCCGATGCCGCGCAACAATTCCGCGCTCTCCGCCTCGTTCAAAAAGTCCCGCCCGGCGAAATCGGTGAGGCTTTGTTTGGCCTGGCGAAGCCCCTCCGCCACATGCGCCTCGATTACCGGCTCCAGCGCCGGCGCCGGGGCGGGGTAGGCTTGGTAATAGGCCGATAAGGCATCGAAGGCGGTGGCAAGATCGTAGAACAAAGGAATGCCCGCTTCCCGGTAGCTGTCTTCGATCTCTTCGGTCAGCCCGCCGGGCGCGATGGCGATGGCCGGCGTGCCGGTGCGCCCTTTGCGGGCGATGATTTGCGCCGCGACATCGAGGGAGCCTTTCAAGGTGGGCAACAGATGGGTGAAAAAGGCGAGGGGCCCGGTGAAGCTGGCAGCCTCTTGCGCCTCGAACAAGGGCGTTAGTCGCGCTTGGCCGCCGAGGGCGCCGGTGTCGGTGGGATTGCGTATCTGGCCGGCGCCATCGAATGTATTGATCACATCGGCGACGCCGCCAGCCCAAGCGCCGTTTTCATCACCGGCAAGGGTGAGGGCGCGCGCCGCCGCCTGATCGGCGAGCAGCGCCGCACCGCCGCCGGTGGTCGAGATGCAAACCAGGGCGTTGTTTTCCGGGAACGATTGTTCGGCCCTGTTCATGAGAAGCGCGGCGGCGCCGGCCATGGCTTCGACGCTTGGTACGACGGCGATCCCGCAATCTTTGAACAACGCATCATAGGCCCGGGCGCTACCCGCCAGGCGCGTCGAATGGGCGTTGGCAGCGCCGGCGCCGGCGGCGGAGCGGCCCAATTTCAGGGCAATGATCGGCTTGCCGGCATTTTGGGCACGGGCGGCCAAGCGGCGGAGGCGGGCGCCATCGCCAATCGCCTCCATGATCAGCCCGATAACGCCGGTATCCGGGTCTTCGATGAAATATTCCAGGAAATCCAGCATATCGAGATCGGCTTCGTTGCCCACCGGCACGAACTTCGACAGGCCGGTGCGCAAATCCCGAAGGCGCGGTGCCAGGGAATTGAACAAAGCGCCGGAATGGGCGGCGACGGAAAACGGGCCCGGCGTCAACGCATCGCCGTGGGACGTGTTGTAGCCCAGCGACAATTTGTCCGAGGCATTGAAAATGCCGTTGGTGTTGGGGCCGAGGATGCGCAGCCCTTCCTTGGTCGCGATGTCCACCACTTCGGCTTGGCGTGCGCGGCCCTCATCGGTGTCCATCTCGGCAAAGCCGGTGGCGCCTATGATCACCGCGCCGACGCCGGCCGCGGCGCAATCTTTGACTGCCGCCACTGCCGCGTCCGCTGGAATCACGATTAGCGCGCAATCGATCTTGGCAACCGTATCGCCGATGCCCGCATAGCATTTAAGGCCTTCGATTTCCGATTGGCCCGGATTGATGGGAAAAATACCGCCTTCATAGCCGCAGCGCTGTAAATAGCGGATAGCGGTATTACCTTGCTTGCCTTCGGTGTTGGAGGCGCCGATCACCGCTACGTTGGCGGGCTGAAACAAGGGTTTCAGCGCGTGGTACACGGTGGTGGAATTGTCGGCCACCAGCTAGCGGCCCTTCCAGACCGGATCGCGCTTTTCCAGGTACGCGCGGGCGCCTTCCACCTGGTCTTCGGAGCCGTAGACGTCCGGCCCTACATCCAGGCGCAAGGCAGACAACAAAGGCATGCCGAAGGTCTTGCGGTAGGTCAGCTTCATGCGCTGCAGGGACAAGGGTGCCGAGGTGAGAATCTCGGCGGCCAAATCCATGGCGGTATCCATCAATGTTGTGGCGGTTGCCCGGCGATTGATCAGGCCCCAACGCTCGGCCTCGTCCAGCGGGATGCGGCGGCCCGTATACAGCCATTCCATGGCGATGCCCGGCGGTACCATCTGCGGCAATACCACGGATGCGAAATGGGCACCCCGGGCGCGCTTCGCCTCGGGTAGCGCGAAATAGGCGTCCTCGGCGGCGATGCGGATATCGGCCGCCAGTGCCAATTCGAAGCCGCCGGCGATGGCCGGGCCGTTGACGATGGCCATGATCGGCTTTTTGGAATCGATCATGACCTCGAACAGGCCGCGCCTTGTGGTGCGCAAGGGGCCCCGGAATACCTCGCCGGCATCGGCGGCTTGGCGCGCCTCGTTCAAATCGGCGCCGGAACAAAACGCCTTGTCGCCGGCGCCGGTGATGGCAATCATTGCAATATCGTCATCGAAATCGGCGGCCAAGATGGCTTCCGCCATCTGGGTATTCATTTCGGCGGTGAAGGCGTTGCGCACTTCCGGCCGGTTGAGGGTCAGCATCAGGATTTTGTTATCGCGCCTGATCTCGAGACTGCTTGCGTCCGCCATGAAGCTCTCCTCTTGCGATTGCCTGATATGTCTAATTGTTAGATAGTGACACTGGCCTTGGCAAATTTATTTGGGGCTATTTTGTAAGCATGCGACCAGCGGAGGGCGAGATGGCGAATTTTCCGAAAACCGTGACCTTTAAGGAAGAAGGGCCGCGCGAGGGGTTTCAGATTGAAAAGAACTTTGTGCCGACGGCGCGCAAGATCGAATTTATCAATGCGCTGTCGAAAACCGGGCTGAAAACCATTCAGATCGTGTCTTTCGTCAATCCCAAACTGGTGCCCAACATGGCCGACGCCGAAGAGGTGGTGGCCGGCATCGATTTGGAGCCGGGTGTCGAATATACCGGGCTCTGGCTGAACGCGCAGGGGTTCGAGCGGGCTAAGGCCACAGGGCGCCTTGCGATGAAGGGTAACCTCAATCTCTGCGCCTCGGAAAGCTTCTTGCAGCGCAACCAGAACCGTACTTCAGAGCAGCAGATCGCCGAATTATCCAGCACCATCGAGCGCTATAAAAGCCACGATATGCCTATCGAGCAGGGCGGCATCTCGGCGGCGTTTGGCTGCAATTTCGAGGGCGACGTACCGGTCTCCAAACTCGTCGATCTGGCCAAGGTGATTATCGATGCCACAGCCGAGCACGGCGTCACCTTGAAGCAATTCATGCTGCTGGACACCATGGGCTGGGGCACGCCGGACCGCATCAAACGCGCCCTCGGCGCATTGCAGGATATCTACCCCGATCTTGAATACGCTCTGCATCTGCACGACACCCGCGGCATGGGCATCGCCAACGCCTATGCCGGACTGGAAATGGGAGTTGCCCATTTCGATGCCTGCGTCGCCGGGCTCGGCGGCTGCCCGTTCGCCGGCAACAAGGCGGCGGCGGGTAATGTCTGTACCGAGGATCTGGTCTTCATGTGCGAGGAAATGGGCATCGATACCGGGCTCGATCTCGATGTACTGGCCGAATGCGCGCGCCTCGCCGAAGACGTGGTCGGCCATCCCCTGCCGGGCTCCATCATGCGCGGCGGCAGCCTTGATAATCTCAGGGAAAAAAGCGCGGCCTAGATCGAGGCTTCGTCGGCGCGCCGGCTTTCGCCGTCATAGCCAACCGAGCGGCGGCGGCGGTCGGGGCCGAAATAGACCTTGCACTCGACAAACGGGCGGGCATTGGCGATCAGCATACAGATGCGCCGATAAAGGGTGTTAGGCGCCAGCGGCTTGGCGATAAATTCGGTTATGCCGTGATCCCGCGCCAAGCCGACATTCTCGCGCTCGGTAAAGGCAGAGGTGACGATGATGGGGGTGAAGCGGTTGGGCGAATCAGAGCCTTTGCGCACCCAATCGACCAGTTTCAAGGCATCGAATTCCGGACCCCAATCGGTAATAACGAAATCCGGCGGATGATCGATGATCATGTCGTGGGCTTCTTCGAGGCTGGAAGTGTCGCGAATTTTGCGGACGCCCAGCTCGGCCAGCACCGAACGAACCATGGAACGGATATGCTGGAACTGCTCTGCATAGACCACTTCTAGATTCTCGAGATTATATGCAGGAATGTCGCCCATCTGCCCTTCTGCTTAGTATTGCGTGGTCCCAGCGTGAATTATCTACAGACAATTGTATAGGATTAAAGCCAGAATATAGAAATAAGCGTTTTTACGCATACTGCTAGTAAGATTTGAAGACACTTTCGCTTATAATTGCGGGAATATACTCTAATTTTTTCTGCCTTGCACGGTCAGACAACTATTTCCGTGCTGGTATTTTCCAAGCCGTTTAGACGTGACATAGTTCCGCCTGCCACGAATTAACAAGACAACGACCTTCGGGGGAAATCTGAATGGGTTCGGGAACCCGCGGCTACCGCGATTTGCAGGAACATCTGGACGCCTTGGCGGAAGCCGGTCTTCTCCACCGCATCGGCGAGGCCATCGACAAGGATGCCGAAATGCACCCTTTGGTGCGCTGGCAGTTCCGGGGCGGCATTGCCGAGGCGGATAGGAAAGCCTTCCTGTTCACCGATATCACCGACGGCAAGGGCCGCAAATATGATATCCCGGTGGCAGTCGGCGGTCTGGCGGCATCGGAAGCGGTCTATTCTATCGGCATGGGCGTTGCCGTCGAAGACATTGCCGCCAAGTGGGAGCGCGCTATCGCAGCACCTGTATCCCCCAAAGAAATCGACAATGCCCCCTGCCACGAGGTTGTTCTAACCGGCGCCGATCTGCAAGGCGAAGGGGGTGGCCTCGATGCCCTGCCGATCCCGGTTTCGACGCCCGGCTTCGATGCCACGCCGACGCTAACCGCGACCAACGTGATTACCCGCGATCCCGACACCGGCGGCCAAAACATGGGCACCTACCGGGCTGGGCTCAAGGCGCCGGACCGGCTGGTGGTGCGCATGGCGACCCGCACCGGCGGCGCCGAGGGCTACCTGCATTGGCAGAAATACAAAGCCAGGGGCGCCGAAATGCCCTGCGCCATTGTGCTCGGCTGTCCGCCCTACGTGGCCTTTATGGGACCGCAGAAACTGCCATTAGGGCTGGACGAAATGGAAGTGGCCGGCGGCCTGGCTGGCGAGCCGATCAATATGGTCAAGGCGAAGACCATCGATCTGATGGTCCCCGCCGAAGCCGAGGTGGTGATCGAGGGCATCATCGATCCGATGGTTTTGGAGCCGGAAGGTCCGTTCGGAGAATCCCACGGCCATATCGCGCTGGAAGAATTCAACATGCCCATGCGCGTCACCGCCATCACGCGCAAGGCCAAGCCGGTTATCCCGTCCTATATTTCTCAGGTGACGCCGTCGGAATCTTCCGTCATCAAGCGCGTCGCCTACGAGCCGTTGTTCCTCACCCATCTGCGCGACGGCCTCGGCATTCGCGGCGTCAAGGGGGTGTCCCTGCACGAGCCGCTGACGTCGCTTTTGCGGGTCACCATTCTGACCGTCGAAACCGGCATGCCTAAATCCGAAATTTGGCGTGCCCTCAACGGCGCGTCGGCCTTCAAGAGCGATATGAGCAAGATCGTGATCGCGGTCGATGACGATATTGCACCAACCAATTCCGATGCGCTGTTATGGGCCATTTCCTACCGCTCCAACCCTGTGGACGACATGAACATCCTGGCGCATCGGGGATTGGGCCATGGCCCGAAACGCGAGCATGGCACTGACGAGGACGGCACGCTGCTTATCGATGCCACCATGAAAAGCCCGATGCCGCCCCTGGCGCTGCCCGGCAAAGAATATATGGAGCATGCAAAGGACGTGTGGGAGCGCCTGCAATTGCCGCCGCTCCGCCCGGAAGAGCCCTGGCACGGATATTCCCTTGGCGATTGGCACGACCGTTGGGACGCCGACGCGGCGCGCGCCGCCAAGGGCGAATATTTGAAAAACGGCGCCGAAACCCTGAAACGCCAGCAGCCGGATCTGGTTCCCGAAACCTCGGTCCGCGATGTGGAAGACGGATGGGACTGAATCTAATATGAAGCCGGCTCCCTTCGACTATTTCGCCGCCGCCAGCGCCGATGACGCCGTCCGGCTTTTGGCCGAGCATGGCGACGAGGCGCTGATATTGGCCGGCGGCCAGTCGCTGGTGCCGATGATGAATATGCGCTTGGCGCGGCCCTCGGTGCTGATCGACATCAACGATTGCGACGAGATGAAATTCATGGCGGCGGATGGGGACGGCTTTGCCATCGGCGCCGGCACCCGCCAGAAAGATATCCTGAAGTCGGCGGAAACTTGCACCGCCGTCCCGCTATTATTGAAGGCGTTGGCCTTCGTCGGCCATGTGCAGACCCGCAACCGGGGCACATTGGGCGGCTCCATCGCGCACGGCGATCCGTCCGCCGAAATGCCCCTGGTGGCGGTCACTCTTGATGCAGCGATCAGCCTGCGCACTTCCAATGGCGAGCGCACCATCGCCGCCTCGGAATTTTATTCCGGCCCCATGAGCACCGAGCGCGCGCCGGATGAATGCTTGATGGCGGTGAGCTTTCCGCTCTCCACCGGCGCCGGCACCGGCTTTCACGAGGTGTCCGAGCGGCACGGCGACTTCGCCATCGTTTCGGCGGCGGCTGAAATCAACCTGGACGCTGGCGGTAAATGCGCCAGCGCCGCCATCGGCATCGGCGGCGCCCACCCGCACCCCGTTAAAGCGCTGAAAGCGGAGGCGATCTTGGTCGGCGAGGCGCCATCCGATGCGCTGATAGAAGCGGCCGCCGAGGCGGCAACGGACGGCATCGAGGCCATGGACGATGTGCACGCAACTGGCGCTTACCGGATGCGGGTCGCCCGCGTGCTGGCGGCGCGCGCTATATCCGATGCGCTGGCGGAGGCAGGGCTATGAAACCCAGATCCATAACCCTAACCGTCAATGGCGCTAAGCGCACCGCCGCCGCCGAGCCGCGCGTCACCTTATTGGATTTTCTGCGTGGCCCGTTGGGCGTCACCGGCGCCCATATGGGCTGCGAGCATGGGGTCTGCGGCGCCTGTTCGGTGCTGGTGGAGGGCGAGCCGGTGCGCGCTTGTTTGATGTTCGCGGTGCAAGCCGCCGGCAAAGCCGTGACTACCGTCGAAGGCCTGGCCGGCAGTGATGGCGAGCCGAGCCCCCTGCAAGAAGCCTTCCGCGATGCCCATGGTTTGCAATGCGGATACTGCACGCCGGGCATGTTGATCGCCGCCCAGGCGTTGCTGGACGAAAATCCAGACCCGGACGAGGCGGACATCCGCGAAGCCATCGGCGGCAATATCTGCCGCTGCACCGGCTATGTGCAGATCATCGAGGCCATCAAGCTGGCCGCCGAAAATTTGCGGGAGGCCGCACAATGATCAGCCAAGCCCCCAACACGCGCTATGTCGCGCGCAAGCGGCGCACCCAGGAGGACAAGCGGTTCGTCACCGGGCGCGGCGTATTTGTACAGGACATCGAGCGGCCCGGTATGCTGCATGTGGCGGCGCTTCCCTGCCCATATCCCCGCGCCAGGATCAACAACATCGATTTCAGCGCAGCGCTGGCCATGCCCGGCGTGCATGCGGTGCTTGATGGTGCCGAACTGGCCGCTGCCACCAACCCGCTTTATGGCGGTTTAAAGACGCCGGGGGTCAAATGGCGGCCCTTGGCGTTTGAATTGTCCCGCTATGCCGGCGAATGGGTGGCCGCCGTCGCCGCCGACAGCCGCGCCATCGCCGAAGACGCCATGGAATTGATCGAGGTGGATTACACCCCCACCGATCCGGTGATCGATCCGGAAGAGGCCTACCAAGCAGGCTCGCCGCAAGTACATCCGGAGCATGGCTCCAATGTTCTGTACGACGGCGAATTTACCTGGGGGCCGGTGGATGATGATTTCGCCGCCGCCGATCATAGCCTAAGCTTTCGCGCCCGCTGGCACCGAAGCTCCACGGTGCCCATCGAAACCTTCGGTGCGGTCGCCGAATGGGACGAGGGCAAGGGCATTCTGGACGTCTGGGCCTCGATCCAGATGCCCAACTATGCAGATCAGATCGCTGGTGCGATGGGCATTCCGCTCAACGCCGTGCGCGTTCATCAGGACGTGGATGTGGGCGGCAGTTATGGGGTCAAGCGCGGCATCAAGCACACGGTGCTGATCGGCTATCTGTCGCGCAAGTTGGAAAGACCAATCCGCCTGATCGAGGACCGGCTCGACAATATGGGCGGCGGCGATGCGCACGGCCCCGACCGCATTTTCGACACCCAGGTCGCCTACAATGCCGACGGCATGATCAAGTCCTTGAAAATTCGCGCTCTCGATGACGCCGGTGCCTATCCGGGGCGGGGGCCGTTTCAATTGGGCAAGCCCATCGCCGCCATCGTCGGGCCCTACACTATCAACTCCGTCCATTACGAAGCCATCTCGGTCACCACCAACAAAACGGGCCAGGTGCCGGTGCGCGGCTTTGGCCAGGCGCCGACCAATTACATGCTGGAACGAGCCGTCGATAAGGTTGCGGCGGCATTGGGCATGGACCGGATTGAAATCCGCCGGCGCAATTTTATCCAGCCGGATCAGTTCCCCTACGAGCAACCGAGCGGCACCAAATATGATAGCGGCAATTATCCGGCGGTGATGGACAAGGTACTGGCGCTGGCCAATTTCGATGCCTTGTGCGCGCGCCGGGACGAAATTCGGAGCGAAGGGCGGCTCGCCGGGATCGGCGTTGCCACCTGCCTGGAGCCGGGCGGCGGCAACAATATGTTCGAGTACCTCATGAACCCGGCGGCCGAGATAACCACCTTCATGGAAGGCGCCGAAGCGCGTATCGATGGTGAGGGCTGCATCACCGGGGTGATGGCGACCACCACGTCGGGCCAGGGTCACGAGACTTTGGTGGCCACCATTTTGGGCGAGGAATTGGGGCGCGAGCCGGACGATATCCGCGTCATTCACGCCGATACCCTGACCGCCATGCCGACCCGCAGCCCGGTTGCCAGCCGTATGGCGATCATGCTCGGCGGCGCCATCACCGGGGCGGCGGCCAAGCTGAAAGCCCAGATCATGGCGATTGCCGCGCACAATCTGGAAACGCCCTTGGATCAGTTGGAATATTCCGGCGGCGATGTTTCCGTGCGCAATGATCCGTCGCGCAAACTCACCTGGAACGAGATTTGTTATATCGCCCACAAACAATACCACCGGCTGCCCGAAGGCGCGGCGCCCGGCCTGCAGGCCCAGCATGTGTGGCAGGTGCCGCTCGGCGGCCAGTTGCCGGATGCAGACGGCAAGGTGCAGCTCTATCCCTGTTTCTCCTTCCAAGCCCATATCCCGCTGGTGGAAATCGATCCCGGCACCGGCAAGGTAACGTTGCTGGAATACTTCATCGCCCACGATTGCGGCACGGTCATCAACCCCGATATCGTGCGCGGTATGATCTTGGGCGGCATCGCCCACGGCATCGGCGCGGCGCTATATGAGAAATTCGAATACGCCCCCGACGGCCAGTTCCTGAGCGCCACCTTCGCCGATTATCTGATGCCGTCCACGTTTGAGGTGCCGCTGGTCAAGGACACCGAGCATTGCACGCCATCGCCTTTGACCTCGCACGGCCAGAAAGGCTCTGGCGAGGGCGGCTATCTGGGCGGCCCGGCGGCGGTGGCCAGCGCCGTCAACGACGCCCTGTCGCCGCGTGGGCTGGAGATTGACCAGTTGCCCATGCGCATGTCCCTTATCGAAGAGCTATTGAACGGAACCCCTTAGAATGATCATCGACACACACGCCCATTTCACCCCGCAAGCCATGCTGGATGCGCTGCTAAAAGAAGCCGGGCGCTTCCCCAATGTGGATATCAGCCACGAGGACGGCCATTACAAGCTGGCCTTCAATGGTGGCGCGCCGACCCGTCCCATCGCGCCGAAGCTGCGGGAAACCGATGAGCGCCTCGGCTGGATGGATCAATGTTCCATCGATGCCCAGGTGACGGGCGGCTGGCTGGACAGTTTCGGCTATGAGCTGCCCGCCGGTGAAGGCGCCGCCTGGTCGCGTTTTTTGAACGAGCATCTGATGAACGGTACGGACGGCGAAAAGCGCCTGACGCCGCTGGCCTCGGTGCCGTTGCAATCGGGCAAATTGGCCGCCGAGGTTTTGCAAGAAGCCATGAACGCCGGTTTCGTCGGCGCCATGATCGGCACCCAGCCCCACGCCACCACCGGCAATCTGGACGATGCCGATCTGGACCCGTTCTGGGAGGCGGCGTCGAGCCTGGGCGCGGTGCTGTATTTGCACCCCATGTTCGGCTGCGGCGATCCACGGCTGTTGGATTACGACATGATGAACGCGGTCGGCCGCGGCGTCGATACAACAACGGCCATATCCCGGCTCTTGTTCTCCGGCCATTTTCTCAAATACACAGGTATGAAGTTCGTGCTGTCCCACGGCGGCGGCGGCATCCCGTATCTTTTGGGCCGCCTCGCCCGCAACCATGACATCCACCCCGGCAAATACGCCGACCCGGTGGCAGGTTTCAAGACCCTCTATTTCGATAGCGTGCTGTTCGAAGAAGAAGCCTTAAAATTCCTCGCCACCCAATCCGGCACCGAGCGCATCATGCTCGGCTCCGACTACCCCTTCCCCATCGGCGATCCCGACCCCTGCGCCATTGTGCACCGCTGCGGGTTCGGCGGCGGTGCGGAGAACGCCATTTTGGGGGATACGGCACAAGAGGTGTTTGGGATCAAAGCCTAGAGCCCGCGGCCTTCTCCCTCCCTCTTGATGGGGGAGGGATGGGGTGGGGGTGCGACAGCATTGGCAGATGGAACGATGCCCCTTTATTTCCATTTCCAGCGAACTATATAAACCTCCTGCTCTTAAATATTGTGAATAGGAAGAGTTTCAAATGTCGCCTCACCGGGCGATTGCTTTTTATGCGTGGATGTCCATTAATGGTGATGATGCACATGCCATTTGGGTTGTTGCATGTCGCACCATCCGCTTGACTAGGGTCAATGGCCTGGATGGATTCCCGTGCCATTAATTTTACGGCAATGAACGCAAAAAGGGAGACCTCGTCATGGCGCGCCAAAAAAAAATCAAACCGCTATTGAAAACCAACTGCCTGTCCCACGGCACCGTCGAATGCCACGATCTAGGCTCGGCGCGGCGCTTTTATGAAGAGGTGCTCGGCTTCGAAGTGGTGCAGACTTCCGACCGCTCGTTGATGATGCGCCACGGCAAGGGCACCACCATCGCTGCCGTCGAAACCAAGCGCAAAACGGCGGCCGGCATTTATAGCCATTTCGGCCTGGATGTGAGTGACCGGGCCAGCGTCGATGAGGCGCACCAATTGGTGGTTGGCGCGCGTAAAGAATACGGGCTCAAGAAGATCACCAAGCCGGTCTTCCAGCACGGCACCTATTCCTTTTACATGATCGACGCCGACGACAATTGGTGGGAGATTCTGGAGAACCCCAAGGGCGGCTATAATTACGTTTTTGATTTAAAGGAAACCAAGGCGGGCTGGCGCTCTCAGGATCAAGGCAAAGCCCGCGTCGCCAAGGGCAAGCGCCAGATTACCCGGAAGAAGACCCAAAAAGCTGCCTAGCCCTTAATCCTCCGGCGCCTGGAAATCTCCGCGCTCCAGGAGCCACGAGGTGGCGAAGCCGAAAACCAGTGCCCAGAAGGGCGCGCCGATGCCGAAAATCGAGATATCGGCGGCGGTCACCAGAAAGGTGATCAAGGCGCCGTAGGTAAAGCGTCCCTGAAATGCGGTTCGGAACGCTGTTTGCAAAACACCCAAAAGCGCAATGCCGGCGAGGGTCGCGATAAAGGCCTTTGGCGTCGCCAGCATGAAACTGGTGAAGACCGGCGAAAACAGGCCGTAGGTGATGCCCAAAATCCCGACGAATATGCCGGCCGTATAATGGCGTTCCTTGGGCCCGGATGAAGAAATGACGGCGTTCACCGGTCCCGTCAGGCAGGTCGATACGGCGCCGAATGCGGCGTTGACCAGCCCGCCGACGCCGCATATGGCGGTTACCGCATTGACCGGGGGCTCGTGACCCTTGACGCTGATGACCGCGTAGCCTTGGGCGTTCTGAGCCGCCAAAACGGTGATGGCCAGCGGCACGACCAGCTCGAACATCGCAGCCAAGCTGAAGGTGGGGGCGAAATAAATGGGATCGGCGATGCGTAAAGTTAAATCCGCGTCGCCCGCAAAGCCGCCTTGGCTAAGCGGCATGGCGATGAGCCCGGCAACCAATGCCGAAATCAGCGGCGGAAAACGCCGGGCCAGCGCCGGGTATGCGCCAAGTCCAAAAAATACAAGTGTCATCGGCGCGGCGATCCAGAAACCGGTTTCAAACGCGCGCAGCCAGTTCAGTCCGAATTGCAAAAAGACGCCGGCCACCATGGCCATAACGATGGGCATCGGCAGCGCACTTGTGATGCGCTTCACCCATCCTGATAGCCCAAGAATAAGCATCAGCGCGCCGGTGGCGTAGAACGCGCCGATTACCTCGGCAAAGCTTAGATTATCCAGCGCCGGGCCGATCAAAACGGTGCCGGGAATGGTCCAGAAAAAAACCAGCGGCTGGCGGTATAGGGTGCAAAATATGATGCTGATCACGCCGCCGGTGAAAAAGGCGGCAAATATCCACGACACCATTTCTGCTTCTGAAAGCCCGCCACTGGCGCCCACCGAAAGGACAATGGCAACCGGCGCGGTGGCCGTAAAAATAAAGGCGATAAATCCATTGACCGCAAGCGGTACGGAAAAATCCGACGCGATACGGAGCAGGCCCGGAAAGGGCGGTTTCGGTAATTCGATCTGCATGGCGCTTAAAAGGCCCCCGGCGGCGGATAGGGATCGGCTCTTGTTTTATAGGCTTAGCAGCGCGCCGCCAACCGTTCGATAAAAGCTGGTTCGTGCGCCAAAACCGTTGAAATCGTCAGCTGTGCGCCCAATATCAATATCAGGCAAAATTTAAAATCGGTATGACAGCGCGATGTACGGAAAACCATCCAGCCCCCGCAATCTCTTATGGCCCATTATTATCGGTGTCGTTTTCGGAATAGGCATCCTGACAGCCGGCTCGGACTGGATGCTCAGCCTTCTTGGTTTTGTGCCGGCGATGCTATTCGCAGCCATGTTTGCTTGGGCCGTGGTTTCGGAGCGGCGTATCTAGCGGCTCTATAAGGTCAGTCTCAGGCGCCCGAATAGGTGCGGCAGGCGGCCACTAAATCCTCCAATTCCTGATTGAGTTCGGGGCTTGGGCCCTCGCCGTCCTCGACGGTGCTCTCGCAAAGACCCTCCAGGTCCGACGCTGTCGCGCTGAGTTTTTGATGGCCGAAGGTGCCCGCTGAGCCGGCGATTTTGTGCGCCAATTCGAGCAATTTCCTCACCGCAGCGATTTGCCCGGTCCGATCTCCGGCGGCGCCGATATCGCCAAGGGCGCTTTCCAGCGCATCAATACGCCCGCCAAGTTGGGCATCGTAGGCTTCTTTCAGTGCCCTTAATTTTTCGGCGAATGTATCTTTGTCAACGGCCATGGTGTTGGTTCCAAATTTCGCGGATTTGATCGGAAAGCGTCATCGGATCGAAGGGTTTGGCAATGACACCCGACGCGCCTAGGGAGTGGTAATACTCTCTGTCTGTCTCCATGACTTTTGCTGTCATGAATATAATCGGCAGGCTCTCATAGCCGCCCAACCGGCGAATGGCTTTAAAGGTATCGGGCCCGTCCATGCCGGGCATCATAACATCAAGCAAGATGATGTCGGGATCAAAACCTGGAAGCTCGGCCACGGCGTCGGAGCCGGAGGAGCAAATATGCACGGTGAAATTACCCACCGATTCGAGCGCCAGCTTGGCGACGATTTGGATATCCGCTTCGTCCTCGACCATCAGGATTTTATTTGGCTCTGGAACCATGGAAAATACTCTTTAATCGAGGCTGTAATTAATAAAGATGGCCATTGCCGCTAGGGGTTTCAATGGCCACAGTGAACTCTACAGGGATTTCAATCGCCGCGAATAGCCCTTTGCCCGGCGTTTGAAAAAAATGGGACCGCCGAAGCGGTCCCGTAGTTGTCGATGAGAATAAAGGAAGGAATGCGAGGTCCTTTGGCTCAAACAAGCCGCTCCTCATCGAGCCCCAAAAAAACAAAAAAAACATCCGTCGTAATTGTTAAAACTTTGGCCAAAACCGGATCGTAGCAGGAGTAAACTCTCCGCGTTTTAGCGCATCCGAGTTTTGAATATAGGCGCTCGGTGTTGCGGCCAGATAAAAAGGGTGTGAACAACATGTAAATTTATGTAAATTTGCGCATTGCCCCAAGGTTCTTCCAAAGATTGGTTCTGGTTTCCATGGCCTATCATTTGCTCATCGTCGAAGATGACGAACTGGTTCAATCGCTGCTCGCCGCCTACATGAAGGGCGAGGGCTATAAGGTCTCCTGCGCCGGATCCGGAAAAGAAATGCTGGCCACCCTCAACACCGAGAAGATCGATTTGATCCTTCTCGATCTGGGGTTGCCGGACGAAGACGGCCTGACCCTAACCCGTCAAATCCGCGCGCGCTCGTCGATCCCGATCATCGTGATCACTGCGCGCCGGGGCCGAGAAGACCGGCTGGCGGCGTTGGAACTGGGCGCCGACGACTATCTGACCAAGCCGTTCGATCCCGAGGAATTGGTGCTGCGTGTGCATAATATTCTCGGCCGCGCCAAGGATGGCGGCGGCGATGGCGGCGGCGCCCGGCTTGAAGCCAACGTCATCGAAAGCGGCGGCTGGAAAATCGATGGCGGCGCCCGCAGCGTCACCTCACCGGGGGGCCAGGACATCATCCTCACCGCCGCCGAGTTTAATCTGTTGGCGGCGCTGGCCAAGGCACCCAACCGGGTGCTCAGCCGGGATTATCTTTTGGACGCGGTCTCGCGCAACGATGACGCGCCGTCGGACCGGCTGATTGATGTCTTGATCTCAAGGGTGCGCAAAAAGATCGAAGACGAGCCGAAGAAGCCGAAGTTTATCATTACCGTGGCTGGCAGCGGCTATAAATTCTCCGAACCCAACTGAGCCGCGGTTGCCGCGGCGCGGCGCAAATTTGAAGGAGACCGGTGATCATGGACGGCACCGCTGACAAATCAGGCGAACGATGGGTGGATTTTGCCTCCGCCGGCCCCGGTACGCCAGGCGGAAACTATCTGCGCTTGTTTTGGCAGCCCATCGCCAAGGCCGCCGATTTGGAGGCGGGTAAAGCCCTGCCGATCCACGTCATGGACGAGAAGTTCACTCTCTATCGGGGGGAAAGCGGCACCCCTTACGTGGTTGGATTTCGCTGTGCGCACCGCTCGACCCAACTTTCCACGGGCTGGGTGCGCGGCGAGGCCATCCAGTGCATGTATCACGGCTGGACCTACGACGGCGCCGGCAGTTGCATCGCGCGCCCGGGCGAGGATCCGCCAGGGCCAGCGAGCCGGGCCGGTATTCCGTCCTATCCCGCGCGCGAACATCTGGGGCTGATCTATGGCTATTTCGGTGATGGCGAGGCGCCGGCCTTTCCGGCGAACGAATATTTCAAGAATGTGGAGATCATCGAAAATCACGCGTCGGATTTTCCCGCCAACTGGTTCCAGACCATGGAGAACCATTTCGACGAAACCCATCTGGCTTTCGTCCATACCTTCGGCGGATCGCACAACAATCTGGGGCGCGCCTACCAGCTACCGGAAATGGATATTTACGAGACCGATTACGGCATGGTGCGCGAAACCCAAGTTCCCGGCAGCAAGCTACGCAAAACCCTTTATATGTTGCCCAACATCATGCGTATCCTGATCCCCACCTTCAACGACATCGCCGAAATCGGCGGCTGGCGGGATACTTACATCATCGTGGTGCCCACCGACGATGCCAACCATCGGGTTTATTTTACTCAGAACCTCCATGTGGACGACGCTGATCTGGGCGCCTATCACGACATGCATGCGCGCTTCGCTGAAAAAATCGCCGCCGCGCCCTCCATCACCCAATTGACCCACGAAATTCTCGCCGGCAAGGGCCATATCAACGACTACCTGGACCATCCCTATTTGCTGCTTTTGGAAGACGCCATCACCCAGGGCGGGCAGGGCCAGATCGTCGATCGGAGCCTGGAGCTTCTTGGCCGCACAGATGCCGGCGTTGCCGCCATGCGCCGGGTCTGGGACAGGGAAATACGCGCCCTTGCCGACGGCAAGCCGACCAAGGACTGGGTCTACAAGGGCGAGGAGCCGGAGCTCGGCTTCTAGGTATCAATCCAGATGGAGCTGCTACCCGATCTCTTGCAACCAGTCGGCCAGCGCAGCGCCGATATCGTCGGGCGAATCTTCCTGCGGGTGATGTAGCCCCTTTACCACGGCTTCGGTCTGATTGGGCCAGGCGCGAATGATGTCGAGATCGCGCTGGAATATGATCTGCCCGGGATCGGCGCGGATGAATAGCTTCGGGATATCATGCGCGGCCATCCAGGCGGCGTTTTCATCGACCATTTTGGCGACCGCTTCGGGCATGCCTTCCACCGGAATTTGCCGGACCCAGGAAAGCGTCGCGCGCCTCGCCTCGCCGGGCTCCACATAGGGGCGGCGCATTTCGGTCATGGTGGCCTCGTCGATGTCACGCATGACGCCGCCGGTGAAGACTTTTTCGACAAAGAAATTGTCCTCCAGCACCAGTTTTTCGCCCTCGGGACCACGCAATGTTTGCAATAGTTTGCCGATGGCCTCGGGGTATTCGTCCCAAGAGGGGTGGTTGCAGACGACGATCTCCGAGTGGGCCAGGCCCTTTATCTTACCGGGATGGCGCCGCGCCCAGTTCAATCCAATCGGTCCGCCCCAATCGTGCATAACAAAGGTGACGTTGTCGGTGACGCCGAGGGCGGCAAGCGTGACGCCGAGGGCGGCAAGCGTGCCGTCGATAAAGTCCTGATGCTGGCCGAGGGAATAGGAGGTGGCGTCCGAATTCTTCAGCTTATCGGAATCTCCCTGGCCGATATTGTCGATGGCGATCAGCCGTCCCAAATCTTCTACATGGGGCATGATGTTGCGCCACATATAGGATGAGGTAGCGTTGCCGTGCAGGAATATGATTGGATCGCCCTCCGCATCGCCGGCTTCGGCATAGGCCATCTTGTAGCCGTTTACCTGGGCGGTCTTCTTTTCGTAGCGAAAGTGGGGATCGATCATTATTCGTCGATGATGGCCACGGCGCGGGTCCAGCCCGCCGACGCGGCCCGGATTTTGACCGGAAAGCAGGCGATCTGAAAGCCATCATCGGGTAGGGCTTCCAGATTGTGCAGCTTTTCCAAATGGCAATAGCCGATCTCGCGCCCCGCCTTGTGGCCTTCCCATATGAGGCCGGCATCGCCGCTCTCCGCATACTTGTCCTTGGTATGGGCGAACGGCGCATCCCAACTCCAGGCGTCGGTGCCGGTGACGCGGACGCCGCGCTCTAGCAAATACAACGTCGCGTCGCGGCCCATACCGCAACCGGTGGAAACATAATGATCGGAGCCGTAGGCAAGCCCGGCGGCGGTGTTGACGACGACGATATCCAAAGGCTGCAAGTCGTGGCCGATGCGTTTCAACTCGGCCTCGACGTCTCCGGCGGTGACCACATAGCCATCGTCGAGGCCTTGGAAATCCAGTTTGACGCCGGCCTGGAAGCACCAATCTAAGGGCACTTCGTCGATGGTGATCGCCCGTTCACCCTTGTTCATAGTCGAATGGAAATGATAGGGCGCATCCAGATGTGTGCCGTTATGGGTCATCAGATGGATCCATTCCATGCCCCAGCCCTCGCCGTCCGGCAAATCCTCTTCTTTCAGACCCGGGAAAAAATCGACCACGTGGGGCGCGGTGTCTTTGTGGTTCTGGTATTCGATCGTAGGCCCATAGCCGGGCGGATCGGACACCACGTCGTTTTCGAGATGCATGGACATATCGATAAAGCGGCGGGCCATGGGATCACCTATTTGATGGCTTGCGGGTTGAGCGGCGAGCCGGTGCCCTTGGGGATCACCAGTGGCGGCGCCGCCAGGAAAAACTCGTACACCCCGTCCTTGGCGCAATCGGCCACCAGTTCGCGCAAATACCAAATCTCGCCGTGGACGATACCGATATAGGGGATGGTCACCTGATGCCAGGGCTGGAAGATGCCGGGCACGGTGAAGTTGGGCCGCACCTCGATGCCCCAGGTATCCGAGCAAATGCCGGAGATCTGCTTTTCGTGGATCCAGTCCACCGTCTCGAACGCCAGGCCGGGGGCATCGCCGGCGGCGTATCCGCCCCATTCGCCCTTGTCCAGGCAATCGGCCATTTGGCCGGTATTGATGATCACGAAATCGCCGCGCCGCACCTGGACGCCTTGTTTGCGCATGGTGGCGTTGAGATCGCGTATGGTAATTCCGTAACCGTCGGCGAGGCGCTTCTTGCCCTTATAGGCGGCGACGTCGAGCAATACGCCGCGCCCGACCATCTTGTCGGCGAAATGCTCGATACCGTTTTTGTGGGCGCCGGTAGAATCTACCAGCTTGGCCGGATAGCCGTTCCACATCTTGTCGCCGGTGAAGACATGCGCCAGGGCATCCCACTGGCTGGCGGTTTGGGTCGGCAGGTTGATGAAATCGTCGGCCCAGCGGAGGCCGTAAATCTTGTCCTGGACGCCGGCGATGGCGTCGGTACCGGTGGCCAGCATATGGTGCATGGTGTTCCAGCGCCCGCCCCAGATGCCTTTCTGCGGGCCGTTTTCGTCCAATTCCAGCCCCAAGCGAAAGACCTTGCCTTTCTTTACCAGCTTGGCGGCCTCGACGATATCTTCGGGCGTGATGTAGTTCAAAACGCCGAGCTGATCGTTCTTGCCCCACTTGCCCCAGTTGGAAAGCTGGCGGCCTTTGCGGTTGATATCCGCCTGCGTCAGCCGTTTGTTTTTGCGAGCGGTCGTCTTCTTTTTGGCAGCCGGTTTCTTCGCCATTTGAGCCTCCCTGGCATCCTTGCGGTCCGTTGATGGCACCATTCTTATATAACGCTCCGGGTAAGTCTAGGCGGTCTTGCAGAGGCGTATCGCCTTTCCTAAAATCATGGCGCGCCGCATTCCCGGCTGCCTGAAATTGTTGAAAGATGCCATGACCGATTGGACCCAACGCCCGCTATCCGCAATCGCCGCCGGGCTCCGGCGCGGCGATGTTACGGCCACCCGGTTGGCCGAGGAAGCCGTAGACAATCACCAGCGCAGCGACGGTGCGTTACAGGCTTATAAGTCGTGGGACGGGCCCGGCGCACTTCAACAGGCCGCAGCGGCGGACCAGGCGTTTGCGGCCGGCGCCGATCTAGGCGCGCTGCAGGGCATCCCGTTTTCGGTGAAAGATATCTTCGGCGTTGCCGGCTTTCCCATCTTCGCCGGATCGCCAAAGCAACTGCCCAAAGAATGGGAGGCCGAAGGCGCCATGGTGCGCGCCATCCGCAGCCAACTGGCGGTCATCCCCGGTAAGACCCACAGCGTCGAATTTGCCTTTGGCGGGCTCGGCACCAACCCCCATTGGGGTGCGCCCCGGAACCCATGGGACGCCATCGAGCACCGGGCGCCCGGCGGTTCGAGCGCCGGCGCCGGTGTCAGCTTGTGCGAAGGCTCGGCCATCGTTGCGTTCGGGACCGATACCGGCGGCTCGGTGCGGGTGCCGGCCTCGATGACCGGCAATGTGGGCCTCAAAACCACCAAGAGGCGCTGGCCGACAGACGGCATCACGCCTCTCTCCAGCACCCTTGATACGCCCGGTATTCTGACCCGCAGCGCCGCCGATGCCGCCCTCGCCTTCACCGCCATCGAAAGTGCCCTCCAAGGCGCCCCGGCTCCGGCTATTGCGCCCTTGGATGTTCGGGGCCTCAAAATTGGCCTGACCGGCTCTCATTTCTGGGACCGCTGTCAGGACGATATCGCTGGTGTTATCGAAGACGCCATTGCGGAGCTTTCGGTCGCCGGCGCCGCCACTCTGGAAATCTCGTTTCCAGAAGCCATCCAAGCGGCGAAAACCATGGGAGCTGGCGCCGTTGTCGCCGCAGAAGGCTATGCATCCTTGCAAGAATATCTCCCCGATTGGATCGAAACCCTTGATCCGATGGTGCGGGTGCGGATGGAAGATGGGCGCAAGGCCAAGGCCACCGATTATGTGTTGGCCCTGGCCCGAATGGCAGACTTGGCGGCCTCGGCGGCGGCGCGCCTGGAGGCGGTGGACATTCTCGCGGTCCCAACGGTCCCTTTGACGCCGCCCAAAATTGCTGATGTGGCGGACCCAGATGCCTACAACCTCGCCAATTCCCGCGCCCTCTCCAATGCGACGGTAGTCAACGTGCTCGGCCTTTGTGCGCTGAGCATGCCGGTGGGCCTGGATCACGCTGGCATGCCGGTGGGATTGCAGCTAATCTCGAAGCCGGGCGACGATAGTAAACTGCTTAGCGCTGGCCTCGCTATCGAACGGGTGCTGGGTGAAGGTAAGGACCGGCTCGGACCGGTTCCAAATTATAAATAATTCCATGCATGCTCCTTGAGGAAATCGGTAATTATCGGCAAGGAACGGAGCAACGTACTATGGCTATGAATGTCGGCATTATTGGCCTCGGAATTATGGGGGGCGCGTTTGCCAAAAATCTTATCGAGGCGGGGCTGAACGTAACCGGCTACGATATTGTCGCGGACAATGTGGAAGCCCTGGTCGCCCTCGGCGGCACTGGCGCCAAATCGCCGAAGGCAGCGGTCGACGATGCCGAGGTTGTCATCACCTCATTGCCATCCGAGGCTGCCTTTAGCCAAGTGGTCCACGGCGCAAATTCCCTGTTGTCAGCCAACAAGGACGGCCTGATCGTGATCGAGACCTCGACCCTGCCGATTGAGGCCAAGACCGAAGCCCGCGACACCTTAGGCAAAGGCGGCACCATATTGCTCGATTGCCCGATCTCCGGTACCGGCGCACAAGCCGTCAACCGGGATCTGGTGGTCTATGGATCGGGCGACGAAGACGCCTTCAATACCTGCTCTCCGGTATTCGAAGGTATCGCCCGCTCAAATTATTATGTGGGCGAGTTCGGCAATGGTAGCCGCATGAAATATGTGGCCAACCTGTTGGTTCATATTCACAACGTAGCCTCGGCGGAAGCGTTGGTGCTGGGCATGAAGGCCGGGCTTAATCCGGAGATGATCTACAACGTCATCAAGGACGGCGCCGGCAATTCGCGCATATTCGAATTGCGCGGCCCGATGATGGTGGCCGATAATTACGATGAAGCCACAATGAAGATGGATGTCTGGCAAAAGGATATCGGCGTCATTACCGAGTTTGCCGCGGCGATGGATTGCCCGACGCCGTTGTTTTCCACGAGCACTGATTTCTACCGCGCCGCCATGAGCCAAGGTCTCGGCAAGATGGATACGGCGGCGGTCTGCCGCATTCTAGAACAATTCGCCGACCACAAACGATAGAACCAGCCAAAATGCCCATTCCCTCCGAGCGGCTGGATTATTCGGCCATTATCGACCGGCCGGCCCTCACATTGCCCGGCGGCGCGCGCATGGCGGTCTGGACCATCATGAATGTGGAAAAATGGGATGCGGCGCGCCCGCAGCCGCGCACCATCCTGCCGCCGCCCATGGGCGAGCCGTTGTTACCTGATCTTCCCAACTGGGCCTGGCACGAGTACGGCAACCGGGTCGGCTTTTGGCGGTTGCGAGACATGTTCGCCAATTTCGGTGTCACGCCGACGCTCGCCATGAACGGCGCTATCATCGAAGCCTATCCGCGCATCGCCGAGGAAGCCTTGAGCAACGGCTGGGAATTCATGGGCCACGGCTTTGTCCAGGGCCCCATGCACCGGCTTGATGATCAGGCCGATCATATCGGGCGCACGGTGGAGGCGATCCGCGCCTTTACCGGCCACGCACCGCGCGGCTGGGAAAGCCCGGGCCTGACGGAGACCGAAGATACCCTCGATCTGTTGGCCGAGGCCGGCATCGAATATGTGGCCGACTGGCCGCTAGATGATCAGCCGGTGCGCCTAAAGGTTCGGAGCGGTGATATGGTCTCCGTCCCCTATCCGGTGGAGACCAACGACATCACCATGATGGCCCTGCAGCAACACACATCGGACGTCTTCGCCCAGCGCACCATCGATCATTTCGAGCGGCTCTATCAAGATAGCGCCGACATCACCCGCATCATGGGAATCAGCCTGCACACCTATATTTCCGGCGTGCCCCATCGCATCAAATATGTGGAACAGGTTTACGAATATATCGCCTCCAAGCCAGACGTCCTTTTGTGGACCGGCGAGCAGGTTTTGGATTGGTATCTGGACCAAACCAGTTCGGGCTGATAACCAATCCCCAACAATTTAACTATGCCAGGAGAATAGTGCCATGCCGCTGGAACGCATCAACCCGACGGGCATGTACCAGCCCAACCGCAATATTTATTCGCAAGTGGTCAAGGCCACCGGCGGCACGCAAGTGCATGTGGCCGGCACGGTTCCGTTCGATAAAGAGGCGAACGTGGTCGGCATCGGCGATATGCGGGCGCAGGTGCTGAAAATCCTGGAAAACCTGGAAATCTCGCTGAATGCCGGCGGGGCAGGGCGCGCCGATGTGGTGCGCATTAACGTCTTCGCCGTCGATGTGGAAGCCTATGTGTCCGAAGGCGCGCCCGAGGTGATCGCCTTTTTTGGTGACGCCAAGCCGGTTTCGACCACGGTTCAGGTGCCGCGTCTGGTGCATCCCGATTGGCTAGTGGAAATCGAAGCCACGGCGATCATCGATTAATCAATCAACAGACCAATAAAAGGATAACCGTTTTATGATCGATCTCTATACCTGGTTCACCCCCAACGGGCGCAAAGTCTCCATCATGTTGGAGGAATGCGGCCTCGAATACGAAGTCCATCCCGTCAATCTTGGCAAGGATGAACAGCATGCGCCTGAATTTCTGAAAATCAGCCCCAACAACAAAATCCCGGCGATCGTCGATCGAGACAATGGGCTGAGCCTGATGGAGACCGGCGCCATCCTTTTGTACCTCGCCGATAAAACCGGCAAGTTCGCCCTTACCGACGAGGTTGGGCGCTGGAAGATGATGGAATGGATGATGTTTCAGATGGCCTCGGTGGGCCCAATGCTCGGCCAAGTTCATGTTTTCACCAAATATGGCGAAGGCAAGAACGTGGAAGCGTCGGCACGCTACTTGAATGAAGCCAAGCGCCTTTATGGCGTCATGGATGAGCGTCTGGAGAACAATCATTATTTCCTGGGCGATGAATACACCATTGTCGATATGGCTATCTTCCCCTGGGCGGCGCGCTGGGACTGGCAGACCGTGGACCTTCACGAATTTCCCAATGTCTTGCGCTGGTTCTTGGAGATCGCCGCGCGGCCCGCGGTGCAGACCGGCTGGCGCATCCCGGAGAACGATCAGCCGCTGCCGATCCCCGAATAACGCAATTCATCAGGAGTAAACATCATGCCCGGTTACTGGGTCGCCCGATCCAAAATCAACAATCAGGAAAACTATTCCAAATATACGTCCGCCCTGGCCCCTATTTTCGAGAAATGGAATGCCAAGGTTCTGGCCCGCGGCGGGGACTACAAAATCCTCGAGGGGCCGGAATATTTCCACCGCTTCGTGATCATCGAGTTTCCCACCATGCAGGACGCCATCGATTGCCACGAATCACCGGAATACAAGGCAGCCGCCGCCCACCGGCTGGACGGCTCCGGCGAGGTGGAATTGGTGATCATGGACGCTACGGAAGGCTTTGGTAAAAACTGAACCGGCGGAGGGAAGTGATCGATGGCAGACGATAAAAGCGGAGCCTGCGTACTGGATGGGCGCATCGCTCATTTCAGCGACCTGACCAAAAGCCCGCAGGCGTTTGTCGATACCCGCCTTCCGGAACACGCCCGAGATATCTATAACGTCATCGGCCCCGGCGTCTCAGAGGACCCGGCGTTATTGCCGTCCATAGCCGATGCCCAGGATTTCAACCTGACCTATGTGGGCGCCGAGCCGGGTAAGGGCGCGGCGCTGCACGATCATCCCACGGTGGAAGTGTTCGTCGCCATGTCGGGGCGCTGGGCAGTGATCTGGGGCGCGAACGGCGAAAACGAAGTGACGCTCGAGCCGTTCGACGTGGTGTCAGTTCCGCCCGGCGTGATGCGCGGATTTCGCAACGACGGCGATACCCACGCTATCTTGATGGCCATTGTTGGCGGCTCCAACTCGGGTAAGGTAACCTGGTCAAAGAGCGTTCTCGAGCGGGCTCGGGCATCCGGGCTGGATCTGGACGATGACGGCAATATCGTCGAAACCGGGTAAATTTGGAAACGGAATGTCATGCCCCTGAACAAACTGGACCATTGTTCGATCCGCACGCTGAAGCTCGAAGAGACCAAGGATTTTTTTGAAGCTTTGGGTTTGACTGATGGCGAGCGTCCGCCCTTTCCCTTTCCCGGCCACTGGCTCTATGCGGGCTCCGATCCGGTTGTCCATCTGGTCGGCATCGATCCCGATAACCCGGCTGGGCTCTACGATTACCTAGGCAAAGAGGATATCGATTTCCCGGATGGCGGAGGCGCCGTCGATCATCTGGCCTTCCGCGCCACCGATCCCGAAGGCTTGAAGGGTATTTTAGAGGCCCGCGGCATCGATTATGTGGAGCGCGAAGTTCCCGACCTGAAGCTGCTGCAAATCTTCGCCGACGACCCCAACGGAGTGACCGTCGAGATCAACTACTGGGAAACTTGAGGGCGGCGCTTTAGAGCGTTCTGCATTTAGATTGAAGCGTATCCCGAGTTTTTTATGTAATTTACGCATTCTTGTTGTGAGAGTTCGTTGAGGAAGGTGCCGATCCGCCGCCAACCTCGATTATTGATATAAGCTATTATTATATAACGATAATACGAATTGGGTTCGTTTCGTAATTGCCCCGATGTGACGATTTGGATTCTATGTCGTGACAGTATACTAATTAACTTATTACCGCATGCTGAATTAGTTAATTAGTATACTGTCACGAATTAAACCCATTCCATGCCAGCCTCCTGATCCCTCCAATATCTTGAATTACAATTCCTGATTCTTGGGAATCACCATTTTCGCTTGATCGCTATTCACCGGATGCTCTAGCCCCTAATACTCCAACTCAAGCAAATAGGGCTTGCCGCTCTGGAATGCCTTTTCCAGCGCCGGGGCGACGCCCTCGTCGGTGTCCACATAGGCGCCGTCGATACCCATGCCCTTGGCCAGCGCAACGAAATCCAAGGGTGGATCGGCGATGTCCATCAATGGGTTGGGCGCGTTCGAGCTCATGTCGAAGCGCCGCCGCCATTCATCCAGGTTGGTTTTTAGGACCCGGTATTCCCGGTTCGACAATATGATGAAGACGATGGCCAGATCATGGTGCGCCGCCGTCCATAACGCCTGGATAGAATACATGGCCGAGCCGTCGCCCGATACGCAAACCACCGGTCGGTCAGGATAGGCAAGCTTGACGCCGATGGCGCCGGCCAGGCCCTGGCCGATGCCGCCGCCGCGCCCGCCGAAGAAATCATCCGGACCCAGCGCATCGAAGGTGCCGTCAAAATCCAGCCGCGTGGTGATAATTTCGTTGGCATACGCCGTATTCGCTGGCGCGGTATCGCGCAAAGCCGCCATGGCGCGGGCCACCGATACTTTGCCCGGCGCGCCCGGTGCCTCTGTGCGGGTTGCTTGGCGCACCGTCCGCTCTTCGCGGGCGATGGCGACCCCGGCCAGACGCGCTTCCGCCGCAGCCCGGTAGGCGTCATCAAGGCTCGGCTCCAGCGCCGCGATGAGGGCGTCTGCGGCGCCGCCCATATCGCCGATCAGGCCGAGATCGACGGCGTGGAATTGGGCCAGGCGCGCTTCGCCATCATCGATCTGCACCACCTTGGCCTTGATGCCGGCTAGCGGCGAAGTGTCGGCGTTGTACCAAAGCTCTTCGAAAAATCTTCCGCCCATCATAAATATGGCATCGGCATTTTCGAACAAGGCGCGCATGGCGATGCTGTCGAAGGGCAGCGAGCCGCGCACGCAACGATGATCGGCGGCCACCGGATAGCGGCCCCGGGACGGCTCAAACCATATCTCGGCGCCGGTTAGTTCTGCCAGGCGGCCAACCGCGTCGCTTGCTCCGGCTTGCGCCACGCCATCACCGGCGACGATAATCGGTTTGGAAGCCCCGGCCAGAATTTCAGCGGCGCGCTTGATGCCGGCAGCATCGGCGGCGGCGTGGAATATCGCGCCGGGGCCCTGCAGGGCGGCATCGGTTTCCTGTTCCATGACATTCAGCGGCAAGGCCAAAAAGACCGGGCCCTTGGGCGCTTCATTGGCGATCTTGTAGGCAAGGCGAACCGCTTGGCTGACCTCGTCCGCCTGTTCGATCTGCATCGAAAACTTGACCACTGGCGCCGCCATCGCGGCCAGATCGTGGCTCAAGACTGGCTCCCGCATCCGCATACGGGTATCCTGCTGACCGGCGGTGACGATCATCGGCACGTTGGCCCGAAGTGCCCCATAGATCATGCCGATGCCGTTGCCGAGACCGGGCCCCGCATGCAGATTGACCATTGGGGTCTTGCCGCTGGCCTGGGCGTAAAATGTCGCGGCGCCGACGGCGACACCTTCGTGCAAAGCCAATATGTAGCGAAGCGCGTCAAATTCGAACAAGCCATCGACCACCGCGTTTTCGGTGGAGCCGGGATTGCCAAAAAACATGGTCACATCGTGGGCGAGCAGGCTTTCCAGAAACAGCTGGCGTGCGCGCATGTCGGTTACTCCTTAGGTGATTGGCTTACAGTTTGCCGAGCGCCCGAAGTACCCGCTCCGGCGTCATCGGGTGCTGGGTGATTTGCCCACCGAGGGGGCGCAGCGCGTCGTTGACGGCATTCATGATGGCCGCCGGAGCGCCGCCGGTGCCCGCCTCGCCGGCGCCCTTGGCGCCAAGTTCGCTCTCGCCCATCCGGCTTTCCAGATGACCCACTTGGATGTCCGGCATTTCGGCCGCCATCGGCACCAGATAATCGGCCATGTTGCCGTTGGTCAGTTGGCCTTCATCGCTGTAGAGGCACTCTTCGTACAATGCGCCGCCGATGCCCTGGACAACGCCGCCGCGCACCTGTTCATCCACTAACATGGGATTGATGACGGTGCCGCAATCTTCCACCACCCAATGTTTAAGCGGTGTCACGATTCCGGTGCGCTCGTCCACTTCTACGTAGGACGCGTGCATGCCGTTGGTGAAGGCAAAGGGAAACGCTTTCGGCACAAAATGACGGGTGGTGGACAGTTCCGCCTGGAAGTCCGGCGGCAAAGTATCGGCCCGGTAATAGGCGACGCGGCCGATCTCGGCCAGATCCAGGCGCTGAGTGCCATCGGCGGCGTCAACCACCTGGTTGTCCCGGATATCGAGGCTCGTGGGCTCCGCCT
>JABHAA010000028.1 GCA_018674495.1 Rhodospirillaceae bacterium | reverse complement strand
GACGGGTACCGTACGGCTGGCGTCGGCACTTCTTCGAAAAACCGGAGCCACTTGCGCAACTGCGCCTTGCCCACGGAATCTGCCGGCATCATGGAAATTTCGGGAAACACCTCGTCCAGATATTCCAAAATGACCGAGGATTCGACGATGGCATTGCCGTCATGGACCAACGTCGGCACCACGCCGTTGGCGTTGAGCGCCAAATATTCGGGCGTCAGATGTTCGCCTTTGCCGGAATTCAAGATTGTGTCGGTGAATTCGAGCCCCTTCTCGAACAGGCAGAGGCGCACCTTCTGGCTGCAAGTGGAAGCGGGGAAATTGTATAGCTCGATCATTATGCTCCGTGATCCTAGCCCAGATTGTATCCCAAGAGACCCGGCAGCCATAACGTCAGGGGGGGAAATATTATAATCAATAGGATGCGTAAAATATCCGCATAGAAGAATGGCAATATCCCTTTGAAGATGGTCTTCAAGGGGATATTGCCGGCAACGCCGAATAGCACGAACACGTTCATGCCTATGGGCGGCGTGATCATGCCGACCTCGATCATCATGACCAGAACCACGCCCCACCAAATTGGGCTGTAGCCAAGATCGACGATGAGCGGAAACACGAACGGCATGGTGATTACCATAGCCGCGACGGTGTCGAAAATGCTGCCCAAGATCAGATACACCACCATTAATACGAGGATAACCGCCAGCGGCGCCAAATCCATGGCAGCGATGGCGGATACCAGCGCGTCCGGCATTTTGGTCACCGTGATAAAGCTGGAGAAAATCGAGGCGCCGGCGATAATCAGATAGATCATGGCCGAATTGGCGGCAGTGTCTTTCAATACCAGCCAGAAACTCTCCACCGAAAGCTTACGCCTGGCCACGGTGAACAGGAACGCAAGGAATGCGCCCAGCGCCGCCGCTTCGTTGACCGTGAAGACACCACCGTAAATGCCGCCGATAACCGCAAACAGCAGAACCAGCACACCCCAGCTTTTTTTGAGCACGGCCAATCGTTCCGGCCAGGCGAACTTGGCGCCGGCGGGGCCTGACATTGGATCCCGGCGCACCAGGATGCCGATGGTAATAAAGTGGGCCAGAACCGCAATTATCCCCGGAACCAGGGCGGCGACAAAAAGGGTGATCACAAATTGCTCGGCCAGGAATGCGTAAATAACCATGATCACCGAAGGCGGGATCAACATGCCCAAGGTGCCGCCCGCCGCGATGCTGCCGGTGGCCAAAGTCTGCGAATAGCCGCGAGACAACATTTCCGGCAACGCAACCCGGCCCATGGTCGCCGCTGTCGCCAGGGAGGAGCCGCAAACCGCGCCGAACCCGGCGCAGCCGCCGATGGTCGCCAAGGCCAGCCCACCCCGCCGGTGACCGAGGAAGGCATAGGCGATGCGGTAAATATCAGACGATAGGCCGCTGACACCGGCGAAACTTCCCATCAAAAGAAACAGCGGGATCACCGCCAAATCCATGCTCGCCAGCACGCTCACCGGCTCGGTTGAGAACAACGATAAGGCCGGCATCACGCCGCCCAATATGGCAAAGCCGATGGCGCCCGCTACGGCCATGGCCACGCCGATAGGAATATGCAACGCGATCAGCGCGAACATGCCGACAAGACCGAGGGATGCAACCAGGATCGGGTCCATCAGTACTCGCTATCCGGCACCGAATGGGCACCGTCCTCGCCGGTATATTCCGGCGCTCCGGCCATGGCAGCGCGGAAGCGGGCCAACAGGACAATCACCTGCACCGGAACACATATCAAGAGAAACGCTGTGGTCACCGCCCACCAAGGCGCAACTGGGATACCCAGCAGCCAGGTGGTTTCGCCGCTGGACTGCAATTCGCCGGTATAGAGAATGAATTGCCAGCCGAGCAGCAGAAAAAAAACCGAGGTCACCGCCGCCCCAATGGCGTCCAGCCACGCATGAATGCGTGGCCCCAACGCCTTGCCCAAAAACTCGATGGCGATGTGGTGGCGTTCGGCCAGGGCTAGGGGAAAGAAAGCAGAGATATTAATGGCCACGATCAGGCGGCCAATATCAGCCACCCCGTCGATGGGAGCGTTGAACAGCCAGCGCATTAAAACGTCGGCGATGGTGATAACCGTCAACACCACCAGCCCGACCAGCCCAAAAAGGGCAAGACCTCGGGCCCACGCCGAGGCGCGCGCGTCGATACTTGCGATAGTGCCCTTCATGGGACCGGTAATCGGCCGAAACGAAACGCTGGAACTACTTACCGGCGCGGTAGTCGGCCAACTCCTTATTCAAGGCGCCCAGAAGCATTTTGCCTTTGGGATGCTTTTTTTCCCAATCTGTAATCACCGGCGTTAGGGTTGCGTCCCATTTGGCCAGGGCCGCCTTCGACGGGAACACGAATTTGTGGTCTGGCCTCTTTTGCGTCAACGCCAGCTTCTGGCCCTGAATGGCAAAATGTACGTCACCAAATTTGCGCGAGAATTTCTCACCGCTGTGCTTGTTGATGATGGCGCGCACATTGGCCGGCAACCCATCAAATTTTTTCTTGTTGAACAAAACCGCCAGCGGCACCGTTCCGAGGCGCGCCATGTAGTGATGCTTGGCGACCTCGACAATGCGGAACGCATACATGACATTCCATTCCGCAGCGGAGCCGTTGAGGATCCCCTTGGAGATGTTCTCGGCAACCGCCGGGATCGGCATACCCACCGGCACGGCGCCAAGGGCGCGCATGGAGGCGCCCGCAACCGGGCCGCCGGCGCGCAGCTTCATACCCTTGAGATCGCCAATTTTGGTAACTGGCTTCACGGTGTTTATGAAATAGGGATGCGTCGTCACCAGCAGCGGCACATAAAAATCGTCGTAGCCGCGCAACAGGCCTTTTTCATAAAGCCGCCGGAATACGACCGAGGATTCTTTCACATCGTGGATCAGGGTTGGCAATTCCATAACTTGGTTGTCGGGAAAACGGCCGGGCGTATAGGCGGGCACCGTCCAAGCGAGATCGGCCACGCCGTCCAGTGTCATTTTAACCTGAAGGCGCGGATTGCGGCCAAGCGCGCCGCCGGGGAATGCATCGATCTTGATGGCACCCTTGGCTTCGGCATTGATGGTGTTGATCCAAGGCATGATGACCTGGGAATAGGTCGGATCCTTTGGGGACGCGAAAAATGCCATCTTGAGGGACGTTTGCGCCAACGCGGCGCCGGAGGTCAGCGCGAGCACGGCCACGCCGGACATCAAAGATTTAATCATGATTCTCTCCCAATTAATTTGGAATGAACGATAATTCGCTCATCGTAGCCAAATTATAGGCCACAAATTGGGGCTCCGCTAGGAAACTTATTCGCCGCGGCCTTCGCGGCGGTACCAAGGGAAATAGCGGCGCATCACCCAATTGATGGTCAGCTCGAACAACAATCCGAAGGCCACCAGCGCCAATACGCCGACCACCGCCTCGTTGTGTTTGAAGGAACGCGCGTGGGCCAGAACATACATGCCGACGCCTTCCAAGGAGACGAAAAATTCGGCGATGACGGCCCCGACCAAAGCGCGCCCGGCCGCCAGCCGGATGCCGGCGATCAAATAGGGCAGCGATGAAAACACCGTGATATCGAACCACACATAGCGGGCCGGCGCCCGATAGGCCTTGCATACTTCCAAATATTCCGGCGGCACCGAGCGGGCGCCGTCGCGGGCATTGATCACAATGGAAAAGAAGCCGGCGAAGATGATGGTGGCCAGACGCGCATCAGCACCGTAGCCGAACCAGATGGTTATCAGCGGCAACAGGGCGATCATCGGCAGCGTGTAAAATCCGTTGACGTAGAAATTGAGCGCCCGGTCGAAGACTTTCAGGCGGCCCATGGCGACGCCGACTATGGTGCCGGCGACCAGCGCGATGGCGAGGCCTTGGAACACCGCCGTCAAGGTTGAGATAGCGGCGTCCTGAAACGCCGGGTCGGCCAGCACTTTTGGAAAAACCTGGATGATGTTCAAGGGCTTGGCGACGAAATTCGCGGCGAATAAGGCAACGCCAACCTGCCAGACAGCCAAAATCATCAGCCCGGCGAACAATTTGGCGCGCACCGGCGTGCCCCACAAGATATTGGCGAGGCTGATCTCGGCGCCACCCGTTTTCGCTCCATTAACGGTGATAGCATCTGTCATCGGTCAACGCCTCTCCAAGCCGAATATTTTTTCTCCACCGCCTGGGCAATACGCATGAAAGTGATGCCGAGGCCGGTGATCACCAATATGGTCGCCAATACCCCGGCCATGTCGAAGTTTCGGGAGGCGGTGATCAATTCCTCGCCAAGGCCGCTGGTGGATAGGAAAAACTCCGCCGCCACCATGCCCACCAGCGCGCGCCCGCTGGCCTGGCGAATACCGGTCAGAGCGTAGGGCAACGTGTAGGGAATGAGGATATCGCGCCAGATGGCGAGCTCCGAGGAGCGGAACGAGCGCGCCACTTCGATCAGTTCCGGCTTGACGCTGCGCGCGCCTTCGAGGGTGTTGTAAAGGATCGGGAAAAACGCAAACAGGAAGACGACCAGCACTTTCGGCCAAAAATCAAAACCGAGGATCGACAGGATAAACGGGATCAGCGCGATCATCGGCGTGACGTACAGCGCCAGGATATAATTCTCCAACGCGATGCGCAGCGTAATCAGCCGCGCCATGACGATGCCCATCGGGATCGCCACCAATAGCGCCAGCACGAAGCCGGTGGAAAACAGCTGGATCGACTGAACCAGCGACAGCAAATATTCCTCGTCATCGAAAAAATAGACATAGAGGCGCGGCAAGGTGCCCGGATGCTCCTCGTTGCCGATCAGCGGCGCCATGAAGGCCTGATTGAACGACATGCCGACCGCTTCCCAAATGGCGGCGCCCAGCAAAAGGCTGATAATAACGGTCGACCAGCGGACCAGAGTCCGGTCGGAATTCACTAAGGAAATAACTTTGTTCATATTAAATTTGGCGATTAGAGCGGGGGCGCCGTTATCCGGCCGCCCCCGCTTAAATCACTATCGGATGATCAGTTCATCTTCTTCATCATTTTCAAGGCGTCCGCGACAATGGACATATCAGTCAATTGCGCATGGGTCGCCGGCTTTTTCTTCGGGTTGATGCCGGCCTTGCCTTTGGTGCGTTTGCCGACGCCGGTTTGAATGGCGACCGCCTTGCCGATACGCTTTTTGGACAGACCAGCATGGTTCCGCGGCCAATATTTTAAATCGGTGAAGATTTTCAAAGCCTTGATGGAATCGCCGGCATTGCGCCCCGTAGGTGCTGCCCACTTGGCGATTTGCGGCCATTTGGACTGGTCGTAGAGCATATTTTGGGCTTCCAAATGGGCCGCCGCCATGCGCACCAGCGTATCGCGGTTGCTGGCAATATACTTTTTATTGGAAACGAACACTGCGTAGTGGCTGCCCGGCGATGTTTCATTGACGCGGGCGACGATGGTTAGCTTCTTGCCGCTTTCCCGCTCGATGACCGGAATATCGTCACTATGCAGAACACCCAATTTCAACTTTCCGGAGACCATGGCTGCGCCAACGTTGGAGGATAGATTGACCGTGGGCACGGTTTTGTCCGGAACCAATTTGCACGGACGCACCATGTTGGCCAACTGAATCCAGCGGGCGCCGCGCGGGCTATCGACGCCGACCGGCACACCTTTGACCTGAGCGCAGGTGGTGATGGACGGATCCATTGAGCCGAGCATCCAATCGTTGATCTCCATACCATGCACCATGACCAGCGGCACGCCGGCGTTGGACACCATCACTGCCACCGGCGGCGTCGGCGACATGGAAACGTCGATATTGCCGGACACCACGGCGCGGGCCGCACCGACGCCGGAGTTGAACGGCTTGAGCGTGACGTCGAGGCCGTATTTCTTGTAGATACCGGCTTCCTGCGCCACATAGGTGAACACCGAGCCGAAGATCGGTGGCACGCCCGGCAGCGCGATCGTGATTTTTTTGGCCTGCGCAGCCGCATCGCCGGCGGCGAAGGCGGTGGCCAGGAATCCGAGGCCGGCAACTGCGCCAACCAAGGTCTTCGCATGTTTTCTGGATTTAAAGGTCATAATATATTCTCCACAGTTAATTGGTTATCTTCATTCGCAAGGCTTCTTGTGCGGCCTTTGAAATCTTCAATCTAATTCACTTCGAACTCGGCGGCGCGCGCCTCGTCCATTAACGTGCTCCAAACATGTTCACGAATCTCGGCGAAGCGCGGATGGCCCAATGTGGACCGGTCCCGGGGGCCCGGCAGATTCACCTCGATAATCTCAAAGACGCTGGAAGGGCGCCCTTTTAGCACCACCACCCGATCGCCCATCAAAACCGCTTCTTCGATGGAATGGGTGACGAAAACCATGGTCATCGGGCGCAAAGCCCAGATGCGCAACAATTCAAACTGCAAAATCTCGCGGGTCTGCGCATCGACGGCGGCGAACGGCTCGTCCATCAACAAGACATGCGGCTCGGTTGCCAGCGCGCGCGCCAGGCCGCAGCGCTGCTGCATGCCGCCAGACAATTCATACGGATAGGATGTTTCGAACCCGCCGAGGCCCACGAGGGTAATATATTCGGGCACCTTTTTCTGAATTTCCGATTTCGAAACGCCGGCCAGCTTCAATCCATAGGCGACGTTCTGCTCAACCGTTTTCCACGGGAACAGGCCGAAATGCTGGAACACCATGGCGACGCCTTCGCGCGGCTGGGCAATCTCATCGCCATCGATTTGGACGGCGCCTTCGTTGACCGGTAAAAGCCCGTCGATGCACCTTAAAAGCGTCGTTTTGCCGCAGCCCGAAGGGCCGACAATGGTGACGATTTCGCGCTCGCCAAAATTTAAATTTATGTCTTTGAATACCTGCAGCGAGCCATAACTCTTGCCGAGGCCGGTGATTTCAATTCGCGCCTGACCGGGCTCGGCCGCAGCCTCGGCATCCTGGTCAGGCAATTGCTCAGATATATCATTCATAAATGCCGCCTCCCCTTCTCCGGCAATTTATTTTGCAAAATCTTGGTGGCCAATTCTGCAATAATTTTAATTAGTTGAGCCAGATATTCGGTATAGGGTCAACTGCATTCCAATCAACTTTTATTGTTCGGTGCTACCAGGGAACGTCGGTACCGTCATAATGAACAAAGCGGCCATTATCCTCGGGCCCCAGGCCTTCGATGATGGCGCGCATATCGCTGATCGATTCTTCCGGAGAGCGCGCCGCATTGGGCCCGCCCATATCGGTGCGCACCCAGCCTGGCGACAGCATAATGATGGTGGTACCGCGATCCTTGAACTCCTTGGATAACCCACTCATGCAGAGGTTCAGTGCCGCCTTGGTGCTCCGATAGACATAATTGCCGCCGGGATTGCGCTCAATGGACGCGCTGCCGCTGGAGATCGAGGCTATCACCTTTTGCTCCGAGCTCGTCACATGCTCGGCGAAGGCCACCGCGGCGCGCAAAGGCGCCATGGTATTGGTGCGAAACGCATCCGCCCAGGCGACGTAATCGGTACCCCCCGATGGCGGCGCTTCGGGCTGTGGATTAATGCCGGCGTTGAGCAGCAAAACATCGATGGCAGTTCCGTCCAGATCGCCAGCGAGGGCATCGATGGCGCCCAAATCCATCATATCCAGTTTGCGCACTTCAATATCGCCGGTGATGGCGCCCAATTCGGCGGCGGCGTCGGGATTGCGGCAGGTGGCAATGACCCGCCAGCCGGACGCCGCATATTGGCGCGCGAATTCCAAGCCGATGCCCCGGTTCGATCCGGTTACCAGAACGGTTGCCATGTCTCAATTCTCCAAAATCAACGTCAGCCCTTGACCAGCCGCGCCGCGCGCTTGCCTGGAAAGTCCGCCAATTTAACCGGCTCGTCGGCCAGCCAATGTCCTATTTTGTCCCGAAAGCTGAAGCCCAGAGTGATCACCGCCCCGGCTGGCGGCATGGGCAGAATTTGAAGTGGCGAACAGCCAATGCAGCCCTCAACCACCACGCCTTCCCATTGCAGCGGCGTTGCCGCGTTCGCATGAACCCCGAGATGCACCAAGTCGGCGCCGTCGTCCAAGGGCGGGATGGCAGCGGCCAGATAATCTGCAATGGCCGCATCGGCCTCAGCCCCCCCGGCGCGGTCGAAACTGCGGCCATAGCGGATCCAACTGCCGTTATAGACGACGCTTAGTCTGATTGCATATCGGGCGCCAAGCTCCATGGGCTTGTCGGCGCGGATGTAATTGGCGTCCCGGGTCAGGTCCGGCGCGATATCCATGAACACATCCTCAGCACCGGCCAGGCGCACATCGCGCTCGATGGCCGCCAGATCGGGATCGCCGCCGTCTTCAATCGCGCCGGCCAGGGCATCGGCGGCCATCTTGGTGGCCTTCGCCGACAGGGCCACTTCGGCTTCGTCGGCGGGATTGCGCACGCCGGCGAAAAGGGTGCTGGCGTCCGACACATCGTAGCCCGCATCGGCGTCCAGCACCGCCTGGATGATCGGGCGCGGAATCTTATCCATCTCGACGATGCCGATCTTGTTTGATGCCAGACCGGCCCCGGCCAGCAACGATGTCAGCTCAAGCCCAATATTAGGGGTGCAGATCACTTCGCCCACATGGGAGGTTTCCATGATCCAGCCGGCCACCCTTTTGGACAGGCTGACGATCAGTTCCGGCGCCCCTTCGGGCAGCACAACCAATAGGCACTGGTTCCAATAGGGCACAAAATGGGTCAGGTACGAGACCGCCGCCGGGCGCGGAAAATTGGTATAGACCAGCACCGCGCCCAAGCCGGCATCGACCATGGCGCCCTGCAAACGCGCGACGCGGCCGTCGAACACGCTCTCGGGCAATTCCTCTTTCGACCAGTTCAGCAATCCACGCCGCATATCCCTTAGCCCCCTTATATGGCCGCAACGATCAATTCGCGCGGCGTCTTCGAAAAGCTGATATAGCCGTCTTCGGTCACCACGGCGGCGTCGCCCAATACCATGTAGCCGGCGTCCGGATGATAGGTGTTGGGATGGATGATCAAAAAGGCGCCAGCTTCCAGCACTG
>JABHAA010000030.1 GCA_018674495.1 Rhodospirillaceae bacterium | reverse complement strand
GGGATCGGGCGTGCGATCGCCTGTGTCTTCCATGCGTGTGACCCGGGGCGGTGTGTTCCAGGCAAAGGTATCAAACGCCTCGCAGCGCCCGCAGACCGGCTCCCACTCGGCGACCACATTGCCGCAACTGTCGCAAATCCAGGCCGGGTCAGGATCGCCCATGGCGGCTCGTTTCAACCATTCTCGGGCGGCTTCGGAATTTGGATTTTCGCCCTCTTCCAGCTCCGCCATCATGCGGCAGAAGCGGCCCGGTGGGTTTTCGGTTTGCACCGCGGCCAGATGCTCGCGCGCCTCGGTCCACAATTCGGCGGCCAGTGCGGCTTGTGCTACCGACAGATGGCTTTCCACATGGTCCTTGTTGTTGCCCGCCAGTTTTTCGATAGCGTGCAACTTGTCGGACGGCGTGCCGCCGGGGGCCAGTTCTTCCATCAGCCGGGCGAGGCCGGTATGCGGGTTACGCACCCAGGCTTCTTCGATGATGGACACTGCTTTGCGTCTTTTGCCGGCGTCCGCCAATAGGCGCGCGGTGCGCAAAGCGGCGGGAACGAACGACGGTGCCAGGCCGTTGGCCCGCTGCGCCATTTGCAGGGCATCACCGAGCCGGCCCTCGGCCTCGGCCTCGATACTGCGCTGATAATTCAAGACACCGCGCCGGCGCCGCCCCGAATCGGCATCGGTGAGCTTGGCGCGGATCGATTTGCGCACCGTATCCTCGGCTGCCTCCCAATCTGCGTTCTTGATTTGCAAATCCAGCAAGGTGGCGTTGACCGTATCGGTTTTCGGTTTGAGATCGCTGGCTTTCTCGGCCAGCTCCATGGCGGCCTCGGTATCGCCGTCCTGCAGGCGCTGGTTGAGCATGCCGGACAGGCCAAGATATTCGGTTTCCGGTTTTTCCGCCATGGCTTCGAAAAATTTGCCGGCGGCTTCGTCATCGCCGGAAAGCTGCGCCGCTTGCGCCGATAGCAGCATGGTCAAGGGCGGCTCGGCCAGAAGATTATCGGCCTTGCGGGCCTGGCGGCGGGCTTCCTGGGCATCGCCGGCGGCGACCGCCACCATGCCTTGGGTCAGCGCCTTGTAGCCGCGCCGCCGCCGCCATTCTCGCCTGGCACGCACCACGCGCTTTGGCGCGCGCCGGAAATAGGACCAGATGCGGAAAACAGTAGCCAGCAATAGCGCCACGATCACCAGACCGGTAACCAGCAATCCGGCGGTGGTCTCCACATGATAGCCGAGCCAGTCCATGGAGACGGCGCCGGGGTTATCGGCGAGGCGCGCCGCCAGATAGCTGAAGCCGGCGAGAAGAATGAAAAACCACAGAGCCCTGATCATCTGGCGCTACTCTTGTCCCCGGGCTTTTGGCCTTCGAGCTCTTGAAATCCGTGGGCGCGCAGCGCGTCCAGCGCTCGGCCGGCATTAACCAATAATTGGGCGTCTTTTACCCATGCCGCCGCCGCCGCTTTCGCCGGTTCCGGCAATTGGTCCAGCTCTCCGATTGCCGCCGCCAGATCACGCCTGGCCAGGGCGCGCTCGGTGCGCGCCGCGATGGCTTCGATGGAGGCGCCCTCAAGCTGATCGACGCGCCGCCATTTGACCGATTGGGTCAGCCGGTTGAGGGTGCGCTGTACCCAGCCGTCGCCTTGGGGCAATTGTTCGGTGCGCACCAATTGGCCGGCCAGGGCGGTGAAGCGGTCGCTCAAACGGTTGACGGTTTCCAGCCCGGCGGCGGCATGGGGCCGAAGCAAGGCGATGGCCGGCGGCACCGGCGCCATGTCGGCGAACAGGGATTTCAAGGTATCCAGCTCGGCCGTGAACGGCTTGGCGGTGCTTACCGCGTCTTTAAGCTGGCCGACCACAAAGACATAACGGGTCAGCCTTTTGTGCTCGGCGGCCGCGCCCGGATCGGCCTTGCTGAGGGCGGTGAAGCGTTGTTGCAGGGTATCAATGCGCTCTTGGGTGCCGGTCTCGATCTCCGATTTTGAGCGTTCGAGCGCGTCCAGGCGGCGCGTCAGATCGCCCACCGCCTGCGCCCCGGAGCCGCCAGAATCACTGGTGCTATCCAATTCGGCAACGGTGCGGCGCACCGCATCGATATCGCCTTCGAGCTGCTTGATGCGGCCTAAGCTGCTATCCAGTTGCGTCTTTAGCCGGCCGCGCTCGGCCTGCAAATCTTCAAGCCCGGGGATCGGCAGCTTGGCGTCTTTTTCGAGCTGGGCCAGGCGACTGGTTAACGCGGCGATGCGGCTCTGGTTGGTCTCCTTGACCACTAGCCAGGGCGCGATATCGGCGGCCCAGGGCGTCCACACGGGGCGCAAAGCGGTGGCGATGCCGGCCAGTGCGATCACCG
This sequence comes from Rhodospirillaceae bacterium, assembly GCA_018674495.1. Classification (GTDB taxonomy): domain Bacteria; phylum Pseudomonadota; class Alphaproteobacteria; order Rhodospirillales; family UBA2165. Next base: position 8,473 of record JABHAA010000030.1, on the reverse strand, counting down.
CCAATAGGGTTAGGAAAACGGTGCGCACTGGGCGGCTCCTTTGCTGGCGCGGCGTCGGTCTGGACACAACGGCGGCCGCCGGGATGGCGGGTTCGGGTTCGGCTATAGCGGCTGCACCGCTGCCGGCCACATCGATATCGGTCAACTCGGCCACCCGTTCGATGAGCGCGTCCTGATTGGGGGCGGCGGCGATGATGACGTCTTTCCATTTTACTTCGCGGGCGGCGTCGGCAACGGCGCGCGACAAACCGGCGATAGTAATCTCGCGGCAGGCGCGGAGCAGCCTGGCTTTACGCACCAGCTCGCAAAATATGGTGGCCGAGCGCGGCGAGAATAAAAGCACCGTATCGATCTCGCCGCTTTTCAATTTGGCGATGGCGGCCGCCGACAAGGCGCGCGCCGGCGTCGTTTCGTAAATCACCTCGCGGCGGCATTGAAAGCCGGCCTTGGTCAATTCTCCGGCCAGATTACCGGCCACCTCGGTGCCGGCCACATGCACCAGGGGGCCGCGCTCCGGCTCCAGCAATTCCGCCGCCAGCTCGGCCAAGGCATCCACATCGCCGGTGGCCGAATGCACCTGCTTGAAAGAAAGGCCGCGCGCCGTCTTGGCGGTGGCGTCGCCGACCGCGAACACCGGCACGTCGCGCCGGGGCGAACGTTCGGCCAGGGCGCGCACGCCGTTGGAGCTGGTCAGCAGGACCGCTTGCACGCCGTCCAGATCGACATCGTCGCCTTTAAGAATTTTGACCGACATGAGCGGCTCGCGCTCGGATGCGATACCGATCTCTTCGAGCGCCTTGGCAAGCGCTTCGCCATCCTCGCCGGGCCGGGTGATCAGTGCACGCATCGGACCTAAGCCTCGCCTTCGGTTTCGTTGGGCACGCGGATGATGTTCGGGTTCTCCGATTTAATCGCTTCGATCATGCCGGGCCCAGCATTTAACAACAGCTCTTCGGCCAGACGGCGGCCGATATTATCGGCCTCGGCCTCCGGCCCGGTGCGCTCCGCCTCGGCGGTTTCTGTGCCATCGGGGCGCGCAATCAGGCCGCGCAAGCGCAAGGTACCATCGCCATCGGTCTCGCCATAGCCGGCGATCGGCGTCTGGCAGGAGCCGTCGAGTACCGCCAGCATGGCGCGCTCGGCGGAGACCGCGACCGCAGTCGGCCAATGGGTGAGGGCGCTCAAATACACCTGTGAGCGCTTGTCACCGTCGCGGCAGGTGGCGGCGAGGGCGCCCTGGCCGACGGCGGGCAGCATGTCGGACGGCGCAACGAAGCTGGTGATGTCGGCGGCGCGGCCCAAACGGTTGAGCCCGGCGGCGGCCAAGAAGGTTGCCTCAACCTCGCCGTCGGCCAGTTTTTTCAGGCGCGTATCCACGTTGCCGCGAAACGGAACCACCTCCAGATCCGGGCGCAGTTTCAAGAGCTGCGCCTTGCGCCGGGTTGAGGCCGTGCCCACCCTTGCGCCGCTCCGAAGCGCGCCGATATCGGCCGCGTGGGTTGAAATGAAGGCGTCGCGCACGTCTTCGCGGGGCATAATGGCGTGCAAGGTGATGCCGACCGGCAAAAAGGTCGGCACGTCCTTCATGGAGTGGATGGCGATATCGATGCGCTTTTCCAGCATCGCCTCGTCCAGTTCCTTGGTGAACAAGCCTTTGCCGCCAAGCTGTGCAAGCAGCACGTTTTGCACCCTATCGCCGGTGGTCTTGATAACCACCATTTCGAGATTGCCCGGCTCTTTCAAATGCGGGTTCGCCGCTTTCAAATGCTCGATCACATGGTTGGTCTGGGTCAGAGCCAAAGGGCTGCCTCTGGTTCCAATTCGAAGAACGTCGTTATCCGCCATGGTGTACTATCTCGGCTGCAAGAGTTTCGCGTGTTAATTCACAGGTGCCGGAGTAAAGTTCCGGCGGCCACAATTTGCGTCAATGTTTGGACACTATATACATGAACTTGCTGGGTATCGAGACCAGTTGCGACGAAACCTCGGCCGCCGTGATCAGCGGCGGTAACGGAGCGGCGCCCAGTATTCTTTCCAACGTGGTCCTATCCCAGGTGGATATTCACCAGCCCTACGAAGGCGTCGTGCCGGAGATCGCGGCCCGCGCCCATCTTTCCCACATCGATCGCATCGTCGCCCAGGCCATGGATGAGGCGGACATCGATTTTGCCGCGCTGGATGGTATCGCGGTGGCCGGTGGGCCGGGGCTGATCGGCGGCGTCATCGTCGGCGTGATGACGGCCAAGGCCATTGCCGCAGTGCACAAGCTTGCGTTTCTGGCAGTCAACCATCTGGAAGGCCATGCGCTCACCGTGCGCCTGACGCAAGACTTGGAATTTCCGTTTCTGTTGCTGCTTGTGTCGGGCGGTCATTGCCAGCTTTTGGCGGTAACCGGCGTTGGCGCCTATCACCGGCTCGGCACGACCCTGGATGATGCCTTGGGCGAGGCCTTCGACAAGACCGCCAAGATGCTTGGGCTCGGCTATCCGGGCGGACCGCAAGTGGAATTGCGGGCCAAAACTGGCGATGCCGGGCGCTTCGATCTGCCGCGCCCGATGCGCGGTCGCCCCGGCTGCGATTTTTCCTTTTCCGGGCTGAAGACGGCGGTGCGCCGGCGCATCGAGAAAATTGGCGCGCCCACCGATACCGATATCGATGATATTTGCGCCGCCTTTCAGTGCGCCGTCGGTGATGTGCTGGCCGACCGCGCGGGGCGCGCGCTGGATATATTCGAGCGCCGCTTTGGCGATCCCAGCGCCCTGGTGGTGGCCGGCGGCGTCGCTGCCAATCAATACTTGCGCGGCCAGCTCAGCAATTTCGCGGCGGCGCGCGGTTTGGAGCTGGCGGCGCCGCCGCCCGATCTTTGCACCGACAATGGCGCCATGATCGCCTGGGCCGGATTGGAGCGATTGCGCCTCGGCCTCACCGATGGTCTCGATTTCGCGCCCCGGCCGCGCTGGCCCCTGGACCCGAACGCGGCCCCCGCCATGGGCGCCGGGGTGAAGGCGTAAAGACAATGACGTTGGCCGCAATTGAGGTTAAGCTCCAAGCCTTCGAAGCCAGAACTGAAAATCGAGATTTGAGGACATGAGCAAAATTGGGATCGTTGGCGCCGGCGCCTGGGGCACGGCGCTGGCCGCCGCCATGGTCAGGGCCGGCAACGAAGTGGTCATCCAGGCGATCGAGCCGGAGGTCGCAGACGCTATCAATCAGCGCCACGAGAACGAAATGTATCTCGCCGGCATGGCCTTGGATCCGTCCATCCGCGCCACCACGCAGCTCACCGAGGCCATCGATGCGGAGATGGTTTTGCTGGTCGCCCCAGCCCAATATATGCGCTCCGTCGGCGAGACGGCAGCCAGCCATTGGCGGCCCGGCGTGCCGGCGGTGATCTGCGCCAAGGGTATCGAACAAGACAGTTGCGCCCTGATGAGCGAAGTGATCGCCGAAGCCATTCCCGGCGCCCCAGTGGCGGTTCTGTCGGGCCCCACATTCGCCGCCGAAGTGGCCGTGGATAAGCCAACGGCGGTGACGCTGGCCTGCAACGACGAGCTGATCGGCAAGGTCTTGATGGAAACCCTATCGTCCCGCCATTTCCGTATCTACCGGACCCGGGACGTGATCGGCGCGCAGATGGGCGGCGCTATCAAGAATGTGCTGGCCATCGCCTGCGGCATCGTCGAGGGGCGCCAGCTGGGCGACAATACAAGGGCCGCGCTGGTGACCCGAGGCCTGGCCGAGATTATCCGCCTCGGCACCAATAAGGGCGCGCGACCCGAAACCCTGGCCGGGCTATCGGGGCTCGGCGATCTTGTCCTGACCTGTAACGCCATGCAGTCGCGCAACTTCTCGCTCGGCGTCGCTCTCGGCCAAGGCACCCCGTTGGAGGCGGTTCTGGCGGAACGAAATTCGGTGGCCGAAGGCGTGTTCACGGCATCCTCGGTGACCGATCTGGCCCGCCGGCTGGCTGTGGAGGCGCCCATTTGCACGGCTGTGGACGCCGTGTTAAATCATTTTGCCGACATCGACACGGCGATTGCCGGGCTATTGTCACGCCCCCTTAAAGAAGAAACCGCCTGATAATCGGCCCACATTCGGAGGATAAAAAAATCATGAAATATTGGCTGATCAAGTCTGAGCCGGGCGCCTGGTCCTGGGACGATCATGTAAAAAAGGGTATCGAGCATTGGGATGGGGTGCGCAGTCACCAAGCCAACAACAACATGAAAGCAATGGCGCTGGGCGACAAGGCGTTCTTCTATCACTCGGTCAACGAAAAGCAGATCGTCGGCATCGTCGAGGTGGTGAGTGGTCATTATCCAGACCACACGGACGCAAAGGAGCGCTTCGGCATGGTCGACTTCAAGGCGTTGGAGACCGTGCCCAAGCCAGTAACCCTGGCCGAGATCAAGGCCAACGCGCGGCTCGCCGATATGGTTCTGGTCAACAATTCGCGCCTCAGCGTGCAGCCGGTAACGGCGAAAGAATGGAAGATCGTCTGCGCCATGGTCGGCGTCGATCCGTAAGTTTTAAGGAAATTCGCTTTTGTTAATGGACCAATTAAAGAAGGCCTTCGGCTTCGGTCCCAAGATCACGGCGGAAGACGAAATTCGCCAGTTCGTCGAGGGCCTCCGTTCCATGACCGACGAAGACATGGGTATCATCCTGGCCGTGGCAACGGTAGTGCGTGTCAATCTGGAAGACCAGAACCATCTGCCCGTCGGCGTCTACGCCAATGCGCAACTGCCGGCGCCGCAAATCCTGATGAAAAAAATGGTCGATCTGGCCAAGGTGGCGCGCCATTTCGACCGCCTCGGCCAGACCACAGACGCGGTCGCCGCGGTTGCCGTCCTCAACACGCTGCGCTGCCTCAACACTGCCGAATTGCGCCATTTGGGACGCGGCATCTGGGCCGAGCTGGCGCGCGGCACACCTTATGTGGAAAATGCCTTGGCCGAGGGCGAGCGCAACCGGGACGATCCGTTTCCAAAACGCGTCTGGAAAGAATACAAAATCATTCCGTCCGGTCTGGAGCCTGGCAAGGGCGCATCGAAAACCTCGTCAAAAATCCCCACCAGCAAATCCGAAGACGGCAATCCGGTAAAAAAGGCGGCCACATGGCCAAAGAGCCCGCCGAATTCCTGATCTGCGCCCTGGCCGAAATGGCCGACGGCGCCGCCAAGGGCTTCGATGTGGAAGTGCTCGGCAAGCGCCACATGCTGTTCGGCGTGCGCCTTGGGGCCCAGGTTCATATCTATATCAATAGCTGCCCGCACATCGGCGCCCCCCTCAATATTCTGCCGGACCGCTTTTTGACCACCGACGGCAAACTGATCAACTGCTCCACCCACGGCGCTTTGTTTAGTATCGAAGACGGCATGTGCATCGCCGGTCCTTGCAAGGGCCGGCCTTTGCGCTCGGTCCCCACCCATGTGCGCGGCGGCGAGGTGTTCATCGAAACCCGGATATTCATGCTGTAACTTGTAACGACCGTTGAATTTGCCATAATCCGCCGAGCAAAGAAATTACGCCACTGGTAGAGGAAGGGGTCCTAACATGTCGGAAAGTCATTTGTTTCCCGTACCCGACGATTTCGCGGCACGCGCCTGGGCCGATAACGACACATATCTGGATATGTATCAGGCCTCCATCGATGATCCGGAGGCTTTCTGGGGCGAGCACGGCAAGCGCATCGATTGGATCAAACCCTATAAAACCGTCAAGGATGTGGACTTTGCCGACGATGCCCGCATCCGCTGGTACAGCGACGGCACCCTCAACGCCTCGGTCAATTGCATCGACCGGCATCTGGACAAACGCGCCGATCAAACCGCCATCATCTGGGAAGGCGATGATCCGGCAGATTCGAAAACCATCACCTACCGCGAGCTGCACGCCGAAGTCAGCCGCTTCGCCAACGCCATGAAAGACCGCGGCATTGGCAAGGGCGACCGGGTCACGGTCTATATGCCGATGATCCCCGAAGCCGCCGTCGCCATGCTCGCCTGCGCCCGCATCGGCGCCATTCATTCTGTGGTGTTCGGCGGCTTTTCGCCGGACAGCCTGGCCGGGCGCATCATTGATTGCGATTCCAACTGCGTCATTACCGCCGACGAAGGCGTCCGCGGCGGCCGCCCGATCCCGCTGAAAGCCAATACTGATGCCGCCCTGGAACGCTGCCCAACGGTGGAGACCGTCTTCGTGGTCAAGCGCACCGGCGGCGATATCGACATGCAAGACGGCCGCGACGTCTGGTACGAGGAAGCCTGCGCGGCGGCGGACCCCGAATGCATCCCGGAAGAAATGGACGCCGAAGACCCCTTGTTCATCCTCTATACCTCGGGCTCCACCGGCCAGCCGAAGGGGGTGTTGCACACCACCGGCGGATATATGGTCTACGCCTCCATGACCCATCAATATGTGTTCGATTACCACGACGGCGACATCTATTGGTGTGCCGCCGATGTGGGCTGGGTTACCGGGCACTCCTATATATTATACGGCCCGCTCGCCAACGGCGCCGTCACCACCATGTTCGAGGGCGTACCCAACTGGCCGGACGCGTCGCGCATCTGGCAGGTGGTGGACAAGCATCAGATTAACATCCTCTACACCGCGCCGACGGCGATCCGGGCGCTGATGCAACAGGGTGACGAGCCGGTCAAAAAGACATCGCGCAAAAGCTTGCGCCTGCTGGGCTCGGTCGGCGAGCCGATCAACCCGGAAGCCTGGATGTGGTATTACAATGTCTGCGGCGATGGCCGCTGTCCGGTCATGGACACTTGGTGGCAGACCGAAACCGGCGGCATTCTAATCACGCCATTGCCCGGCGCGACGGCGCTCAAACCCGGCTCGGCGACGCGGCCTTTCTTCGGCATCACCCCGGCTATTGTCGATGGGGACGGCAAGATTTTGGACGGCGCCTGCGAAGGCAACCTGGTCATCACCGATTCATGGCCGGGCCAGATGCGCACCGTGTTCCGCGACCACAAGCGCTTCCTCGAAACCTATTTCTCGGCCTATCCCGGTAATTTCACCACCGGCGACGGCTGCCGCCGGGACGAAGACGGCTATTACTGGATCACGGGCCGGGTGGATGACGTGATTAACGTATCAGGCCACCGCATGGGTACGGCGGAAGTGGAAGGCGCGCTTGTCGCCCACGCAAAGGTATCGGAATCCGCCGTCGTCGGCTTCCCCCACGACATTAAGGGGCAGGGGATTTACGCCTATGTGACCCTGATGGCCGGTGAGGAGCCCTCGGATGATTTGCGCACCGAGCTTATCCAATGGGTGCGCAAAGAAATCGGCCCCATCGCCAGCCCCGACGTCATCCAATGGGCGCCGGGATTACCAAAGACGCGCTCCGGCAAAATCATGCGCCGAATTTTGCGCAAGATCGCCGAAGGGGATGCGAGCAATTTGGGCGATATCTCGACGCTGGCGGATCCTAGCGTTGTGGATGATTTGGTGGCGCATCTTAAAGATTGAGCGAGCGTTGGCCGGTCCTGACCGGCGTAGCCCCTCGGCGGAACGGGTCCGCGCGCGGCTTCGATGCCCGCTTTAACGGATTTTCGATTGCGCGCTCTCAGTTGCCCAAAACTACAGGCGAAATATCGATCAAATTAAGCAGAGATATCGGTAGGTCTGCTTTCAGCCAACACCAAAGACAAGCCGCCTCAGAGCGATTTGACCCGAAAAATCGCCGCCACCGAACACATCTTCGGCGGCGGGCTAAACCAGGCCTTCGGCCTTGAGTGTTTCCTGAACTTGCGGGCGGGCCGAGATCCGTTCGATAAAGGCGCTGATGTTTTTGTATTCGCTCAAATCGATGTCTGCGTACTTGGTCCAGCTGAAGACGACAAAGGGATATGGATCGGCGACGGAGAAGCTGTCGCCGGCCATATAGTCGCTGCCGCTCAAGCGGGCGTCGAGGAACTTGAATTTTCGGGCAAGGGCCTCCTTGGCGATGCGTTTGTACTCTTCAGGGACCGCCGGATTGAACAGCGCGTCGAAGGGCTTGTGCAGTTCTGATCCGACAAAACTGAGCACTTCCTGGACACGGGCCCGCCCTACCGTCCCGGCGGTGGGCAGAAGACCGGCCTGTGGCGCCTTATCGGCAAGGTACTGGACAATGACCGAGCCTTCGGTAAGGAGCTGGCCGTCGTCGAGCTCCAGCACTGGGACTTGGCCCTTGGCATTGATATCAGAGAAAACGGCACCGCTGTCCGTCGAATTTTCAACGGTATTGACCATCTCTGTATCGAACGCCAGGCCGGTTTCGTGAAGAACGATGTGTGACGCCTGCGAGCAGGCGCCCGGTCTAAAATACAAGGGGCTGACCCAGATAACATGATTTTGGGGTTATCATGGGACCTATGCGCAAGAGCCGCCTTAGCCACTATAAACAAGATCGCCTGATAGAGCATTTTGTTTCTGGATCCACTGCTTTAACAGCGGCCAGTCTCTGTGG